>JBEILM010000184.1:0-6400 GCA_040379205.1 Gemmatimonas sp.
ATCGCCAGGTTGGTCGCCATGTGTGAAAACCTACACAGGTTTATAAACACGGGCAAGTAGACCGCAGGGCGCGCCGGGCCGGCCTGCTGTTCCTCAACGATCAGGACGCAGGCGTCGAGCATCGCCGTGAGCGCGGATGCTTCCTGGGCCGCCTGTCCCCGCGTGCCTGCTGGGTGTTCGACCTCCTCGCGCTCGGGTGTGGACGGACGCCTGTGCCGGCGACGGCGCCTTCGCTGAGTAACGCGGGCGTCGCACGATTGATTTTAGCTGATAATGGCATATCATGTGCGAATGTGGGAGCGCAATCGACACAGCCGCATGCGAGGAATGGTCCGCCTTGGGTCCGTTCAAAGCCTGACGAGCGCTGTAGTGATGATGGTATCTGCATGGCCCGTTGCTGCGCAGGCTGGCTGTACCCCGGCAGACGTTTCAGGCGTGGTCCAGCGGCTCCCTGAGCGCACGCCGGTTGCTGGTGCGATGCTCGAGATCGGCCCTGTGCGCGCCGTTTCAGATTCCGCCGGGCGCTTCACCTTCGTCGGCGTCCCGCCCGGGCCCCCGGAGCTCCGCGCCCGGGCGCCGACGCTGGCGGAACGCCGGATGCCGATTTCACCCTGCGGCCCGGAGCCACTGCGTCTCTTCGTGCGCCTCGCGGAACGCGCGGTCCAGCTCGATCAGGTGGTGGTGACGGCGGCCGAGGTCCCGCGCTCAGCGGAGGGCTCCAGCGTCTCGATCATCGGTCGCGACGCCATCGAGCATGTACAGGCCTCCAGCCTGGCCGATGTGCTGCAACTCATGCCCGGCCAGGCAGCGCTCAATCCCAGCCTCGCCGGTGCGCGGCAGGCGCTCTTGCGACAGGTGCCGACCGCGGCGTCCCGCGATCCTGGGCCCGGCACCGAAGCCGAGCGCGCCAATGCCCTCGGCACGGCCATCGTGCTCGACGGCGTGCCCGTCTCGAACAACGCGAATTTGCAGACCACGGTCACCATCCTGAACAGCGGCCCGAATACGCTGCCGCCGTTCTCGAGTACCGCCGGGCGTGGTCTCGATCTTCGGCAGATTCCAGCCGACAACATCGAGTCCGTCGAGGTGATTCGCGGGGTGCCGAGTGCGCGGCACGGTGATCTCACCGCCGGTGCGATTCTGGTGACCTCACGAGCTGGTGCGCAGACCCCCGAGCTGCGGGTCCGCGCCAATCCGCAAACGCTCGAGGCGAGTACCGTGGCCGGCTGGGGGCGCGCCACGCGCGACGGGCTGTCCCTCGATGCGAATCTGGTCTCCAGTCAGGATGACCCCCGGTCCACGCTTGATCGCTTCACGCGGGCGACGGTGCAGGCGGCGCTCACCCGTGAACGCCCGCGGCTCGGGGTGTCGCTACGGCTGCGCGCGTACGGCATGCTCGACGAAAGTCGCCAGGATCCGGACGATCGCCGATACCAGCGGCTGGTGTCCTCGCGCGACCAGGGCGGCCGCCTCGATCTGCGGGTGCGCGCCGGCACGCGCACCGGCTGGCTGACGGAGCTGACGGCGAGCGGGAGCCTGGCCACGCAGCTGTCACGCTATCAGGAGCTGGTGACCCGCGACATCTTCCCGCTCTCGGCCGCGCGCCGTGACACCACCGCGCCCGGTGTGTACGGACGCAGCGAGTATCTCACACGGCTGACCGTCGACGGCCAGCCGCGCAATGCGTACGTGCGGCTCGAAACCCGCAGTTCGCGCACGTGGCGTGGGCGCCGGCACGAACCCGTCGTGGGGCTCGAGCTGCGCGTCGATGACAACGCGGGCGACGGGCGCCTCTTCGATCCCATCGAGCCGCCGCGCCAAAATTACGGCGTCGGCGATCGACCGGAGCGTTTCGATCGCGTTCCGGCGCAGACGCTGCTCTCCGCGTACGTCGAGCATCGCGTACGGGCGTTGTGGCGAGGGCGTGCGCTCGACGCCAGTGCCGGTGCGCGCCTCGATGCCATCGACCCCTCGTGGACGGCGCGCGGGGCCAGTGCGCAGGCCGTGCCGCGACTCGCCCTGAGCGTGGTGTTGACGCGGCACCTCACATGGCGCGCATCGCACGGGGTGACCACCAAGGCACCCACGTTGTCGCAGCGGTATCCGCTGCCGCGATACTTCGACCTGACGTCATTCAACTACTACCCGACCAACCCGGCCGAACGACTGGTGCTGATGACCACCAAGGTCGTCAACGTGCACAATCCCGCGCTGGCGCCGGCCCGGGCCACCAAGTCGGAGACCGGTGTTGACTGGCAGGTCGGTCGCACGACGGGCATGGTGGCCGTCTTTCGCGAGCGGACGAGCGGCGCGTTCGGGACGAGTCGGGTACCGATCGGCATCGCCGTGCCGCAGTACCGCGCCACGGCTTTCCCAGCCGGGCGTCCACCGATCCTCGACCCCGTGCCGGAGCGCATCGATGCCTTTGTCGGTCTTTACGATGTGCCGCGCAACAGTCGGCGTATCGAGACCGATGGCCTCGAGGCGACCGCCGAGCTCCCCGAATGGAGCGCCGTGCGCACGCAGCTGTCGTTCAGCGGTGGCTGGTTTCGCACCGTGGCGCGCGATGACGATGTCGACATCCCGGTGGAGCAGTTCATCAGCGGCTCGGTTCAGCCCGAACGCATCGGCGTCTACGCCGGCGGACGCGGCCTGGAATCGGAACGGGCCATCACCGCCGTGCGCCTCGTGCATCGCGCACCCCAACTTGGCCTCGCTGCCTCACTGCTCTGGCAAACGACCTGGCGTGAAGATGATCGCCCCGTCGGCCGCACCGACGGCACTCCGCTCGGATTCGTGGATCTGACTGGACGGATCACGCCGCTCAGCCCCGCCGAGGCGGCCTCGCCTCCCTACGCGTCACTCGCGCGGGCCGTGACGCCCCTTGAGGGACGCTGGGAGCGTCGGCCTCCTCTCCATCTGGTCAATCTGCGCCTCACCAAGACGCTGCCGGGGCGCACGCAGGTCGCGCTCTTCGCCAACAACGCACTCGCCGATCGCCCACTCTATCGGCGGGAGCGACAGATCGGTTTCGAACGCCGCAATCCGCCCGCCTTCTTCGGGCTCGAGTTTCTCGCCTCACTCCCCACACCCACCAGGACGCCCTGAGATGTTCGCGTATTCCCCTTTGTCCGCATTGGTCGGCCGCCCGACCGCCTCCGCCGTGCTACGGTCGCTGTCGCTACTCGCGATCCTCGCCGGCTGCAGTGATGGCAGCAATGAAGTCCAGACCTTCGCCGTCGACGTGCAGGTCACCCTCCCGGAGACGTACGGCCAGACCGCGGCCGCCAACGCCCGCGTGCTGCTCACGAGCACGGAGCGCAATGTCACCGACACGGCGGTGGCCGACGCACAAGGGGTGGCGCGCTTCCCGCGCGTGCTTCCCGGTACCTATGTCATCGCCAGCAGTCTCGCCCTCGACCCGGAACGCGCCTTTGCCCTCACCGGCCAACGCACCGCCCTGACGCTCAATGCCCTCGATCCGGCTCGCACCATCCTGTCGGCACCCCCGTCGCCGTTTGTGCAGCGGTTGAGCGGTTCCCGCCTCGGCGATCTGGTCATCAAGGAGGTGTACTACCCGGCCTCGCGCACGCCGAGTGGCGGCACGTACTTCTCCGACCAGTTCGTCGAGATCTACAACAACGCGACCGATACGGTATTTGCCGACGGGCTGCTCATCGCCGACGCGTACGGCCCCGCGGGACAGATCAATCCCACTACGGTGCCCACGCCGCTGCAATCGCAGACCGGCAGCGTGTTCGTGTCCAGCATCTGGCAGGTTCCCGGGACCGGGCGACAGTACCCGCTGGCTCCGGGGCAGAGTCTGCTTATCGCGCAGGACGGCATTGATCACCGCAATGACCCCAACGGCAACCCGGCGAGTCCGGTGAACCTGGCGAATGCGGACTTCGAGACGTTCAACCTTCGGCCGGACGGGCGCGACCTCGATTCCCCGGCCGTTCCCAACTTGACCCGCATTGTGCACCGGGGCGGTTTCGACTGGCTGCTCGCCGTGTTCGGTCCCGGGGTGGTGATTTTCCGGTCGACGAATGTGGCCGCCCTCGATTCGACGCTGGTGCCGGGGACCACCGCCACGTGGGTCACGCGCGTGCCCAACGAAATCGTGATCGATGCGTTCGAGGCGCTGCAGAACGGCAACAGCGGCGCCTACAAGCGGGTGCCGGCGGCGCTCGACGCCGGCTACGTCTTCTCGTCGGGCACCTACACCAGCGAGTCGGCACGGCGGCGCGTGGCCACCACCATTGGCACCCGCCGGGTGCTGCGTGATTCGAACAACAGTAGCGCGGATTTCGAGATCATCACCCGGCCCACCCCGCGCAGCTTCGGCGCCCCGTGAGGTGCGTGCCGGCGCGAGGGTGGGCTGCCCTCGTGCTTCTCGGGGGGCAGGCGATGACGGCGGGGGCGCAAGCCTCGCCGTACCACGCCTCCTCCCCGCTACCCGGGTGCTGTCGCGCCACGCCGGTGACACCGCCGACCGTGGACACGCTCCCCGGCCTGCTTCGGGTCGTGCGACACGCGGCGGCACTCGACGATCTGCCTGCCACCTCGCGACGGTTCGTGCTCGGGAGCCATGTGCTCGCGGGGGCGCTGCGGCTGCCTCAGGACGCGCGCACGGAACGTGCCGTGCATCTGCTCGCCGAGGGCAGCAGGCCCGCCGGCCGTTGGCGCACCTGGGGACAGGCGGCGTTCACGCGACAGGCGGAGCTCGATGTGGCGTGGCGGAATCAGTCCGCCCCGTCGTTGCGCTCGGCGTATGTCTGGGCCGACTCCGTGGGCGGGACCTTCCGCAGCGATCACCTCGAACTCGCGGCGGCGCTCGTGTCGCCCGCCGTGCGGGGTTTCACCGTCGCCCTTCCGGTCGACTACGGGCTCGGACAGGGGGCGCGGCGTAACGATCCGCGGCCGCTGTACCGTCGGCGCGTCGCCGAGGTGGCCCCCGCCGTCCGCCTGCAGCGTGGCGCGCATCAGGTGGGCGTGGGTGTCACGCAGGGGTGGCATCGCGAGGATCTTGAGATCGGCGGTGGCACCAGCCCCGAGGTGCCGGTCGTGTTTCGGCTGCGCGGGATCGCCACGTTTGATCGCACGCAGCTGATTTCTGCCGAGCGCGCGCTCATCGGCGGGGTCGTCGGAGGCCACGCCGCGTACCACTGGCAGTCGACGCGCTGGGCCATTGCCACCGGCGCCATGGTGCGCCTCGAGCGCGACTCGGTGCGCGACGGGATCGCCGCACCGGTGAGCGGGGGAAGCACGCGCCGCCTGCGTCAGGACCTTCGGCTGCTCGCCCGGCATCAGGATGGCCGCGGCGGGGTGGAACTCGATCTGCGCGGGCAGCAGGAAATCTCACGCGGCCGCGATCCGGTCTTCTCGGCGGTGAATGCCATCGCCGAAGGACGGCGCGTGCAGATGATTACCGAATGGTGGCGCGGTACCTCGCGGCCGCGCGCCGCATGGTTGATTCGGGTGGAAGGCATCTGGCATGCGCTGGAGCGCCGCGATATCGCGGCAGATGCCCAGTGGGCCGCGACGCGGTTTCCCCTGGCGGTCAGTGGCGGACATCGCTGGCCGATACCCGCGGGCGCGCTCTGGGTCGAACTGGGCGCATCGCGCGAGTCGGTCGCCGACCGGCGTCGGCTGAGTGGTCGCCCCACCCGCCTGTCGGCGACGATCGCCGATCCCGAATATGCGCTCATGGCAGCGCCAGTCTCCGGCGCCCGGGTGGGACTGGGTTGGGATCGCGTCCGCAACGGCGCCCTCACCTCCCGCGTGGCCGTCTCAGCCTCCGCCCGACGCACCGACGGGCCACTCTTCGATCGTCGCCAGAACCTGGCGGCCCAGGCGATGGCGCTGACCGTGGAGCTCTTCTGAACACTCTGACACCGGGACACAGCTGATGCCCTACGCACGACCTCTGCGGGTCTCATTGGCACTCCTCGCCACCGCCCTCCTGATCACGGCCTGCCGCGCTGGCCGGCCGTCGGCGCGCGTAACCGCGGGCCCCGTCGCCGCCGGGGCGGCCGTCACCTGTTTCCCGGTCGAGACCCTGCCACCGGCCGATCGGCGTCTTGCCGAGCAGGTCCTGCTGGAGTTCGGCGATCGCGAGGGGCTGTACACGCTCGCCGGGGGGCTCAAGCCGATCTCCAGCGACGTGCGCGACGTGACGCTGCGGGTGGCGCCCACCCTCGACACCGCAGCGGTGGGCACGCTGGAGCAACTGCGCCGGGTGTCGGCGGCGCTCACCTGCGGGGACCTTGGCGTGTTCGTGCAGGTGTTCACCGCCACCCAGCGCCTCCGCGACTCCAGTGAGGTTCGCAACACGTCGCTGGTGCTCTTCCATCGGGGAGGCGTGCGGCGGACCATCATCGCCCATCGCGACTTCTTC
>JBEILM010000185.1:0-6271 GCA_040379205.1 Gemmatimonas sp.
CCCACGTGCAGCAGCACCTCGATGCGCTCCACCCCCTTGGCGTCGAGTGCGGCGAGCAGCTCGGGGGTGAAGTGCAGACCGGCGGTGGGCGCCGCCACCGAGCCGTACTGCTCGGCGTACACCGTCTGATACCGACCGGTGTCGGTCGCTTCGTCGGCCCGCTCGATGTACGGCGGCAGCGGCACATGACCGTGCTGCTCGATAGCCTCCAGCGCCGGGCCGGTGGTGTGCAGCCGCACGATGCGCGTGTGGCGCGGCGTGGTGTCGACGATCTCCACCTGAAAACCGGGGGCGATGGTCACCACACGCCCAGGGCGCAGCTTGCCGCCCGGGTGGATCATGGCTTCGTAGTGCGTGTCGTCTATGGGGCGCAGCAGCAGGATCTCCGCCGGGCCACCACTCTCCCGATGCCCCAGCAGCCGCGCCCGGAAGACCCGTGTGGTGTTCACCACGATTGCATCACCGGCCGGGATCAGGTCGAGTACGTCCCGGAAGGTGCGATGCGCCACGGTGCCCGTCGCGCGATCGACTACAAGCATGCGGCTCGCGTCACGCGGCTCGATGGCGCGTTGCGCGATGCGCTCCTCGGGGAGCTCATAGTCGTAGTGGGAGGTGCGCGACCCCAGCAGGGCCACGGTTTCCACGGTTTCGGACGGGGCGGTCATAAGTCGGCCGGAAAGACAATCGAATCGAGTTACCTGCGCAACAGCCGGGCCCGCATTGGCCCCAGGCTGCTGCGTGGAGGAGCCGCCGCCTCTTGGATTCGGCTCCCCGCCCTCGATTCGATTGTGCCGACCGAACGCTCCCGTGGCGGCAGGCGTTCCGTCAGCGGATCCGGAACTGCGTCTCGCGGCTGGTACGGCGCTGGGTGGCGAGGTCCTGCACTTCCACCCGGAGCCGGTAGGTGCCCGACGGCGACTCGGCGAGGTCCAGCGACAGGTAGTCCACCGTGGTGCGGGCGGCGGCTGCCTGCCGATCGAAGGTGATGGTGAACTTGTCGCGCCCCTGCTGGGCGCGGCCAACCGCCCGCCCGAGGCCGTCGAAGAGCCGGATGCCGAAGCCGGCGGCGCCGCCTTTCTCCTGACGCTCCACCGTGATCGCCACCCGGTACTTGCTGGTACCATCACGAACGGCCAGGTCGTACGACTCCCAGAGCAGCCCCACGGAACTGCCACGCGCGAAGTCGCCGGTGCCCGCTTCCATGTCCACCTCACGCCAGCTGCGCGGTGCCTGTGACGCGTCACGCGGCGACGGCTTGGTGCCGAGCAGCACGTCGCTCATGCCGAAGCCGCCTGACTCGAAGGGCATCAGGCGCGTCATGGCGCGGGCTGCGCGGCGGCTGTCGGCCTGCAGGGCCTCCACGCGCACCACGTTGATGCCCGGGCCAAGCCGCCGCGTCCACGCCCGACGCGCGGGGCCGGACACGGAGTCCGGGCGCAGGGCGATCTGCGACGACTCCACGCCCTGCACGCGCACAAACTGGTCGAACACCCGGAAGTCGATGTCGAGCGGCACCCGCTCGAGATCGAGTCCGCGAAGCAGCGAGTCGAGCGGCATGCCGGCGACCACCACGGCGTCGGTGGAGTCGCCGGCGGCGCGGAAACGCGCGATGCGCACCGGAAGCGTGTCGATGAGCGCGGTGGTGGGCATGTTGGTCCACGTGACCGGCACGGCGTTCTTCAGTTCCTCGACGGTGTTCCGATCGTTCATGGCGATGCGCGCCGTGCCGAAGCCCGGCGTGAGGTCGAAGAAGAAGGTGAAGCCGGCCTTGTACGCCCAGACGATGGTCACGCCCGAGGTGAGCGTGGCGTTCTGGAACGTCGCATTGCCCTGGATGCCCATCTCGGTGTCGGGCGGGCCGTAGCGCACGTAGATGTCGCCGCGGTCGCTGTCGGCGCCACGCAGGTTCAGGTCGTCGTCGGTCCAGCGGAAGTCGGCGAACACCACCCGGGCGAGAAACTCGAGCCGATACTCGTTCTCGTTGGTCAGCGTGAGCGGGTCGTTCATGTTCCAGTACATCTCTTCGAGGCCACGACGCTGGCCTTCGGGGAGATTGGCGTACTGCGCGGAATCGCCGCCCGCCTCCTTCGAGGCCTTGGTCGGCCGCGGGCGCAGGATGCGCGTGAAGCGCACGAGACGGTCGCGCTCCTCTTCATCCATCAGCACCAGCGCGCTGTCGAACGCCACCTTGGCATCGGCGTAGCGCTGTAGGCGATGCAGCGCGAGGCCGCGGGCGAGGCGCGCCTGGAAGTCGAGGGGGAACTGCTGCGCGCGACGGGTGCCCACGTCCAGCAACTCATCCCACCGCTTGCGTTCCCCGAGCGCCATGAAAAGGTGGCGGCTGTAGCGCTGGTTGGTGGAGTCGGCGTCTACCGCCTGCCGGAAGCGCTCGAGCGCCGCCGTGTAGTCGCTGGTGCCGGTGGGCGGCTCGATCTTCTTGGCGAAGCTGGTGACGTAGTCGTAGGCCTTGTCGCGCGGCCAGTTGTTGTTCTGCGCCAGCTGGATGCGCTGCCCATCGTCGGTGAGGGCGCGGTTGGCCGACGCCTCGTAGCGCCGCCACATCGCCATGCCCGTGAGGTCGGCCGCTTCGGCCAGCAGCAGCCGGTCGCCGGTCTTTTCGGCGGCGTCGAGCGCATTCCCCACCTGCCCCTGCGACGAGAAGCGCATGGTGGAGTAGCCGGACTGCAGGTTGAAGCGGCTGAGCGAGAGCCAGTAGCGTGCACTGTCGGGGGCCAGCTGGGTGGCGATGCGCATGGCGCTGTCCGCCACCTGGAGCGCCTTGATGACGTTCTTGTCCTTGATGTACGTGGCGCTGCGCCCATTGCGGCCGCGTTCCCAGTTGATGAGCCCCAGCAGGTACCAGCTGGCGGGATCACGGAAGTTGGTGCGGACGGCAGACTCCAGCACCGAGAGGGCGGCCGAAGTGTCGCCGCGCAGCACGAGCGAGTCGGCGATGGCGGCGGGGGTGCCGGGGGCGGCACCGAGGGGGGCGCGCTGGGCGGTGGCCTGGGTTGGGAACAGCGGGGACAGCGCGAGCGGGAACAGCGCGAGCTTGAACGACGCGAGCTTGAACGGCGCGAGCTTGAACGGCGCGTTGGGGCGCGGCGCGGGCGCTGCGCGCCGCGCCTCGGGGGGGGGCACAAGACGCATTATCAGAAGAGTCCGGGCTGCTCGGCGGCGCCTATTGGTGGGACGAACCCCAGGTGGCGATACGCGTGCGCCGTGGCGACGCGGCCGCGCGGGGTGCGCTGGAGGAATCCGTGCTGCACGAGGAATGGTTCATATACCTCCTCAATCGTGCCAGGATCCTCGCCGATGGCGGCGGCGATCGTCCCCAGGCCCACCGGGCCCCCGTCGAACTTCTCGATGATGGCTTTGAGCAGCCGGGTGTCCATGTCGTCGAGGCCGAAATGGTCCACGTCCAGCAGCGACAGGGCGGCCTGGGCCACCTCGAGGGTGATGCGGCCGTTGGCGCGCACCTGGGCGTAGTCGCGCACCCGGCGCAGCAGCCGGTTGGCCACGCGCGGGGTACCGCGGGAGCGCTTGGCGATTTCGTGGGCGCCGGCGGCGTCCATCTCCACCTTGAGCACCTCCCCGGTGCGACGCACGATCACCTCGAGCTGGTCCACGGGATAGAACGCGAGCTGGTGCAGCAGTCCGAACCGGGCCCGCATGGGGGCCGTGAGCATCCCCAGCCGGGTGGTGGCGCCCACGAGGGTGAACCGCTCGATGTTCATGGTCACCGTCTGCGCCTTCGGGCCCTCGGAGAGCCGGATGTCGATGCGGTAATCCTCCATGGCCGGATAGAGGAACTCCTCGATCACCGGGCGCAGACGGTGGATCTCGTCGATGAACAGCACGTCCCCCTCACGCAGGTTGGTGAGCGGTCCCACGAGGTCGCCCGGCTTCTCCAGCGCTGGCCCCGAGGTGGTGGTGAGGTTCACCCCCAACTCGCGGGCGATGAGGTCGGCCAGGGTCGTCTTGCCGAGCCCCGGCGGGCCGAAGAAGAGGATGTGGTCGAGCGGCTCGCGGCGGGCCCGGGCGGCATCGATGGCGATGGCCAGGCTCTCCTTGACCTTCTGCTGACCGATGAACTCGGCCAGCCGCTGCGGGCGCAGCGACAGCTCGACGACGCTCTCCTCGGAGAGGGCTTCCGGGGTGGTGATCTCGGCGCGGGACATGGACCGGAAGATATCCCGGCACCCCGGCCGGCGGCGGGGGTATCCGCCGGGGGGCGCAGCACGCGTGTGCCGCACGGGCGCCCGGCACCGGTGCCCTGCAGCATTCCGGCCGCGGCCGCGTATCTTTCGGCAGATGCCTGTCCCATTTCCGAGACCGTCCATGCCTCGTCGCTTCTCCGCCGTCCTGTCGCTCGTCGCCATCGCCGCCGTGGTGGCGGTGACGTCCGCGTTCACGACCCCGCCCAAGGCCAAGGTGGCGCCGAGTGTCGCGCCCGCGGCCGACGAAGCGGTCAACATCGACTGGCGTGTGCTGGCCGGCCTCGACTATTCCAACGGCAAGGCCACCGACACGCTCAAGAAGCTCGAGGGCAAGCTGGTGCGCATCCCCGGCTTCGTGGTGCCCCTCGATGACTTCCAGGAGGAGGGCGCCGAGTTCCTGTTGGTGCCCTACTACGGCGCGTGCGTGCACACGCCGCCGCCGCCGCCGAACCAGATCGTGATGGTCGAGATGACGGGCAAGAAGGCCATCAAGCTCAACCTGTTCGACGCCGTGTGGATGTCGGGGCGCCTCAAGATCGCCTCGGTGGAAAGCCCGTACGGCACCGTGGGCTATCAGCTCGAAGGGCTCAAGGTCGAACCCTACTCGGCGAAATGAGCGACGCGACGGCCCCCGCCGTCGAGCTGTCGCGCCTCCGCTTTGCCTACCGCGCCGGGCACGACGTGCTGGCGATCAACCACCTGACAATCGCGCGCGGCGAGACGGTGTTTCTGCACGGGCCGAGCGGCAGTGGCAAGACCACGCTGCTCGGCCTTCTTGCGGGCGTGCTGCAGGCCACGAGCGGGCAGGTGCGCGTGCTCGGCCAGGACTTCAGCACCATGTCGAGCGGAGCCCGGGATGCGTTCCGGGCGCGGCACCTCGGCTACGTGTTCCAGATGTTCAACCTCATTCCGTATCTCTCGGTGCGGGAGAACATTCTGCTGCCCATCCGGCTGGAAGCGGCCCGGCGGGCGCGCCTGGGGAGTGCGTCCTTCGAGGCGGCGGTGCAGGACGTGGCGGGGCAGCTGGACATCGCGCGCTTCCTCGACTCGCCAATTGGTGAGTTGAGCGTGGGGCAGCAGCAGCGCGTGGCGGCGGCGCGGGCGCTCATCGGCAGCCCCGAGGTGGTGATCGCCGACGAGCCTACCAGCGCGCTCGACACCGACCGACGCGAGCAGTTCCTCGAGCTGCTGTTCCGGTCGTGCGACAAGGCCGGCGCCACGCTCGTGTTCGTGAGCCATGACCACACGCTCATGCCGCTCTTTTCGCGCATCGTGGAACTGTCGGAGATCAACACCGCGGCGCGCGTGGAAGTCATGACCGGCACGCACGCCGTGCTGGCCGAGCGAGGGCGCGCCTGATGCTCATTCTTCGTCTGGCCTTCGCCTCGCTGCGCAGCCGTGTGCTCACCACGCTGCTCACCATCGCGTCGATCGCGCTCAGCGTGACGCTGCTGGTGGGCATCGAGACGGTGCGCGCCGGCGTTCGCGAAAGCTTTGCCGGCACCATCCGCGGCGTGGATCTCATCGTGGGCGCGCGCGGCGGCACGTTGCAGGTGCTGCTCAGCACCGTGTTCGGCATCGGCTCGCCGGCCGGCAGCGTGAAGCGGTCCACCATGGAGCGCTGGGAGGCGCATCCGGCGGTGAAGTGGGTGGTGCCGTATTCACTGGGCGACAGCCATCGCGGGTTCCGGGTGGTGGGAACCACGACCGACTTCTACGAGCGCTATCGCTTCCGCCGCGACAGCCGCATCACCTTTGCGGCGGGGCGTGCCGCCGTGGCCGACACCGAGGTGGTGATCGGCAGCGAAGTGGCGGAGCGGCTCAAGTACGAGGTCGGAACGCCGGTGGTGGTGGTGCACGGCCTGCGCGACATCGGCACGTCGAGCCACGACGCCCACCCGTTCCGGGTGGTGGGCATTCTCGAGCGCACCTTCACGCCGATCGACCGGTCGGTGTATGTGACGCTCGAGGGCATCGAGGCGATGCACGAGGAGGAGCCGAGTGCTGGTGCGGCGACTCCCGTGGTGGCCGAGACACCCGGTGGTACCGGC
>JBEILM010000186.1:0-6240 GCA_040379205.1 Gemmatimonas sp.
GGTGGCCCGGGCAGTGCGCTTTGGAAGAGCACCGACGGCGGCACCACGTGGACGAAGCTCACGGGGAACGGGCTGCCCACCGGCGAGTACGGTCGCATCGGCATCGCGGTGTACCGCAAGAACCCGCGCATCGTGGTGGTGGGCATCGAGCAGGGCGCGCGCTACAACGCGAGTACGGCGTACATCCAGCGCAAGGCCGGTGTGTACCGCAGTGAAGACGCCGGCGCCACCTGGACGTTCATGAGCGACTGGAACCCGCGCCCCATGTACGCCAGCCAGCCCACCATCGACCCCAACGACGACCAGCGCATTTACATGCTGAACGCGTACTCGTTCAGCGACGACGGCGGCAAGACGTTCACGGCGCCGCGTACCACCACCCACGGCGACGATCGCTTCGTGTGGGTGAACCCGAAGGACAGCCGCCACGTCATCAAGCTCGACGACGGCGGCATCGGCATCAGCTACGATCGCGGGCGCCGCTTCCTGTTCGTGTCGTCGCTGCCGCTGTCGCAATTCTATCGGGTGGCGGTGGACAACGCCGTGCCGTTCAACGTGTATGGTGGTCTGCAGGACAACGGCTGCTGGGTAGGGCCGAGCGCGAGCTGGACCACCAGCGGCATCCTCAACGAGCATTGGTCGCGTCTGTGCGGCGGCGACGGCTTCTTCGTGGTGCCCAACCCGAAGAATCCGCGCACGGTGTATTCGGCGTCGCAGTTCCTCGGCCTGCAGAAGAACGACACGCGCACCTGGCAGGTGCAGGATCTGCGTCCCGGTGACAGCACCGGCCGCATCGCCGGCCGTCGCAACTGGGAGACGTGGGGCAAGCCCGGCGCCACGCAGGTGCTGGGCAATGCCATGCACCCGGCCAATTGGGATGCGCCCATCGTGATCTCGCCGCACGACACCAATACGCTGTACGTAGGCATGCAGCATCTGTTCACCTCGCGCGACGGCGGGCGCACGTGGCGCAGTCTCGGCGACATGACCACCGGCGTGGACCGCAGCGCGCTGCCGCTGATGGGGCGCAAGCCGAGCGAGGCCACACTGTCGCTCGACGACGGCGTGCCGTACTTCCCGGGCATCACGGCGCTGGCCGAGTCGCCGCGGGTGCCGGGGCTGCTGTATGTGGGGACCGATGACGGTCGGTTCCGCGTGTCGCGTGACGCCGGCCGGACCTGGCGCGATGCGCAGGGTGCGTTTCCCGGGTTGCCGAAAGACTCGTGGTTTGCCGGCGTGGAGCCGTCGCGGCACGCAGCAGGCACCGTGTACGTCACGGTGGACAACCACCGCAGCAACGACAGGCGCAACTACGTGTACCGCAGCACCGACTACGGCACCACGTGGACGCGCATCGAGGGGGATCTACCGCCGGACCGCGTGGCCCGCACGATTCGCGAGGACGCCCGCAACGCCAGACTGCTGTACCTGGCCACGGAGTTCGGCGTGTTCGTCTCCCCCAACACGGGGGCGAACTGGTTGCCACTGCGGCTCAACATGCCGCTCATGCCATTCAACGACATCGCCGTGCACCCGCGCGACAACGCGCTCGTGCTGGCGTCGCATGCACGGGGCATCTGGGTACTCGATCAGCTCAACGCCCTGCAGGAGCTGACGCCCGAGGCGGCCGCCGCGCCGGTGCAGTTGTTCGGCATTCAGCCGGCGTATCAGATCCGCACCACGAACCTGCGCCCGCATGCCGGCGAGATGGTGTTCCGCGGCGAGAATCCGGCCAATGGCGCGCTCATCGACTATTGGGTGCGCGACGCCAACACGTCAGTGCAGCTGACGGTGCACGACAGCACCGGTCGTCTGGTGCAGGCGTTGACGCCGACGGCCACGCGCGGCGTGAATCGCGTGGTGTGGAATCTGCGGCACGCCGACCTGCCCATTCGCAGCGGCGGCGGAGAGGACGACGACGAGGGGCCGCGCGCGACCACCCCGGGACCGCTGGTGCTGCCGGGGACCTACACCGTCCGCCTTGTGCACGGCGGGCGCACGCTGTCGCAGCTGGTCGTGGTCAGGGAAGACCCGCGGTTGACGGTAACGCGGGCCGAGCGCGCGGCCTGGACGGCGTTCCATCGAGAGGTCGCGAATCTGGTCACGAGTTTCGCCGATGTCGCGGCGCGCTGGCGCAACGCCAGCGGTACCGACGCCGCCACGCGTGACTACAAGCGTCAGGCGCAGGAGCTGTCGGCACGCCTCGCCACGCTCTACTCGGCCGTCGGGCGCTGGACCGGGGCACCGACGGCCGACCAGCGGTCGCAGTTGCGCTACTATAAGCAGATGGCGGCGGCGCTGAATCAGGCGGGGCGGTAAACGATAGCGTCAACCGCCCACACGGAGGGCACCGAGGACCGTGAGGGCACGGAGGACGGCGGAACTACTCGGAGTATTCCGGCATTCCTCGGTGTCCTCACTGCTCTCTGTGTCCGCCGTGTGGGGTGTTTCGCATCTCCGCCGTGCGGGCCGTTCCGGATTCCTGTCGATCGCAAAGGTGCTGCACCTCTGGTCTTCGTCCCGCTACGCCATTTCGCTCCCCGACGGTCATCGGTTCCCGATGGCCAAGTATCAGTTGCTGCGCGAAGCGGTACTGCGCGAGGGCCTCGTGCCCCCCGATCGGTTGCACGATCCCGGGCGGGCGTCGCTCGAGGATCTGTTGCGGGTGCATACGCCCGAGTACGTCGCCCATATCGTGGACGGGACGCTCCCGCACGCCGAGCAGCGGCGCATCGGCCTGCCGTGGAGCGACGGGTTCGTGGAACGCGCGTTTCGTGTGGTGCAGGGCACCATCGAGGCGAGCGAGGCCGCTCTCGCGCATGGCGTGGCCATGAACCTCGCCGGTGGCACGCATCACGCCTTCCCAGACCGCGGCGAAGGGTTCTGCACCTTCAACGACGTGGCCATCGCCGTGCGCCGGCTGCAGGCACTCGGCCGGGTGCAGCGAGTGGCGGTGGTGGATCTCGACGTGCACCAGGGAAACGGCACGCACGGCTGCTTTGCCGGTGACCCGGACGTGTACACGTTCAGCATGCACGGCGCCAAGAACTTCCCCTTTCACAAGGTGCCAGGCACGCGGGACGTGGAACTGGCCGACGGCACCGGTGACGAGGCGTATCTCGCGCTGTTGCATCGGCATCTGCCGGAGGTCCTGCGCGAGGGCCGCCCCGATCTGGTGGTGTATCTGAGCGGGGCCGACCCTCATGAAGGGGACCGGCTGGGGCGGCTGGCGCTCACGTTCGAGGGGCTGCTGGCCCGGGACCGCTACGTCGTCGGGCTGTGCCGGGAGGTGGGCATCCCCGTGTGCGCCACCATGAGCGGAGGCTACGGCCGCGACGTGCACGACACCGTCGCTGTGCATCTCAACACCGTGCGGGTGCTCCGGACGTTCGCTGCTGGGTGACCAACGGAGCCTGCCGCGCTACCTTTACTGGGGTGGTTATCTCACCTCAGAGGATCTCTATGCGTCGTTCATCCCTGCGGCTCGCCGCCGCGGTCGTGCTTCCGTTTGCGCTCGCCGCCGAGAGCGCGGGCGCTCAGGGGCAGGTGTTCAACTCGTCGGCGCACGAATACCGCGTGGTGAAGGTCGCTGACGGTTTCGTGAATCCGTGGGGCATGGCCTTCCTGCCCAACGGCGACCTGCTGGTGACGGAGCGGGGCGGACGGCTGCGCATCGTGCGCGGCGGCAAGCTGCTGCCCACACCGGTGGCCGGTGTGCCCGCCGTGGTGGCGGCAGGGCAGGGTGGGTTGCTCGACGTGGCGCTGCACCCGCAGTTCGCCACCAACCGCACGGTCTACCTCACCTACTCCAAGCAGATGCCGAGCGGCTCGACCACGGCCCTGCACATGGCGCGCATCGAGAACGAAGCGCTGGTGGACGGCAAGGACATCTTCGTGGCCGAGTCGAAGGGGCGGCCGGGGCACTTCGGGTCGCGCATCACCTTCGACCGGAATGGGCATCTGTTCATCAGTGTGGGTGACCGCCAGATCGCGCCCGAGGGCGATCTCGCGAAACACCCCGCGCAGGATCTGTCCAACCACCACGGCAAGATCATCCGGCTCAACCTCGATGGCAGCGTGCCGGCCGACAATCCGTTCGTGAAGCAGGCCGGCGCGAAGCCCGAGATCTGGAGCTACGGCCATCGCAATCCGCAGGGACTGCTCGTGCATCCGGTCACCGGCGACCTGTGGGAGACCGAACATGGTCCGCAGGGAGGTGACGAACTCAATCTCATCGAACCCGGCAAGAACTACGGCTGGCCGGTGGTGGGCTTCGGCGTGAACTACGGCTCCGGCAAGGCGATTCATGCCAGCACGATGGCGCCGGGCATGGAAAACGCGAAGAACGTGTGGGTGCCGTCCATCGCCACGTCGGGGCTGCTGGTGTACACCGGCGACAAGTTTCCGGCGTGGAAGGGGAGCGTGTTCGTGGGCGGACTGGCGGGCCAGCGGCTCGCGCGCGTGACGCTCGATGGGCAGAAGCCGGAAGTGATCGACAACCTCGTCCGCAATCAGGGGCGCGTCCGTGACGTGCGGCAGGGCCCGGACGGCTACATCTACCTCGCGATCGACGATCAGCAGGGCAAGCCCACGCCGGTCGTGCGCCTTGAGCCGGTCGCCCGCAAGTAATGCCGAGGCTGGTGCCCGTCACGGACGGGATGCGCCGCCGCGGTGCGCTCAGGCGCATCGCGGCGGTGTGCATTCTGGCCCTTGCCAGCAGCGTGGCCCTGGCGGCCTGCGATACGCGCGGCAACCGGTTCGCCTCCAAGGCACAGGGGGCAGCCGACACTCGGCCGGCCGCACGGGCCGGTTGGACGCTCACGTGGGCCGACGAGTTCAACGACACCGTGCTCGATCCGGCCAAATGGGTGGCCGAAGAGGGCAACGGCTTCTGGAGCGCCGATAGCAGCACGTATGTGAACGGGTGGGGGAACGACGAGCTGCAATGCTACCAGCGTGCCCCGCGCAATCTGTCGGTGCGCGATGGGGCGTTGCACCTGGTGGCGAGGCGCGAGACGGTGCGCGATGTCTCCTCGCGCGACACCGCGAAGATGTGCGCGTATACCTCGGCTCGCGTGAAGTCGCGCGCGCAGGATGGGCGCGCACTCTTTGCCCAGCAGTACGGGCGCTTCGAGTTTCGCGCCAGGCTCCCCGAATCGCCGGGGCTGTGGCCGGCGCTCTGGTTGCTGCCGCTCGAGGACACGTACGGGACCTGGGCGGCCAGTGGCGAAATCGACGTGATGGAGGCGCGCGGGCAGCAGCCGAAGGAGGTGCTCGGGACGCTGCACTATGGGGGACGGTGGCCGGACAACGTGTATACGGGCAGCACCTTCACGTTCCCCGATGCCGGCCGCATCAGCGACTGGCATGTGTACGCCATCGAATGGTCGCCGCGGCGCATCGCTTGGTTCGTGGACGATTCGCTGTACCAGGTGCAGACCGCGTGGTACACGGGCACGACGAATGACAGCACAGCGGCCCCCTTCGATCGGCCGTTCTACCTGGTGATGAACCTGGCGGTGGGTGGCCGTTTCCTTGGTCCCCCCGACAGCACGACCACGTTTCCCGCGATGATGCAGGTGGACTGGGTGCGGGCGTACCAGCGAGAGCCGGAGCGCTAGCAGACAATCGGGTACCGGCATGCCGTGGCGCTCGCTTGTGGAGCGCCACG
This sequence comes from Gemmatimonas sp., assembly GCA_040379205.1. Taxonomy (GTDB): domain Bacteria; phylum Gemmatimonadota; class Gemmatimonadetes; order Gemmatimonadales; family Gemmatimonadaceae; genus Gemmatimonas. The sequence continues at coordinate 5,672 of JBEILM010000186.1, forward strand.
CAGCCTGCGGTACCTCGCGTTACACCGGCGGCGGCTCCATGCCCATCTGCACCCACTCCTCGGCGGCCGGGCCGTACATGCCGGGCACCTGCAGCCCCGCCTGCCGCATCAGCACGGTGAGCTGCCCGCGGTGGTGAATCTGATGGCACACAAGGGCGCCGAGCGTTATGGCCTTGGTCCAGCGCTCCCCGTACATGTCATCATCGGTGGTGAGGGACGCATCGTTCCACTTGCTTCGGATTTCCTCCACCAGCGACGCCGATGCCGCCCGATACGCGGCGGCAATCTCGGCGGCGGACGCGGGCGGTAAGGCGTGCTCGTCGATTCCCGCGACGTGCAGCCCGGTCCGGTTCATCATCTCGGGGAGCGTCTGGGCGATGTGCCACGCAAGGCGCCCGGCCGTACGCCCGCCGGGCACCACCGCCTGCGCCAGCGAGGCATCGGTGAGGCAATCGAGCAGGCGGGCGGTGCTGCTCGACTCGTACTCCCACTGGGCGAAGAAATCGGCGAGGGTGTGGTACATGGTGGCTCGGGTGAGAGTGGCTCGGTTCCGCGAATGCAATACAGCA
>JBEILM010000187.1:0-6234 GCA_040379205.1 Gemmatimonas sp.
GGGGCAGCTGGCCTCATAGGGGCACAACCCCAATGAGCGGTCAAATATACGGAGCCGGGCGCTGGATGGTAGTGCCCCCCGCCCGTCAGTCTGTCCCGAGCACGCGGGCACTGACCACAGCTAGGGGACGTGCTGGGCCAACCCATAGTCCGCTCGACGCGGTGGTGTGCCATGCCTACCCGACTGTCGGAAGCCCAACCTCCTTCCAGACAGGTGCCAGCTCCATGGTGAACGGCGAGCTTGCACGATCCGGATACCACGCGATCTGATCCATGCACACCTCGGGGCGGTCCGAGTCGGTGGCCCAACGCTCCACCAGCTGCGACTCGGCATCCACCAACCAGCACTCGATCCCTGCCCGCTGATACCGCGGCCGCTTTCGAAGGCGATCATGGCGCGCGTTTCCGGGCGACAGCACCTCCACCACGAGCAAAGGCGCCGGCCCCGGAACCGCACCAGACATCACATCCGCACCGACCGGAGGAAGCAGGAAGACATCCGGCTGGACCAGCGTGTGCGCATCGAGAATGACGTCAGCGGGAGCAAACAGCACCACGCCGATTCCCTCCGCAGCCACCCACGCGCGGAGGGCCGCATACACGGCGCCGACAACGGCCTGATGCAGATACCGCAGTGACGGGCTCACCAGCAGTTCCCCGTCCACCGTCTCGTAGCGGTTCCCATCGTTGGGCAGGGCCAGCACGTCCTCGACAGACCAGCGTCGTCCCGGGGCGTCCTCCTGCTGGTTTGGCATACCCATAGTCTGCTCGGCGCTCGGCGGGTTTGGCAACTCGGCGGGACCATGGCCCACAATGCGACGGGGGCGACGGATCACCGTCACCCCCGTTACGCTCGTTTGCCCAATCGAACGCTCAGCCCTTCTTGACCTCTTTGGCCCAGCTGTCCCGCAACCCCACGATCCGGTTGAACACCCGCTTCTCCGACGTGCTGTCCTCGGGCTCGGCGTAGAAATAGCCCACGCGCTCGAACTGATAGCGCGAGCCGAGCGGATCGTCGAGCACCCCGGGCTCCACCTTCGCGTCGGGGATGATCACCAGCGACTGCAGGTTGAGCGCGCTCAGGAAGTCCTGCCCCTCCGGCACATCGTCGGGGTCGGGCTGCGCAAAGAGCCGGTCGTACAGCCGTACCTCCACCGTGGCCGCGTGCGCCGCACTCACCCAGTGGATGGTGCCCTGCACCTTGCGACCGTCCGGCGCATTGCCGCTGCGCGTGGCCGGGTCGTAGGTGCACCGCAACTCGATCACCTCACCGGCGTCGTTCTTCACGACTTCGTTGCACGTGATGAGATAGCCGAAGCGCAGCCGTACTTCGCGCCCCGGTGCCAGCCGATAGAACTTCTTCGGCGGCTCTTCCATGAAGTCGTCGCGGTCCACATACAGCTCGCGCGAGAAGGGCACCGTGCGGGTGCCCGTCTTGGGCACGTCATGCGGATAATCCTGCGCCTCGAGCTGCTCGACCTGCCCCTCGGGATAGTTGGTGAGCACCACCTTGAGCGGGTTGAGCACGCACAGCCGGCGCGGCACTTCCATGTTGAGGTCGTTGCGCACCGCGTGCTCGAAAGTGGCAATCTCCACGCGCGCGTCCTTGCGTGCCACCCCGATCACCTCGGCGAAGGCGCGAATGGCCTCGGGGCGCACGCCGCGACGACGCAGCCCCGCAATGGTGGGCATGCGGGGATCGTCCCACCCCGTCACATGCCCCTCGTTCACCAGGCGCAGCAGCTTGCGCTTGCTGAGTACCGTGTAGTCCAGCTCGAGGCGCGCGAACTCGATCTGCGTGGGCGGGTTCTCGAACCCCGCCTCGCGCACGAGCCAGTCGTAGATCTCGCGCGCATCCTTGAACTCGAGCGTGCACAGCGACCGCGTAATGCCCTCGATGGCATCGCTCAGCCCATGCGCAAAATCGTACAGCGGGTAGATGCACCAGTCGTTGCCGCGCCGGTAATGGTGCGCATGACGAATGCGCAGCAGCAGCGGATCGCGCATGATCATGTTGGCGTGCGCCATGTCGATCTTCGCGCGCAGCACCTTCGCCCCGTCGGGGAACTCGCCCACCTTCATGCGCCGCAGCAGGTCGAGGTTCTCCGCGACCGTGCGCTCGCGCCACGGACTGGGCGTCCCCGCACTCGTCACCGTGCCGCGATTGGTGCGGATCTGCTCCTCGTTCTGGTCATCCACATACGCCTTGCCCTTCTGCACGAGCATCTCGGCGATGTCGTACAGCTTCTCGAAGTAGTCCGAGGCGTAGTACAACCCGTCCCACTGGAACCCGAGCCACTGCACGTCGCGCTGGATGGCCTCGACGTACCGGATGTCCTCGGTGGCCGGATTGGTGTCGTCGAAGCGCAGGTTGCAGGTGCCCCCGAACTCCTGCGCGATGCCGAAGTTGAGGCAGATGCTCTTGGCGTGTCCCATGTGCAGGAAGCCGTTGGGCTCCGGCGGGAAACGCGTAGCCGGCGCGCGGCCGAACCGGCCGGTGGCGACGTCGTCCGCCACCAGTTCGCGGATGAAGTCACGCCGGGGGGACGCGAGGGACTCGGAAGTCGTGGATTCGGACACGTGGCGTACGGGGAAAGAGGACACGGCAATCTAATCCGGGCTGGTATCCATCGGTGATGCGCTGTGTATTTCCCCCTGTGCACCACACGGCCCGTCGCTTCCGCATACCCGCCGCCCTCGGCCGCCTGTCCCGCCTCGTCGCGCTCGGGGTGCCGCTGCTTGCCGGGTGCCGCGGCGCCGCGCTCGCGCATGGTGCCGACGTGGCCATGGCCCGCGCGCATTTCGACGAGCTGATCACCGGCTTCGAATACCGCTTCACCAACGTGGTGCGCACGCCCAAAGTGGCCAACGCCCGCCTGCGGCTGGCGCGCTACGCGTTCGCGCCCTCCAAGCTGGCCGAGGACACCGCCGTCTGGACAGCCATGCAATCAACGCGGAGTGGTGCCGAACGGGCGGTGGAGTTCCAGGCGGGGCTCGTGAACAACCAGTTCGTCTTTGGTGCCCGTCAGGGGGTGACTCCCCCGTCGCGCGTGGGCGACCAGCGCCACCTCATCAGCCTGTCCCAGCGCGGCCCCGACGACTGGTTCTGGCACACGACCGTCGAACATGCCGTGGGGCCGCTCCCGCCCGCCCAGCTGAACGACGTAGCCCGCGCCCTGTTTCTGGGCACCGAGCGCCCGGCAAGTGCGCTGCGCGCCGACTATCGGTCGGCATTTCCCCGCACCACCCAGGCGCTGGGGCGACTGTTCACGCTCGACTCCGTCGGCGCCGTCTCCCAGCTGGACGGCTCGACGTTGGTGACGATGCAGATCCGCATCGACGCCCGCGGGATTGCGGCGGGCTTCCCGGCCTTCGCCAAGTATCTGCAGAAGTACGTGGAACCCGCCCGGTACCGATACCGCCTCACGGACCGCGCCGGCGGGGAGTGGTTCGACGCCCAGGCGCACAAACGCGTGCTCACCGTGCGCTTCCGGTCCCGTCAGGGCGAGTTGCAGCCCCTGGCCGGGCCGGCACGCCACATGCCCGACACCCTCGCCATCCATGTGGATGCGCTGGCCAAGTTCGGCCTCTGGATGGTGGGCGTGACGGAGATGGAGGGGGAGTTCGTGCACGTGCGCAGCGCCCGCGAGCGAGGCTGGCAGTTGCGGTTTGCGAAGGAGCCCAAGTGGCACCTGCCGCTGATCGCCGAGAAGCTGCTCAGCTCCGCCATTCGCCGGCCGTTCGAGGGGCGGGGCGTCTCCTTCCGTCTCGGTCTCCGGTCGGGACCGAATGGGCAGACGCTCAGCGAGCGGGTGTTCGACGTGGCGGTGAAGGAAAGCGCGATCATGCGCTGGATCGGGAACCTCGGATTCACCGCCTTCGGCGAGTTCGCCGGCAAGGTGGAGGAGGAGGAGAACCGGTTCCTGATCGAGCTGTTCCAGGCAATGCGCTCGGACATGGCCCGACTCGGTCCCTCCTGAGCGGGGCTCTCGGAGGCATACGGTCCCTGCCAGCCCCCCGGAAACACTGAACCCCCGGAAGGCCTGGGGCCCCCGGGGGTTCTCAAGTTGCCACACGCGCCGTCATTGGAACTCTCCGTCCTACCGAACGGCGGTGGGCTTGGCTTGCTGTACACTGGACGATGCAGCGGGTTCCAGCGTCACACCAGATCCCTTTCCGTCACGATCCGGTGGTTTTTTTGACGGTTACATCAACCGCAGTGGAGCTGAGGGGGCTCGAACCCCTGACCTCTGCAATGCGAATGCAGCGCTCTCCCAGCTGAGCTACAGCCCCATGGTTTCCCGGACAACAAAAGCCCCGCTCCTGTGGCGCGGGGCCCATCGGGTAACGGAGAGGAAGCTAGCCCCTGCCGGCCGGGTGTCAAGCGGCAGCGACCGAAAAAGGGCCGTACCCGGGCACCAGCCGAGGGCTCCGCGCGTTCTTGAGCGGCCATGGCTACCGTTTCCACCTCCGCCTCCGCGGCGCCGCATCTCCTCGGCTCCAACTACGTCCGCGACCAGCTCGTCGCCCGCACCGTCGACGTCAACGGCAAGACCTACCACCCCGATGGCGAGTACGTGCTGTACTGGATGCAGTCCACGCACCGCCTCGAGGAGAACTGGGGGCTGCGCGCGGCCATTCGCACGGCGAACCGGGTGAACCTGCCGCTGGTGATCCATCAGGGGCTCGACCCGTCCTATCCGCACGCGTCCGATCGCCACCACACCCTGATCCTGCAGGGCGCGCGCGATACCGCCCGTCATGCGGAGCGGTTGGGGTTGCACTACCAGTTCGTGCTGCGCCGCCGCCGCAACGACGACCGCCGGGTGGTGGATCGGCTGGCGGCCCGCGCCTACGTGGTGTTCACCGACCTCTTTCCCACGGCGGGCATTCGCGAGCGCGTGGCGCGATTTGCCGACCGTGTGGGGTGCCGCGTGCTCGCCATCGACAGCGTGTGCACCGTGCCCAGCGGGGTGTTCGAGAAGGCCGAGTTCGCGGCGCGCACGATTCGCCCCAAGATCGCGAAGCTGCTCGACCACGCGCTGGAGCCGGTGGCCGAGGAGATGCCGCAGGTGCCGGTGAGCGACACGCTGCGGGCGTCGCTGCAGGCCACGATCGCCGAGGGTGGCGGATTGGCGCCGCTGCGGCTGGCGGACATGGACGACGCCGCGATCGCGCGCGAGGTGGCGGCCTGCGAGATCGATCACACGGTCGCACCGGTGCTGTCGGTGCCCGGCGGCAGCGTAGCCGGACAGACACGGCTCGCGGCCTTCGTGCAGGACGACCTGCCGACGTACGCCGAACGGCGCAACGAAGCCAGCGACGGGCACGGCACGAGCAGCCTCTCGCCGTACCTGCACTACGGCATGATTCCCTCGGCGCGCGTGGTGCGCGACGCGCGGGCGCGCGGTGTGTCGGCGGACAGCCTCGACGCCTTTGTGCAGCAGGTCACCACCTGGCGGGAGCTGTCGTTCAACTGGTGTGTGCGCACGCCCGAGTTCGACCAGCTCGCGTCGCTGCCGGCGTGGGTCCAGCGCACGATGGCCGACCATGTCGGCGATCCGCGGCCGGCGCTGTACGACCTCGAGGAGCTGGAGGCCGGGCGCACCGGCGACCGGCTGTGGAACGCCGCACAGCACGAACTGGTGACGCAGGGGATCATCCACAACTACCCGCGCATGCTCTGGGGCAAGACGGTGTTGCTGTGGACCGAGAGTTACGAGCAGGCACGGTCATGGCTGTTCCATCTCAACGACAAGTACGCGCTCGACGGGCGCGACCCGAACAGCGTGGGCGGCATCATGTGGTGCCTGGGGCTGTGGGACCGGCCCTGGGGGAACAAGCCGGTGTGGGGCGGGATCCGGCCCATGGTCACGTCGCGGGCGAAGCTCAAGTTCGACGTGGAGGGATACGTGGCGCGGGTGCGGGGCACGCGGCTGCTGTAGTCGGGTGGCTTCGACGGCGGCACTGCGCGAGCCGTCTGGCTCGCGCTGTATAGCTCGCGCCGTATAGCTCGCGCCGTATAGCTCGCGCCGTCTGGCTCGCGCCGTGTAGCTCGCGCCTTATGGCTCGCGCCGTTATCCGCTAGAATCCGCGCATGCCCACGCTGAACCCGTCCATCCTGCCCACGGTCGCCGCTGTGCACGCGGCCGCTGAGCGGCTGCGATCCTTTCTGCCGCCCAGCCGGGTGGTGCGCAACGACATCCTCTCCGACGCGCTCGGCGTGGACGTGCAC
>JBEILM010000188.1:0-6199 GCA_040379205.1 Gemmatimonas sp.
AAGCCTTCAGTGTAAATGCAACTGCAGTCTCAAGCACTTGCGAGAGCTCCTCCCCGTTGAGTCTCTCGGGCTGAGGTGATGAGGGTGAAGCGGTGACTAAGGCGAAAATGGCGAACAACAGCTTTGTGGTTGTCATAGCTGCTCCGTGGTTAGTTGCTGCACTGATCTTGAAAGCTGTTCGCGATTCCGGTTGAGTGGAACGGGTTGTCCCATCCTGCCTGATGCTGCTCTTCGTGTGCGATCAACCCCGCCATCTGGGCCTCCGTTTTCGTGAAGAAGCTCGGATTCGCGTAGGTGTTGTAGTCGGTCGGTCCATATCCACTGTACCAACTCCAGTCCGGCTGTTGGATGACGTAGGCGTCGTACTGCGGATATGCACTCCGATCCCCTGGTCGATAGCCGTACCCTTCCGCTTCAAATCGTAGTCTCGCCATGTTGCCTGCGAACTGACAATTGGAGTTCGTGGAAGTTTCAAGTCGAGTGATCGCACCGTTGATCTGGCCACAAAGCTCGGGACCAAGCGTGCAGTCGTAGGTGAATCTTGGTCCCTCAATCGTCGGCGGACCCACTGTGTCGCTTATCCTCGCACAGGACGAGATCAGCATAGTAGCAATCCCGATGGCGATCACAGAAGCAAACCGTTGCATGCGATACCTCCGTTGATGAGAAAGGTTCGGAAGCGCACTGCTTTCACGACTGCCGGTGCGAGTCGTGAACTTCCCCCATTCTTCCTGCTGGCACAAATTCGGATAGCAGGAGAATGAGGGCTAACGCCCAGCTTCTGCAGCGGGCGCTCAAACAAAATGCGCGCGGAGCGCGCTCCCGAAGACGCCCGCCTGCAGCAAGCATCGTTAGCTGGTCATGCGCAGACTGCCTACCATGAGAGCGATCGAGAGTGCCAGCAGGGCGAACTGCAACGCCCGCACGCGGCGCCCCACGAGCGCGGCGGTGGGCTGCAGCAGGAGCCCTGCTGTCATGACCACGGAGGCACGCGGCCGCCATCCCGGTTCTCCCGGGAGTATTCCAAGGGCGTCCGCACCGGCGTACAGAAACAACACGCCGAATACCGCAAAGAAGCCCCATTCCATGCGTCGATCGTGGCGACGCACCCAAGAGAAAAACTGATTCACTGAAGCCTCAGCTAAATCGTTGGTGGTCCAGCTAACGCGGATTAGCCTGCAGGCGATCCCTGCAGACCACACGTCACACTGCGACTTCTTGCAGCCTAATCCGTCGGCTCTGGCGGCAAACCACGCGCCGTAGGTCATTGCCACCATGGCTCTTGCGAGTATGGGACGAGCGGCGCAGGGTCCGGATTAGACTGCAGAGAATGCAGTCTAATGTTCAGTCGCGCGAAGAGATCCGCAAGGGGACAGGGCCGCTCCCGCCGCCCAGCCGGCGTGCGGCTTGGTCCGGCGCGTGGGGACCGGCAAAGCCTGCCATCGGCACCGGAAGGTCCAACGGGCTCCGCACACCGAGCCCGCCACGGTTCAGCACATGCGTGTACAGCATCGTCGTCGACACGTCACGATGCCCGAGCAGCTCCTGCACCGTGCGGATGTCGTAGCCGGCCTCGAGCAGGTGCGTGGCGAACGAGTGCCGGAAGGTGTGGCACCCCACGCGCTGCGTCAGGCCACACCGACGCGCCGCCTCGCCCACGGCGCGCTGGAGCACCGTGGGGTGCAGATGATGCGTGCGCCGCTGTTGCGCGGTGGCATCCCAGTAGTCGCGCGAGGCAGGAAACACCCAGTGCCACGCCGGATTGCGCACGGCGCCCATGGCCTTGGTACCCGGCGCCAGTGGCAGCACCACATACCCGCCGCCTCCGGCGGCGCGGCGCTGCATCTCCTGGCGTACCCACGACAGGTGCGCACGCAGCGGGTCCACCAGCGACGCGGGCAACATGGTGACCCGATCGCGCGCGCCCTTGCCACGCCGCACCCGGATCTCGCCGCGGTCGAGATCTACGTCCTTCAGCCGCAGCGTACAGCACTCGAGCAGGCGCAGCCCCGACCCGTACAGCAGCGACGCCATGAGCCACGGCGTGCCATGCATGGCACCGAGCACCTGTGTCGCCGCCGCGCGCGACAGCACATTGGGCAACACGTGTGGCCGTTTGGCGGGCGCCACGCCCGCCACCGCCGGCAGCGGCTGCTCCAGCACGTCACGGTACAGAAACTGCAGCGCCGCCAGCGCCTGATTCTGCGTGGCGGCGGCCACCTTCCGTTCGGCAGCCAGGTGCGTCAGGAAGTCGCGCACCGCAGACACCGGCAGTTCTGCGGGGTGTCGGCGCCCGTGAAAATGCACGAACGCCACCACCCAGCGCGCATACGCCTGCACGGTGCGAGGGCTGTAGCGACGAACGGCAGCCCGCTGCCGCAGCACGGTCAACAATCGGGGGGCCTGCATGCCGCACGATGCACCCCGCACCGGCGACCGCCGTCATCATTTCGACGGCGGTCGCCTCCTTCCATTGCACCGCACCAACGGCTCCGGCCACAACGCCGGAGCCGTCGCGATGTCCACGATTACGGCGTCACCGCCCGCGGCGCCAGCCCCTCGGTCTTGCTCCGCACGATCTCCGCCTGCCCCGCCGCCTTCAGCAGCGCATTCACCCTGGGCAGGTTCGCGCCGATCACCCCCTCCAGCTTCGCCAGCTCACCATCCGTCTTCGGCGTCAGCACCGCCCACACGTCATACGCCTGCTTCGGCGGGCGACGCTCGCCGCTCATGATGAAGCCCATCAGCCCACCCAGCTGGTCGTTGAGCCGAATCGGGAAGTTGAGCGGATCCTGCCCACTCTGGTTCTTCGTCTGATACAGGGAATCCTCCACTACCCCCAGCTGCTCGGCGAACGTCTTCGCCAGCGGCGCAAAGGCGGGCACACTCGCCATCTTCGCCGTCCGGTCGGTCAGCTCCCGCTTGAGATGCCGGCTCTCGATCACCCCCACGTTGGCGGCGGTGATCTTGTCACGCACCTGCAGCGCGAAGCGCACCTGCTCCCCGAGGTCGGCCGTGGTGGCCTCGCTGCGCGGGTCGGGCTTGACCACGAAGTCGTACGCAATGGGCGCGCTGTTCCCCGCCGTCATGCGCACCCGGTACTTCCCGGGCGCCATCGCCGGCCCGTTGCCGCTGCCCGCCCAGGTGATCATGCCGCGGAACGTCGTCGCGTTCTCGTGCCGCATGGTGTACGTGAACCGGTTCACGCCCTTGCGGTTGCCGGGCTTCTGCACCGCCGCCGCCGCCCCGAAGCCACCGCGGCCGGCGGCAGGCGCCGGCGTGGTGTCGTTGCTCGCCGCCGTCCCCACCAGCTTCCCCGCCGCATCGTAGAACTCGAACTTCACCACCAGCGAATCGGCGGGCAGGCGATACGTGAACGTGGGCTGCGTCTGCCCGTTCAGCCGCAACACCGGCACCGGCTGATACAGGTACGGCTGCCCCTCGGCCTTCGCCGCGGCATCGGCCCAGCGCAGCGACGTGAGATTCTCCATCACCCAGAACGCGCGGCCATGCGTGGCAATGGCCAGATCGTCGTCGCGCAGCAGCATGTCGTGCACCGGCACCGGCGGCAGGTTCTTCTGCAACGAACTCCAGTTCGCCCCGGCATCGTACGACACCCACACCCCACGCTCGGTGGCTGCGTACAGCAGGCCGGGACGATGCAGATCCTCACGAATGGCCCGCGTGAAATGGTCGGCGGTGATGCCGTTCGTGATCTTCGTCCACGTCACGCCGTAGTCCGTCGTCTTGTACAGATACGGCGTGAAGTCGTCCATCTGGTACCGGTTGCCGGCCACGTACGCCGTGCCCGGCGCATGCTGCCCGGCCTCGATGATGCTCCAGCGCATCCACTCCGGCAGGCCCTTGGGCGTCACGTTCTTCCACGTCACGCCGTTGTCGCGGCTCACGTGCAGCAGCCCGTCATCACTGCCCGTCCAGATCACCCCCTTCACCAGCCTCGACTCGGCCAGCGTGAACACCGTGCCGTAGTACTCCACGCTGGTCTGGTCCTTGGTGATCGGGCCACCGCTGGCCCCCAGGGTGCGCGGATCGTTGCGCGTGAGATCGCGTGAAATGGGCGTCCACGTCATGCCGCGATCACGCGAGCGGAACACCACGTTACTCCCCACATAGATGGTGTTCGGATCATGCGGCGAATGCACGATGGGATACGTCCACTGGAATCGATACCGGCTGTCGCGCGCGTCGTGCCCCATGGGATTGAGCGGCCACGGGTCGAGCGCCATGCTCTTGCCGGTGCGGCGGTTCAGCATGTCCATGCTGCCGCCGTAGTTCGCCCCGTAGGTGATGTCCGGATCGCGCGGGTCGCTGCTGATGTACCCGCTCTCGCCGCCGGCCACGCTGTAGAACTCGCTGAAGCCGGCCGGCGCCGCCGCCTGCGCCTGCCCACCCCCGAAGCCGCCGAACCCACGCCCGCCGCCCGGCGCCGCGCGCACCGGTCCGCAGCTCGAGCCGGCGTCCTGCTTGGCGCCGCACACATGGTACGGGAAGTGGTTCGTGAGATGCACGTGGTAGTACTGCCCCGTGGGCGCGGCCACGCGCGTACTGGTGGTGCCGCCATCCTTGGTCACGATCAGGCCGTTGTCGTGCGCCACCGCGATGCGCTTCGGGTCCGTCGGGTCGATCCAGATGTCATGATTGTCGCCGCCGCCGAAGCCGCGCACGAACGTCTTGCCGCCATCCTTGCTCACCAGCGGGCTCACCTGCGGGCCGTACACCACGTTGGTGTCCTTGGGGTCCGCGTATAGCTTGCTGTAGTACCAGGCCCGCTGCCGCAGATTGCGATCACCGGTCATGAAGGTCCACGTGGCCCCCGCGTCATCGCTGCGATACACCCCGCCGTTCGGCTCGTGCTCCACGATGGCCCACAGCCGGCTCGTCTTGGCCGCGCTCACCGTGATGCCGATGGCGCCCAGCGGCCCGCTCTGCGGCAGCCCGGGGTTGCGCGTGATCTCGGTCCACGTGTCGCCGCCGTCGGTGGTCTTGAAGATGCCGCTCCCCATGCCACCGCTCACCAGCTGCCACGGCTTGCGCCCGGCCTGCCAGAAGGTGACGTAGATGATCTTGGGGTTGCTCGGATCCATGATCATGTCCGCCACGCCCGTGCTGTCGTTGCGGAACAGGATGTTCTTCCACGTCTTGCCGCCATCGGTGGTGCGGTACACGCCGCGTTCCTTGTTGGGGCCGAACACGTGCCCCAGGGCGCCCACGTACACGATGTCCGGATTCGTCGGATGAATGCGCACCCGCGCGATGTACTGCGTCTCCTTGAGCCCCATGTACTGCCACGTCTTGCCGGCGTCGGTGCTCTTCCACACGCCGTCGCCATGGCTCACGTTGCCGCGGATGGGCGTTTCACCGCCGCCCACCCACACCACGTCGGGGTTGCTCTGCTGCACGTCGATGCTGCCGATCGTGCCGCCGAAGAACGCGTCGGTGACGGGCACGACGGTCTTGCCACCGTCGGTGGTTTTCCATACCCCGCCACCGGTGGTGCCCATGTAGTACTCGTCGGGGCGCGCCGTGCTGCCGGCCACGGCCGTCATGCGCCCGGCCTGGTTGGGACCGAGGTTGCGCCAGCTGACCTCGGTGGAGGGTTGGGCTTGGGCGCCAGGGCCTCGACCCTGGGATGACAGGGGGAAGGGTGTCAGGGAGGAGGAGGCAGCGACGGCTGCAGCGGTTGCAGCGAGGAGCGTACGGGAGGGGAACGGCACGGAGAGAGGGCGACGGGGAGACGGGAAGCCTGCGTTGACAACAGAACGGCCCCGGAAGACAGAGCGCTGGGGCGGGGATACGGTGCGGGGCGGGCGGGGGTTCGGCAAGGCATCGTAGCCGCGTCCCCGGGCCACGGCAGAAGCGCGTCGGCGAACGGCCGTCGCGTGCACACCGGCGCCGGCAACTACCCCGCCGAGCCCCGCGCCACCGGCTCGATCACCACGGACTCTACGCGGCGGCCTTTCATCCGGGCCACACTCACGCGATAGCCTTCCCAGACGAAGGCATCACCTTCCCGCGGAACCCGCCCCAACCGCGCCATCACGAGTCCACCAAGCGTGACGAGGTCCGCACGCTCGTGCGCCTCGGCGTCGAGATCGAGCCGCGCTTCGACATCGTCGAGGGGCGTGGCCGCGTCGATCACCCACGCCCCGTCGGGGCGGCGTACGAACCCGGGCTCCTC
>JBEILM010000189.1:0-6103 GCA_040379205.1 Gemmatimonas sp.
GCACTCGTCGTGGGCGCCCGGTCGTTCCAGAAGCGGCGCCGTCGGCCGCGCGGAGAGCCCGTGCGCCGGCCGCCGGTGTCCCCGGCGGCCGACGACCCGACGCTGTACGGACTGGGCGCCATCACGCTGCGCGACTCGCGGCCGTTTCACCCGCAGCGGCTGCACGCGCTCGTGCGCGACGGGCTGCCGCTGGGGGTGCATCGGAGCAAGGGGTGGATGTGGCTGGCCTCGCGTCCACTCGATGTGCTGGTGTGGAGTCAGGCCGGCTCGTGGGTGCAACTCGAGTGGGCGGCCACCTGGAAAGCCGGGATTCTCGTCGATCCCGCGGCCCGCCTGCTCCCGGAAGAACGGGCTGGACTCGCGGCATCGCTGGCCCAGCTCGATCCGGTGTTCGGCGATCGGCACTGCGAGCTCACCATCATCGGCCTCGAACGCGATCGTTCGGCGTTTGCGCAGGCGCTCGCGGTGTGCTTCTGCACCGATGAGGAACTCGAGGCCTGGCAGGAGGGGGCGACCTTCGAGGATCCGTGGCCGCAATCCATCCGCCGGGTGTGAGCGCCGCTCGCCTCGGTGACGTCGGTGCCGCGCCGCCGCCCACTGGTGCGCACCACCGGTGACGACGAACTTCGCCCCATGATCCCGCTCGTCCTCCTCGCCGGCTTCCTGGGTGCCGGCAAGACCCGCTTCCTCACCGACGCCATTCCCGCGCTGGCCCAGCGTGGGGTGCGCTCGCGGGTGGTGCTCAACGACTTCCAGAACGCACGCATCGACGCCGCCCGCCTCGGGGAGCTCGAGGCGCTGGTGACGCCGCTCAACGGCGAGTGCGTCTGCTGCGGCTCGCTGCGCGAACTCCTGCAGACCCTGTACGACGTGCCGGCAGAGCAGGGGAGCGTGATGTTCATCGAGGCCAACGGGGCTACCGAAACCGACGAGCTGCTCGGTCACCTCACCACCGATTCGCGACTCGCGCACTTCACCCTGCCGCTGCAGCTCACGGTGGTGGATGCGGGGCGCTGGCAGAAGCGGTGGTGGCACAACGGGCTCGAACGGGCGCAGGTGGCGACCGCCACCCATGTGTTTCTCAACTGGACCGAGCGCCTCGGGGCCGCGCGGGTGCAGCAGGTGCGCACGGCATTGACCGAGCTCAATGCGCGGGCGGCGCTCGTCACTCCGGCTGACTTCACGGCGTCACTGGCGGCGCTGACGGCCGAGGTTGGTGAAGTGCCGGCGCGAGGCGGACGCGAGGGCGTCGCCGCGGTGCCTCGGCCGCGCGGCGTGCCGCACACCCACCCGTTCGGCAGCCTGGTGTTGCCGTTGCCGGCCACTGTGGACCGCGTGGCCTTCCATCAGTTCGTCCAGACGCTGCCGGCGGCGGTGGTGCGGGCCAAGGGACTGGTGCGTTTTGCTGATCGGCCCGGCGAGATGTACGTGTGGCATCGGCTTCCGGAGCGTCGCACGGTGCGGCTCGATCGCTCGTGGCCGCACGATGATGCCGCGGCGACGGCGCTGTTCATCGGCGTGGCGTTGCCGCTGGAGGACTTGGAGCAGGCGGTGTCGCGGTTGGCGTCAGTCGGGTAAGTACGAACGCCCGGACATCCTGGGGGATCGCCGCGACCGGCGCCGCGGCCGAGTCGGGGGTGTCGATGAGATAGGGCAGGGCGTGATACGCCGTGAGCCCGCGCAGCTGCCGCAGCAGGGCGCGCGCATCGGCGGTATGGCCGACCACGCCGAAGTCGGAGTCGGTCGCGATTTCCCGCCCCGACACGGTACCGCCGATGGCCTGCCCGTTGGCATGTGCCTGCCCGGTGGCGCTGGCCACCACGGCAAAGTTGTCGCGATCGGCTTGTCCCCAGCGCGTGAACAGCCAGAGATCGGGCTCGAGGGCCTCGGTGAGGAGCCGCATGTGATCGACCACCTGTGGCCCTGAGGCATAGGTCATGGCATCGAGTTCGAGATCGAAGCGGGCGTCCGGCACGCGCGCCCGAACAGCTGCACGCACTCGCGCCAGGAACGTCCGGTGACGTGCAGTTGGCAGTTCGTCGGGCGCGAAGGCGAACAGCGACGACACCAGGCTCGGCTGCAGCGCGGCGAGGCGCTCCACCACGGCCTGTTCGGCGCTCGAGTCAACCAGCCATCGTCCCTTTCGGTACACCGTGAGCGCCACCGCGCGCGCAAACACCGGATACAGCCGCTGGCCACGCACTTCCCCCGGCAGGTGGACATGGCGGTGGCCGCGCGTCGCACCGTCATCGGCGTCGGGGCGACGCGGGCGGCCCAGCGGAGTGCCGGTATCGGGCGGCGGGGCCAGCTTCCAGGTGCCGTTGCAGCCGACGCTCGCGGCGAGACCAAGAGTAAGGCGCAGCAAGCGCAAGCGTTGGCGCACGGCGGCCGGGCGAAGGGTGACGGGGCTGAGGAGAAGTTGCGATGCTGTACAGCGGCGCCCGCGATGACGAAGCGAGCGCGGCCGCACCTGCGGCGGCGTGGCATGAGGATCGCCTCGGCTCGGGGTCGCTCGCCACCATGCGGTGGCTAACCCTCGGACAATACACGGTTGCGAACAGCTTCTCAATAAATCCGATGTGAGCGGACGCCCGTTTGCGCCAACTCCTACGCCTGTCCGACACCGACAGTGCTCCGCGCGGCCGACGACAACCAGCCGATCCGGAGGGGGACGACCCCCACGCCGCGGTCGCTGATCGTCACGCCGCGCGGCCTTCGGCAGCTGTAGCCTGCTCCACAGTGCGGCGCGTTGATGCTGTTGCGATGCCACTATCACAAGCGCACATTGCCCGCAGCGTGCTCCGCCGCTCCGACTCCCGACCGACCCGCCATGACCACCACCTCGTCGACGACCCAGGGCGCAGCGCCGCCGCTCCTCTCGGCCCGCGCCCTCACCAAGCGCTATGGCGACGTCACCGCACTCAACGCGCTCTCGCTCGACATTCATGCGGGCGAAGTGTTCTGCTTGCTCGGCGCCAACGGCGCCGGCAAGACGACCACCATCAGCCTCTTTCTCAACTTCGTGCCCCCCACGAGCGGTGAAGCCCGCGTGTGCGGCATCGACGTCACGCGCGATCCCATCGGCAGCAAGCGCCACATCGCGTACATCCCCGAAACGGTGATGCTGTACCGGAATCTCACGGGTCTCGAGAACCTCGAGTACTTCGCGAGCCTGGCCACCAACCGCACGTTCGACCGCGACGAGCTGGTGGGCTATCTCGTCGACGCCGGCCTGCGGGCGGATCAGGTCGATCAGCGCATCGGAGGCTACTCCAAGGGAATGCGGCAGAAGGTCGGTATTGCCATCGCCTCGGCCAAACGGGCCGACGTGCTGCTGCTCGACGAGCCCACCTCGGGCCTCGACCCCAAGGCGTCCAACGAATTCTCCGAACTGATCGGCCGGCTCCGCGAGCGTGGCGCGGCGGTGCTCATGGCCACGCACGATCTCTTTCGCGCCAAGGAGTCGGGCACGCGCGTGGGGATCATGAAGCACGGCACCATGGTCGCCGAGCTGCAGACCGCGGACATCGGCCACGCCGATCTCGAGCGGTTGTACCTCGAGCACATGCGCGACTGACCCCCGTTTGCCCTCCGTGTACGTCCCGTCACGCCCCCATTTCCCGAGTGTCTGCCGATGATCACGCGCATCGCCCGCAAGGAGATGACCGAGATGTTCCGCGATGGCCGCTTTCGCTGGGCCAGCGCCATTGTCCTCGGTCTGATCGTGATTGCCACGCTCACCGGCCTGCGCAGCTTCCGCGCCCTCGACGCCGAACAGGCGGCGGCGCAGGCGGCCATGCGTGGCTTCTGGGTCGACCAGGGGGCCAAGAACCCGCACTCGGCCGCGCACTATGGCTTGTGGGTGTTCAAGCCCAAGATGCCGCTGTCGTTCATCGATCAGGGCGTCGACTCCTTCACCGGCGTGACCACGTGGCTCGAGGCGCACAAGCAGAACGAGTTCACGCGTCGGCCGGCCATGGACCAAGCGTCGGTCGCGCGCTTCGGCGAGTGGACGGCGGCCGCGGTGCTGCAGCTGCTGGTGCCGCTGCTCATCATCATGCTGGCGTTCTCGGCGTTCACCGCCGAGCGGGAGAGCGGCACCCTCAAGCAACTCGCCGCGCTGGGGGTGCCGATGGCGCAGCTGCTGCGCGGCAAGGCGCTCGGCACCGCCGCCGCGCTCGGGGTGGTGGTCGTGCCGGCCACCGTACTGGGAGTGCTGGCGTTGGCGCTCGGGGCGGGATTCAGTCGCGGGTTCGATGATCTGCTGCGATTCGGCGCCATGGTCGTGGTGTATCTGGCGTACTTCCTCGTGGTGCTGGTGATCACGCTCGCCGTCTCGGCGCGGGCGCGGTCGTCGCGGGCGGCACTGCTCACGTTGCTGGCGTTCTGGACGGTCAACTCACTCATCGCGCCGCGGGCCGTCACCGACCTCGCCCGTCGGTTGCACCCCACGACGTCGTCGTTTGCCTTTCAGCAGGCGGTCGCAGACGATCTCGCCAACGGGATCGACGGCCACAATCCGGCCGATGCCCGCCGCAAGGCCGCCGAGGCGAAGGCGCTCAAGGAGTACGGTGTACTGACGCTCGACGCGCTGCCGGTGAACTTCGATGCGATCGCCATGCAGGAGTCGGAGGAGTACGGCAATCAGGTGTTCGACAAGCATTTCAACGGCCTGTACGACCGGTATCGCGCGCAGAACATGCTCACCCAGCTCGGGGCGGCTGTGGCGCCGCTGCTGGCGGTGCGCTCGCTGTCCATGGGGCTGGCCGGGACCGACGTGGAGCAGCACCGCGACTTCGCCACCAGGGCCGAGGCGTATCGGCGAGGGCTGGTGGCCTTTGCCAACAACTACTTCCGTGACAACACGCAGACCGGCGCCTGGGACTGGAAGGCGCCACCCGAGGTGTGGGCCAAGTACCCGCCCTTCGAGTATGAGGCCCCCGCGGTCGCTTCCACGATCGCGCCGCAGCGCCGGGCGATCGTGCTGCTGACCGGCTGGCTGGTGCTGGCGGTCATCGCGCTGGTGAGCGCACCGTCGTTCCGGATGGACTGACGCATGCGATCGTCACGTCTGGCGCGGTTCGAATGGCAGTTGCTGGCATCCGATCGTACGCCGTGGATAATGGTGCTACTCTTTGGCGCCATGATGCTGTACGGCGCGTGGAACGGGGTGTCGTGGACCCGCTTCCAGGAGCAGACCATCGCCGACGTGTCGGCCGAGGAGGCGACGCGCCTCGATAAGGTGCGGGCCGCCATCGAGCGCCGCGCCGCGGGCGACACGACGGCAACCGTGGCGCCCGTCGGTGCGCTTGGCGCGGCCGGTGCCGTGCGCTACGCGACCCTGCCACCAGCGCCGCTGGCCCCGCTGGCGGTCGGATCGAGCGACCTCTTTCCGTACTACACCAAGGTGTCGTTGCGGAGCAAGCAGTCGTTCATCGTGAACGACGAGATCGAGAACCCGCACAACCTGCTCGCCGGCCGCTTCGACCTCGCCTTCGCCATCGTGTTCGTGCTGCCGCTGCTCATCATGGCGCTGACCTACAACCTGGTTTCCGCCGAGCGGGAGCAGGGCACGATGGCGCTGATTCTGTCGCAGCCCGTGACGGCGCGTCGCGTGCTTCTTCTCAAGCTTGCGGTGCGCGTCGCATTCGTGCTTGGCCTGACGCTGCTGCTGACGCTGGGGGTGATCATGGCGGCCGGGGTCTCGCTGACGGCGCCGGGGGTGCTCCCCAAGCTGTTGCTCTGGTTGGCCGTGGTCGTGGTGTACAGCGCGTTCTGGATTGCGGCGGCCATCGCCGTGAACGCGCTGGGGCGCAGCTCGGCGACCAACGCGCTGGCGCTGCTCGGCGTCTGGCTGACGGTGGTGGTGGTGATCCCGTCGCTGGTGGCGGCGGTGGTGACGACGTTCTATCCCGCGCCGTCGCGAGTGGCCCTGACCACCGAACTGCGGCGGGTCAGTGATCAGGCTGCGGCGCTGGGCGATACGGCGGTCAGTCAGTTCCTCGCCGACCACCCCGAGATGGCGCAGCTGGGAGCGCTGTCGTCGCGGAACGCATGGGGGCGGACGATCGCCTTGCAGGAGCGCACCGAGGACGCGATGCGC
>JBEILM010000190.1:0-6103 GCA_040379205.1 Gemmatimonas sp.
CGCGCCTCGACGGCGGCGAAGAGCGGCTTGAAGGCGAACTTGGCCAGGACGAACAGCAGGAGGCCGAAGATGATCAGCGTCCAGAACATGAGCCCGACCTTGGGGTCGAGCAGCCCCGGAGCGCTTTCACCTTCCGAAGCCAGGGCCGGCGTGGCGGAAAGCATCAGGGCAGCAGCGAGCGCGCCGGCGCGGCGGGCAGACAAAGCGAACATGAGGAGTCCACGAAGAGAGAGGGTGCGGCGGGGCGCCACGATGGACGCCCCGCACGCGAGCACATCAGAACGTGATCTTGCCCTGAATCAGGAAGCCGACCACGACGCCGAACAGCGCCGCGCCTTCGACGAGGGCCGCCAAGATGAGCGCAGCCGTCTGGATGCGACCCGCCGCTTCCGGCTGACGCGCCATGCCTTCCACCGCCGAACCGCCGATGCGGCCGATACCCATGCCGGCGCCGATCACGGCGCCACCGGCCGCGAGGCCGGCACCGATCATCGCGAGACCCTTCGGATCCTGCACCACCGGCGCGGCGGCCTGGAGGAGACCCATGATTTCCATCGTAAAACTCCGTCTGAATAAGTCGTGTGGGTGCTGCGCTCCCGACGGACGCTCAGGTCCGCATGTCCCGTCGGCGAGCCCGCAGGCTCAACGGGTATCACCGGCCGCTCGGCCGGTTACGACGGACGCGGTGGCGGGAGTGGCCGCCGCGTCCGGGGTGTTGCCTAGTGGTGCGCTTCGCGGATCTGGCCGATGAAGACCGACGCCAGCAGCGTGAAGATGAACGCCTGCAGGAACGCGACGAACAGTTCCAGCATGCTGATGGCCGTGGCCATGAGCACCGGCACCGGCGCCACGACGTAGCTCTTGAACGTGAACACGAGCCCGATGAGCGCGAGCAGCACGATGTGCCCGGCCGTCATGTTCGCGAACAGTCGCACCGCCAGCGCGAACGGCTTGGAGAGCTTGCCCACCATTTCCACCGGCGACATCACGAGGAACATGATGACGCGCATCGGGAACGGCAGGTCCTTGTTCCAGTAGAAGATCGTGCTGAGGTATCCGATGCCGTTGGCACGGATACCGGCCACCTCGACCACGATGGCGGTGATGATGGCCAGCGTGGCGGTCACCGAAATGTTGCCGGTCGCGGTCGCGCCCCACGGCAGCATGCCGAGCAGGTTCATCACGAGGATGAAGAAGAAGAGCGTGAGCGCGAACGGAACGAACGCCTCGCCATGATGGCCGACGTTGGGCAGCACGACCTCGTTACGCAGATAGAGCGCCATCGCCTCGATACCACCGGCGAACCCCTTCGAGCGGCCCTGCTGCGCATGCTGCCGGCGCGAGCTGTTGGCCGCGATGATCAGCACGAGCGCCACGATGGTGGCCGCGAGCAGCATGAACACCACATGCTTGGTCGGCGACAGGTCCACCTCGAGCGGACCGATGTGCACCGGTGCCCACTGCGGCAGCTCGACTTCCTTGGCCAGATGCGAATTGGGCCACGGGATCTCGAGGTGACGACCGTCGGTGATATGCGGGGTGATGATGTCCACCGGCCCCTTGGACGGGGCGGCACCGTGCGCGGACGTCTGGTCGGCGGATTCGGCGTGCTCCTGTGCGCCAACGGCAACCGGCGCGAGGGCAAGGAGCGCGACACAGGCAACGCGGGACAGCGAACGGAGCATCGACTGCATCCGGGTAAGAGCGTCAGTTCAGGAAGAGCGGCTCGACGAGCGTCGAGACGAAGTAGAACAGCACCAGCGACAGCAACGCGGGGCCAGCTACCAGCCCGAGCGCTTCGATACCGAGGAATCCCCAGAACGCCACCGTTGCGAAGCGCAACAGCACGCCGACTCCCCACCCCGCAATCACCTGCTGCCGCGCGACAAGCCGCGCGATCACGAAGGTGAACCCCTGCACGATGAATGCGAGCCAGGCGCTCGCACGCACCGCATCGGCACTGGCCGCATCGGTCCACACGAACCGTTGCAGCACGAACATGGCGAGCACGATGATCGTGCCCTGCGCCGCCGTGAAGCCAAGTACCGCCCGCCCCATCCCCATCGGCGCGGCGACCGGTCCCGTCGGCATGGCGTTTCCCGTCATGATTTCGGGGTCGTGTCGGCGTGGCGTGGAGGCGAACCACGCGGCTTCGTGAGTCGCCGGTAGCTCAGATAGAAACTGCCCCCCCCGCCCACGAACACGCCGCCCAGAAGAAAGAGCGGCGCGCTGTCGAATCGGCGATCGAGCCAGTTGCCGACCCAAACAAAGAGCAGAATGGCAGCGAAGAACTGCGTTCCCAGACCAGCCAGCGCCCATGGCGATACCTCTTCGCCGGTTGGCTTGGACTCACGCGTCGGCTTTTCCGGGAGATCCGTCATTCGCGGGCGGAACCTAGAGGCTTGTGAAATTTTTCGCAAGCTAACATGCTGACCGAAACCGAACAGAAGCCGGCGCCGGTTCGGACTTGGCGAAGCTCAAACGGCACGGTCACTTAGGCCGACTTCCTGGTGTCAACTCAGGCTTGACAGCCCGGACCGCCGTTGATAAGGTGCCTCTGCAGAGAAATGTGACCCCCGATCGTCCAACCGTCTGCCCGCGTGTTGGATTGGCGTTCGCCGTCACGCGCCCGACCTTCCCCCTATCGCCTTGATGCTCCCCCGCATCGTCGCTCCCCTGCTGGCTGCCGCCGGACTCGTGTTCGCGTGTGGACCGCGAACCCCCAATTCGGTGGCCAACGCGCGCCTCAAAGCGGGCGCCGATCGCGGCCTCACGTCGCTCGTGCTCGTGGATACCGCCAAGGGGAGTGTCCGCTTCGCCATTGCGGTCACCAACGATTCGCCGAAGCGGGTGGAGCTGACCTTCCCCGACGGCCGGACGCACGACTTCGCGGTCCTCGACAGCACGGGGCGCGAAGTGTGGCGCTGGAGCGCCGGCCGCCTCTTCACCCAGGCGATGCAGAACCGGCTGCTCGATTCACACGACGAGACGGTCTACGACGAGGAGTGGTCGCCGCCCGGCCCCGGTCGCTACACGCTCGAAGCCCGACTGCACAGCGTGAACCATCCGGTGCGCCAGCGCGTCGCCTTCTCGCTCCAGTAGCCACAGCAAGACGGGCGCACACGCGGGACGTTCCGGCGGTAGGTTATCGAGGTCTGCTGACAACGGGCGCCCATGGGCGTCCGTTAGTGTTTGGGACCGGGGCACGCCCCGCCCAGAACGCTGCCCTGCCCACCGCCCTTCCTCCCGAATGCCGTGACCGCACCTCCCGACGTCAACGACCTCGTCCTGCTCGAGCGGCTCGCCGATGCCCGCCGCCGACTGTCACAGCAGATCGCCCAGCGGATCGTTGGCCAGGCCCAGGTCGTGGACGATCTGGTGACGGCGCTGCTCGCCGGCGGCCATGCGGTGCTCGTGGGCGTGCCGGGGCTCGCCAAGACGTTGCTCGTGCAAACCGTGGCGCAGGCGCTCGACCTGACTTTTTCGCGCGTGCAGTTCACCCCCGACCTGATGCCGAGTGATATCACCGGCACCGAGCTGATGGAGGAGGAGCCGGGCACGGGCAAGCGCGCCTTCCGCTTCGCGCCCGGCCCCGTGTTCGGCAACATGGTGCTGGCCGACGAAATCAACCGCGCCCCGCCAAAGACGCAGGCGGCGCTGCTGCAGGCCATGCAGGAGCGCACCGTCACCGTGGCCGGCCGCACCTACGATCTGCCGCGTCCGTTCTTCGTGCTCGCGACCCAGAATCCCGTCGAACAGGAAGGCACCTATCCGCTGCCCGAGGCGCAGCTCGATCGGTTCATGTTCGAGCTGAACATCGGCTATCCGACCCGCGAGGAAGAGGAGCAGATCGTGCTCTCCACCACCGGCGAGTCGCAGGGCAAGGTCATGCCGGTCCTCGGCGGCGACGAACTGCTGCAGCTGCAGCGGCTGGTGCGGCGGCTCCCCGCCCCGCCCAGCCTGGTGTCGTACGCGGTGCGGCTGGTGCGCAGCACGCGCCCCGACGCCCCCGAGGCCACGGCACGCGTCAAGAAGTACGTGAGCTGGGGCGCCGGGCCGCGTGCCTCGCAGTACCTCGTGCTCGGCGCCAAGGCACGCGCCGCCATGGACGGCCGCGCCATGCCCGACCTCGACGACGTGCGACGCGTGGCCACGGCCGTGCTTCGGCACCGCCTGGTGGTGAACTTCCAGGCCGAGGCGGATGGCATCCCGACGGAGTCGCTGATCGAGCTACCGCGCTAGACACTGGGACGAAACGAGTGAGGGCACAGGAGAGACGGTCACCGGCAACGGTGCCGTCTCTCCTTGCGTTTGGCGGCCAGCGAGGCCTCCCCGCGCGCGGTAGACTCCACATTTGAGAATGACGCTGGACTGACGGTGCGGCGGAGCCTTGGGGTCGTCCGTCGTAATTCGAGGTCACTCCACCACTGCAGGGTGAGGCGCTGATGTCCCGATCAACCAAGACCGGCCGTGAGCTGTCCATCCCCGGGGCGCCGGATCCCCAGCCGATCGATGGCGGCGTCGTGCTGGTGAAGGTCCAGGCGTTGGGGGCGGCGCGCATCGTGGTGGGGCGCCAGGTGATCGGGCCGACCGCGGGCATGCTGCTGTCGCTGTTGCTGCGGCTCATCTACGCGCCGGGCCATGCCGTGTTGCGCGATACGCTGCTGGCGGAGCTGTGGCCGAAGCAGCCGGCGGCGCGTCAGCGTGGCAATCTGCGGCAGGCGCTGTACAAGCTCCGCTCGTACGGTGTGCGGGTGGCGCTTGTCAGCGGCTCGGTGCGGTTCGATCGTCGGCAGCTCGATCGCACGCTGTCGGTGGAGCGCACCTCGGAGCTCTTCGAGCGCGACGTGACGCGGGGCAGCGACCCCTTCGGCAGCTTCCTGCCCGGGTATGTGGCGCCAAGTGTCGCCTGGCAGCGTGCGATGGAAGAGGTGCGCGAGGTGGTGCACGGCGATCTGCGGCGCGTGCTGGTTGAACAGTTACGGATGCGTCGGGAGCGTGTGGACTGGGGCGGGGCGGCGGTGCTGTCGCGTTGGCTGCTGCAGTTCGACCCGCTCAACGAGGATGCGACGCTGGCCATGGCCGAGTGCACCATGCTGTCCGGTGCCAAGGCGGAGGCGGTGGCGATTCTCGATCGTTACCTGGCGGAACTCGGGCCGCATGCTGGCGACATCCGGTTGCCGGCGGCGCTGCTGCGTCGGCGCTTCACCGAACCGCCGCTCCGTCGCCGGTCGTCGCTGGCGTCCACGGAGCGGCACTTCGTGGGGCGCGAGCAGGAGTTGGCCGATCTGTCCCTGGCGATGCGCCGGGCGCGCTGGCACGACGGCAGTGCGGTGCTGCTGCATGGCCCGCCGGGGATCGGCAAGACGCGGCTGTGCGCCGAGCTGGGCAAGGTGGCGACAATCGAAGGCTATCGGGACGTGAGCATGGACTGTCGCGAGACCGACCAGCAGCGGCCGCTCGCGGTGATCCTGGACGCGCTGCCGGTGCTGCTGTCGAGCCCCGGGGCGTTGGGGAGTGCGCCCGAGAGTCTGTCGGTGTTGCGCCGGTTGGTGGGCGAGGAGGTGCCCGAGCCGGTGGAGCCGGTCGAGGAGCCATTGGCGCCGACCATCGCCGAGGAAGCGGGGGCGGCGCTGAGTGCCACCGAGCGATATGAGCGGACCATGCGCACGGTGCGCACGCAGTCCATCCGGCATGCGATCATCGATCTGGTGGCCGCGGTGTCGGACGAGAGCCCCATCTTCATGGTGGTCGACGACGCGCATTGGCTGGACGATGCGTCGTGGGACGTCCTGACGGATCTGATCCAGCGTGTGGGTGCGATGCGCCTGTTCATCGTGCTGACCTCGCGCTTCGGCACGTTGCGGGCCGAACGGCCGGCGCGGATGCCGGAGAAGTTGGTGGTGCGCCGCATCCCGGGGCTCAGCGACGAGGAGTGCGTACGTCTGGCGCGCGCGATCAGCGAGGATCTGTCGGCCGATCCGACCGCCGAGGTCGAAGCGTGGCTGGTGCGCGGCAGTGAGGGTACACCGCTGATGCTGCGCGCGCTCGTGGATCACTGGATCATCACGGGGGAGGCGATGGGGATTCCGCCGACGTTGGC
>JBEILM010000191.1:0-6055 GCA_040379205.1 Gemmatimonas sp.
CGGGGGGCCCGCCGCCGCCTCCTTCAGGACCGCGAGAATCTGGCTGTCGGTAAACCGTGATGTCTTCATGGGAACCTCCTCGGGTCAGTGTACGAGAAAATTCCACTTTGGGCGACCGCGCTTTCCCGGGGGGATTACCATCGCCGGCGCCGTGATGTCGGTGATGCTGGCGCTCACCATGCCATTCCAGGACCAGATGGCCGGCAATACCGGCATGATCATCGGGTACACCTCGATGATCCTGGCCTCGCTGATGATCTACTTCGGCGTCCGGCAGTACCGGGATACGGTGGGGAATGGCACGATCGACTTCTGGTCGGCGGCCAAGGTCGGCCTGCTCATTTCGGCGGTGGCAGTGGTGTGCTACGTGCTCACCTGGCAGGTCATCTACTACGGGTTCTATCCGGACTTCGCCGAGAAATTCGCCGAGACGGCTGTAGCGCGTCTGCGAGCCAAGGGGGCGAGTGAGGCGGAGCTGGCCGCCAGGACGCAGCGGATGGCGGAGTTCGCGGCGATGTACAAGAACCCGCTGGTGAACATCGCGTTCACCGCGCTCGAGCCGTTGCCGGTGGTGCTGCTCTTCAGCGGCGTGTCGGCGGCGATGCTGCGCCGGAAGCCCCCGGCGGCGTAATGCCACCGGCGTGATGCCACCGGCGTGATGCCACCGGCGTGATGCCACCGGCGTGATGCCGGTGTGACGCGCGCCGCTACTGGCCGGGCCGGCGGTACTTGCGAAAGGGCCTCGCGAGCAGCGCCCGGATCGTGCTGTGTTCGCGCGGGTCCATGTGGGTGTCCACGCCGTACACGATCTGTGTGCGCGGCAGGTGGCTGAAGGTGCGAAAGAGCCGGTCCCACACCGAGAACACGTTGCCGTAGTTGGAGTCGGTATGGGGCAGCACGTAATGGTGGTGCACCTTGTGCATGTCCGGCGATACGATCACCCAGCTCAGCGCGCGGTCGAGCCCTGTCGGCAGCGCGATGTTGGCGTGGTTGAACTGACTCAGCACCACGCTCACCGACTGATACAGGAACACCATCCAGATGGGGGCCCCGCTCACCGCCACCGCGAGCGCCGTGAACACCAGCCGCACCACGCTCTCGCCGGGGTGGTGCCGGTTGGCCGAGGTGGTGTCCACGCTGGTGTCGGAGTGATGCACGAGGTGCAGCCGCCACAGGAGGGGCGTGCGGTGCTGCACGAAATGCGGCAGCCAGGCACCCACCAGGTCGAGCAGCAGCAGGCCGATCAGCGCCTGCACGGCGAGCGGCAGTGGCGGCAGCAGGAACAGCACCCCGATCTGCTCGCGCGCCACGAGGTCGGCGGTGTGCACCAGCACGAACGCCAGCGCGAAATTCACCACGATGGTGGTGGCGGTGAAGAAGAAGTTCACCAGCGCATGCGACCACTTGTCGTACCGGAAGCGCACCAGCGGCGCGGCGCTCTCCCAGACCCAGAAGGCCGCGATGCCGCCGGCCAGGATCAGGGCGCGGTGCGACGAGGGGATCTGGTCGAAGTACGCGGCGAGAGCGGACATGCGCGACGGGGTGGTCAGAACGTGATGCGCACCGAGGACACGGGTCCGAGGGACACAAACACCCGGTCGGCGGTTGCGCGAGCCCCGGTCTTCATGACGCCGCGCAGCGGGCCGGCGTCCTTCGCCGGGCCGATGATGCCGTCGGCGGCCAGCAGGCCGAGCAGGCCGCCGGCGGACGCCAGCCCGAGGGTGACCTGACCGTTGGCGTCGGCCATGGCCCCGACGCCGGCCCCCATGAGGGCGCCGGCGAAGGCGCCGAGCTGGGCCAGCGTGCCGTCGGCCCCGGTGCGGTCGGCCTTGCGGACGAACACGCGGTCGGCGAACAGGCCGCCGGCCACGATTCCCGCTGTGGCGAGGCCGTAGGCCAGCGATTGGTCGACCTGTTCGGGGCGCAGGGCCGACAGCGCGCCGGCGCCGATGAGCGCCCCGGTGAAGACCATGCTGGCGTCACCCTGGGTCACGTTGTACGCCGCCCGCCGGGCGTACCGGGGGCCGAGCGCGTAGCCGATGACCTGGGCGCCGATGGCGGCGCCGATCGTCACCTTGCCCGGACCGCGGAGACTGTTGTCGGTGCGCGTGTAGGTGCCCCGCTCCGGGAAGCCGGGCTCGAAGGGCTCCTGGTACTCGCGCCCTCTGAAGGCGCCGGCCGTGCCACCGAGGCCGATGGTGGTGAGGGCGCCGAGATCGGCAAAGAGCCCGGCGCTGGCCGCCTCGCCGTCGCTGAGTCCGCGCGCCTGGTGGTAGCCCACGATGGTGCCGCCGATCGCGCCGGCGAGAATGGGCGCGCCCCACGCGGGCCCGCCATCGGCGTCGGCCATGGCCGCGACGGCCAGCCCGGTCAGGGCGCCGCGCGTCCCGCCGTGGGCCGATCGGCTGGCCTGGGCGCGCGTCACCGTGCGGTTCTTCACGGTGTTGGCGGCCACGAAGAACGACGTGCCGGCCGCGAAGAAGTAGGCGCCGGCTGCCGCTGCCCCGCTGGTCCCGCTGAGCAGCGCCGCCGAGGCGGGCCCATAGGCGACGAGCCCCAGCAGCGCCTGATTGCGCACGAACGCGTTGCCGGCCGGTTGGGACACCTCGAGACTCGTCCCGCCGCGCACCACGCGCTCGCCGCCCGGCCCCTGGGCCAGCAGCCCGGCGTCCACCACGCGGCGGATGTCGGCCATGCCGTCATCGCTCAAGGCGTAGCGGGCGGTGGTGCCGTCCGTGCGCAGCACGGCGAGCACGTTCCCCCCGCTGTCGGTGCGGTAGAGCCGCGCCTCGCGGAAGTCGGTCCCCACCGGCCATGCCGGCGCCGACAGCCGAAGGCGGGACACCAGCATCGGGGTCAGCACGGTGATGCGCCCCTCGGCGTCGAAGGGCACGACCGTCTCGATGACGGGCGCGCCCTGGGCACCGAGCGGCCCGGCGGTTGGCGCCACGCCGGCCAGCGCGCCCAGTACGAGTCCCAGCAGGATGGTGAGGCGCCGGGGGATCACCCGCTGTGGGACTTGCAGCCACAGCCGGCTGGTGGGGGCGAGTCGGTCTGGGGCATTGCGCAGCAGGCGGGGAAGAGGGACGGCGAACAAACCGATAGTACGTCGTTGCCGTCGCGAGGGTCCATGGGACTGCAACCTGCGAGGCATTGAGCGCGTTAGGGGCGAGGCTCGGACCCATCGGACCGGACCAGGCATCGACGCCGGTGCCCATGTCGTCGTGATCGTACTCCTTCCGCACTTCTCCGGTATCTCATGCTGCGATTGTTTCGTCGTTCGCTGTGTCTCCTCACCCTCGGGGGCGGTTCCCTGGTCGCGCAGGGCGGCCCTCCCGGCGGACGTCCGCCGGCCGGCCCTCCCGGCGGCCCGCCGGGCGCCGGTCGTCCCATGGCCATGGCGCCGGATTCGGCCACGCTGCAGTCCCAGGCCATTCGCGTCTTTCTGGACTGTCAGGGGCGCATCCGCGGCTGCGACCGCGACTTCATTGTCACCGACGTGAACTTCGTGAACTGGATGCGCGACCGGTTCGACGCCGACGTGCAGATTCTGGTGTCCGGCCTCACCAACGGCGGCGGCGGCACCGAGAACACCATCACCTTCATCGGGCGTCGCCGCTTCGAGGGGATGGCCGACACGCTGGTGCTCAACACGCTGCCCAACGACCCCGACGACCGCATCCGCCGCGAGCTGGCGCGCACCTTCAAGCTCGGGCTCGCCCGCTACGTGGCGAAGTCGCCGATCGCGTCGCGGGTGCAGCTGGCGTATGTGGCACCCTACGGTCAGCAGCAGCAGCAGGCGTCCGCCGCCAACCTGCAGGACAAGTGGAACCTCTGGACCTACACCACCAACTTCAACGCCTTCGTGCGGGCCGAGGATCGCCAGCAGTCCATCAATGGCTCTCTGTCGCTGTCGGCCAACCGGGCCACCGAGAAGTGGAAGATGAACTTCTCGCTCAGCGGCAACGTGAACGAACAGCGCTTCGAGATTCCGGCCACCACCACGCGCGAGGCGTTCACGGTGACCAACGAGCAGCGCACCTACAACGCCAATACGCTGATCGTGCGCTCGTTGTCGTCGCACTGGTCAGCGGGCATGAAGCTCGGTGCCGGCTACTCCGACTTCCTCAATCAGGATCTCGCCCTGCGCGCGCAGCCGGCCATCGAGTACAACCTGTTCCCGTGGACGGAGCAGACGCGCCGGCAGCTCACCTTCCTGTACAACGTGGGGCCCAACTACTACGACTACCAGCGCACCACGGTGTTCAACCGGGACAACGAAACGCGCATCAGCCAGCAGGCCACGGCGTCGTACGTGGCGCGGCAGTCGTGGGGCTCCAGCAATGTGTCGCTCGACTGGCTCAACTACCTGCACGACTTCAACCGGCACGCGCTCACGCTGAGCGGCAACGTGGACCTGCGTCTCGGCCGCGGCTTCTCGCTCAACGTGGGCGGCTCGGCGGCGCGCATCAATGACCAGATCTACCTGCCGCGCGCCGGAAATACCGAAGAGGAAATCCTCCTGCAGCGCCAGGCGCTGCAGACGGGATTCCGCATCACGACCAATATCGGCATCCGCTACACGTTCGGCTCGATCTACAACACCATCGTCAACCAGCGCTTCAGCAGCCTCGGCTCGAGCGGTGGTCGGTTCTCGTTCTTCTTCTTCTGATGCCTCGCGGGGGCGGGCCGTGTGCGGTGACCCTCGCTCACGGCCGAACCCGCAGGGTGCGCCGCCGCTCACTCGGCGTTCCGCACCCATCGCCACGTTTCGGCCAGCGACGGCTCCTTGCCGTGCATCAGGATGCCGACGGCGAAGATGGTACCGGCGGCCCGGCGGAAGCCCCACGTTGCTGCGGCCAGCAGCACGAGCGCCAGCGTTGGCTCCCACCACGGCACACTCGTGAGCAGCAGGCGTACCGGCAGCGCGGCCATCGAGGTGAGCGGGATCACCGACAGGATTGGGGCGATGGCGGTGTCGGGGCGTGACAGCAGCGTGAACGCCAGCCCGAGCGGCAGCAGCGGCACCAGCAGCAGCGCCGAACGCGGCGACGAATTGGGATCGTCGATGGTGGCGGCGATCGCGGCCATGAACGAGAACCACATCACGACGCCGAGCAGCGTGACACCCGCCACCAGCAGGAGCGGCCCCAGCTCGGCGGGCGCGGCCGGCAGGGTGAACGTGCTGTTTCCCAGCAGCCGCGGGAGTGCCGCGATGAGCAGCAGGCCTGTCGCCGCGAGCAGCAGTGAACCCACCAGCGCCGCCCCCACGAGCCCCAGGATCTTGCCGTCCATCCACGTTTGCGGCGTGACGATGGCAATGACCTGCTCGGTGATGCGCTGCTGCTTCTCCCCGGTGATGCCGGCGAAGAGTGACGCAAACCCATTGAAGAGGACGAGCATGCCGAACATCAGGATGGCGCCCGTGACGATACGCGTGGCGGTATCGGTGCTGCCATTCCGCAGCGTGACAGTGCTCACGCGCACGGTGAAGGGCGCAAGCAGCGCGGCGCGCTGCGCGGCGTCGATGGGGAGCGCCGAGAACGCGGCGGCCTGCCGTGCGCCGGTGAAGGCCTGCTCCACCGACGCCGTCCACGCCGCACGCTCGCGGACCAGGATTTCGGCGGTCGTGCCGTCGCGTACCAGCAGCGCCCCGGCCACCGAATCGGCGGCCACCGCCGCCCGGGCGCCGCGGTCGCTGGCGTAGCCCTCGGGTACCCACTGCACGCCCTCGACCGCCGGCAGGGCAAACCCCAGCGCCGTCGCCCCCACGACCGCCACGCGCACGTCTCTGGTGCGGGCATTCTTGACCAACTTGCCCAGACCGCCGGCGAGGCTGCCGACCACCAGCATGGTCACGATGCCGATGACCTGCTGTCGCCACTTCACGAAGCGATTGAACTCCCACGCCGCGATGCGGCGCACCTGTTGCCCCCGTGTCATGCGGCCACCTCGGTTGGGGCGGGCGCGGTCACCGCACCCACCGTGTTGATGTAGACCTCATGGAGCGACGGCTGCTCCGTGCGCACGTCGACGATCGTGACGTGCGCCGCAC
>JBEILM010000192.1:0-5987 GCA_040379205.1 Gemmatimonas sp.
CGCAGATGCCGCAGGGCGTGCGCCGCCTTGCCCAGAAAATCGTCGGTGGCCGGCACTTCAAAGTACCGGGGATGGCCCGCCCACGCCTCGGCGATCAGCGCGTCGATGGCGCGTGCCTCATCGTGCGACTCGATGCGCAGCGGATTGTCGTGGTTGTACGCCGACGCCGTCGGTGTGCGCAGATGAATGACGCCGTGATACCGCGCCAGCTCGGCGGCCTGGCTGGTCCCCACGGCGTCCCAGAGCGTCCCGCCACCCACCCAGTAGGCCGAGCCGTCGGGGGTACCGCGATCGCAGATCACCATGGCGGCATTCTCGACGGTGGTGGTGGACTCCAGCTCCACCTGCACGTGATAGATGGCGCGCTGGCTCGCGCGACGGATGTCGGGGCGGCCGTTGCGAGGGAAGTGCCCACCGAACAGGATGCCAGCCGCCTCCGGCAGGCGCCGCACGTGGTGGCAGAAGAACAGGCGGGCCAACTCCAGCACCGCCGACTTGCCGGCACCGGGGCCACCAGTGAGGACCACGCGACGCCCGTCGTGCGTGGCCGTGCAGGTGCATGGGTTCATGCCCCACAAGATAGCCGACCACCGTGAGGTGCGTAGCGGTGCGTCGCTTCGGACCGTATGCTAGGGATGACTCACCATCTCCAATGCCATGAGCGACACCCCTGCCCTGCCGCGCAAGCCGCGCGACGACGAAATGGACGTGTACGGCTTGTCGCACCCCGGGAAGGTGCGCCGGGAGAATCAGGATCACTTCCTGATGGCCACCTTCCACAAGCGCGTCAACGTGGTCGCCACCAACCTGCCAGACGCCGAGCGCCGGCTGCCGGTGGGTGAACAGCGATTGGCGTACGTGGCGATGGTCGCCGATGGGGTGGGCGGCGGCGTGGGTGGCGCCGAGGCGAGTGCCACGGCGTTGCAGGCGCTGATGCGCTATGTGGACGGCAGCGTGACCGTGTACTACGGGGCTCGCGCCAACGAGGCCGAGTTCATCGAGCTGCTGCAGTCGGCGGCGATGCAGGCGCACGGCGCGGTGCGCGCCCGGCGCGACGAGCAGGGGCTGGGAGGGACCATGGCCACGACGCTCACCATGTACATCGGTGTGTGGCCCACGTACTACCTGCTGCAGGTGGGCGACTCGCGCTACTACGTGTGGCGCGACGGGGTGCTCACGCAGATCACGCGCGACCAGACGATGGCGCAGGACCTCGTCGACGACGGGGTGCTCGCCGCAGCCAGCGCCGACCGGTCGCCGATGGCGCACGTGCTGTCCAGTGCCATCGGTGCCGACAAGACGGTGCCCGTGGTGACCCGCCTGCAGGCCGACTGGGGCAATGTGCACCTGCTCTGCTCCGACGGCCTCACCAAGCACGTGAACAACGCACGCATCGCCGAAGTACTGGGAAACATGACGAGCGCGAAGCAGGCCGCCGAGCAGCTGTTGCAGGACGCGCTCGACGGCGGCGGGTCGGACAACATCACCATTCTGGTTGGGCGGACGGTGCGAAGAGACGAGCATTGAGCGTCAGTTTGCCGCCTTCTTCCCCGCCGGCATGCTCAGGTAGTCTGCGGCCAGCCCCGCCATCGCCCGCACCCCGGTGACCAGCGCGCCCTCGTCGGCGAAGAACAACGGCGAGTGGTTGACCGGCACCGCCGCCGGGTCCTTGTCCTTCGGCGTCACGCCAAGGAAGAAGAACACCCCCGGGATGTTGCGCGTGAACTCCGGAAAGTCCTCCGAGCCCATCACCGGATTGATGAACGCCACCCCATTCTCACCCGCAGCGCGTCGCAGTGTGGGGAGCATGCGGTCGGTGAGGGTGGTATCGTTGGCGGTCACCAGGCCGCCCTGATCGACCTTCACGATGGCCGACGCGCCCGCCGAGCGGGCGATATCGGTGGCGGTGCGCTCGATGCGCATGGCGATGTCCTTGCGCATGGCATCATCGAAGGTGCGCAACGTGCCCACCATGACCACGCTGTCGGGGATGATGTTGCTGCGGTTGCCACCCGCGATCTGCCCCACGGTGAGCACGCTGGGCAGGTAGGCCACGTTCACCTGGCGGCTGGCGATGGTCTGCAGCCCCAGCACGATCTGCGACGCGACCACGATCGGGTCCACGCCACTCCACGGCTGCGATCCGTGCGTCTGCTTCCCCTTCACGATGATCGTGAAGTTGCCGGCCGCCGCCATGATCGGCCCCTGCCGCACCGCGATCTGCCCCACGCGGTTGGGCCACACATGCAGGCCGAACACCGCGTTCGGCACCGGGTTCGCGAACGCGCCCGCTTCGAGCATCGCCTTGGCGCCGCCGAGCCCTTCCTCGGCCGGCTGGAAGATGAACTTCACCGTGCCCGGCAGCTGCGCCTTCATGCCGGCCAGCACCTCGGCGGCCCCCATGAGAATGGCCACATGATTGTCGTGCCCGCAGGCGTGCATCACCCCCACCTCCTGCCCCTGCCACTGCGTGCGCGCCGTGCTCTTGAACGGCAGGTCCACCAGTTCGGTGACCGGCAGGCCGTCCATGTCGGCGCGCAGCGCCACCACCGGCCCCGGCTTGCCGCCGCGCAGGATGCCCACCACGCCCGTCTTGCCGACCCCCGTCTGCACCTCGAGCCCGAGCGCCTGCAGGTGTTTGGCGACGAGCGCCGACGTGCGCACCTCCTCGAAGCTGAGCTCGGGGTGCTGGTGAATGTCTCGACGCCAGGCCACGACCTTGGGCATCACGGCTGGGAGCCGCGCCTCGATCATCTTCACGAGCTCGAACGACGGCGCGGGCTGGGCGGACGCCAGCGCGGGTGCGCTCAGCGCGCAGACGGCAGCGAACAGGAGAGAACGACGCATGGGCGGGGTAACGGAGGGAAGGGCGGACGGCACGGTGCCGACCGCCTCCCTCGACGATGGCGTCTCAGGGCGCCGCTGTCCATGGGGCCAGGTATGGCGACAGGCCATGGCTCTTCGCCGCCGCCGAGTGGACTCGGCGCGAACGCCGAGCGTAGCTTTTTCACGCAGGGGCGTGACGCGTCGCTGTCGCCCGTATGACAGCGTGCACGCATGACCAGAACCCGAACGCGACGCCGGAGGCCAGCCATGGTCGGGGTGAGCGAAGGCATGACGGCAGAACAGCTGCTGACCTATTCGGCGCCGGACAAGCGCGTCGAACTCGTGCGGGGGCAGCTCGTGGTGCGCGAACCGCCCGGCTGGTACCACGGCGAGATCTCGCTGCGGGTGGGCGCGGCGCTGCACGCCCACCTGGCCAGCGAGCAGGCCCGACACGGCTGGCCAGCGCCCCGCGGCCGACTGGCGGTCGGCGACCCGGGGTTCATCCTGGCGCGTAGTCCCGACACCGTCCGCGGGCCGGATGTCGCCTACGTGTCCCGCGAGCGGCACCCCGGGCCCATGCCCGCCGGATTTCCCGAGATGGCGCCCGACCTGGCCATCGAAGTCCGCTCCCCGAACGACCGGCCGGGCGAGGTGCTCGCGAAGGTCGGCGACTGGCTCGACGCCGGAGCCCAGCTCGTGTGGGTCATCGATCCACCGCGCGAGACGGCCGCCGTGTACCGCGCCGATGGGAGCCAGGTCGTGCTGGCCATCGATGACGCACTCGATGGCGACGACGTCCTGCCGGGGTTCACGCTCGCCTTGCGCGCCCTGTTCGCCATTTCATAGGCCTCACCCTGGGTCCCGCGCCGCGAATGCGATGGGCGGCGCAGGACCCTTCACGCACACTCGGCACGTGCCGCGCTCACCGCCGCTGCGTCCCGGTCGTGTCCGTCAGTGCCCGCATGAACGCCACCAGTGCCCGCTTCTCAGGCCCCGTCAGCTTGAGCGGGTCGGGCGGCAGCGTCTGGTTGTCCAGCGCGATGCCGATGCCCGCCCCACCGCCACGATTGTAAAAGTCCACGACCTGTTCGAGCGTCGTATACACGCCGTTGTGCATGTACGGCGCCGTCAGCGCCACATTGCGGATGGACGACGTACGAAACGCGTACTGGTGCGGCTCGGCGCGCGTCAGGCGATGACGCCCGATGTCCGGATCGACCTTGGCGTTGGCGATCACCGGGCGTGAGGGGGTGCCCAGCACCTCCACCTCCGCCTTCTGGTACATCGGCGGCACCGTGCCGTTGGTGAGCGGCAGGAAGTGGCAGGTGGCGCACTTGCCCTTGCCCACAAACACGTTGAAGCCGAGTCGCTCTTCGTCGGACAGCGCGGCCACCTCGCCGCGCAGCGCTCGGTCCACCGGCGAGTTGAGGCGCGACAGGCTGCGTTGATACGCCGCGAGCGCCGTCCGGATGCGGGCCGCCGTCACGATCGTGTCGCCGCGCGCCGGCTCACCGGCAAAGGCGGTGCGGAACTGCGCCGACAGCGCAGGGTCGGCCGCAAGGCGGGCAGCGATGGTGCCAAGGCTGCCGTGCATCTCGTCCACGTTCTCGATGACGTCGGTGACCTGATCCTCGAGGTACGTGGTACGCAGGTCGGCGAAGTTGCCCACCTGCAGGCCGCTGTTGATGACCGTGGGCGTGTTGCGGGCCAGCGGCGCGCCGCCGCGGGCCTGGTTGGTCACCAGCCCGTCAGTAAAGGCCTTGTCGGGCAGGTGGCACGAGCTGCACGCGCGCGCGCCATCGCCGGAGAGGCGGGTGTCGCGAAACAGCTGCGCCCCGAGCGCGACCTGCGCCTCCGTGGGCGTGGTGGCATCGAGCGGCGCGAAGCCGAGCACATCGAAGGCCGCACTGTCGAACACCGTCGCCGCGTCCATGCGGAAGGCTCGACGCTCGGCAGGCGTGCCGATCGCCAGCGCAAGGCGAGTCGCCCGCAGCGCATGCCCGAGCGGCACGAGCCGTTGCGCCAGGAACGTGAAGTGGTCGAAGGCGTCGCGGTCGGTGCTGGCCGTCAGCATGGTGCGCGTGACCGTGACCAGCGAATCGACGCGGGCCCAGGCGCTGTCTTCGGTGCGATACGGTGCCAGCGTCCGGAGCACACCCTCCAGCGCGACATCCGCTTCGGCCAGACCAAGACCAGCCACCGGCGAGTCGAAACCGGCCATGCCCAGCGTGGCGATGC
This sequence comes from Gemmatimonas sp., assembly GCA_040379205.1. Lineage (GTDB taxonomy): Bacteria > Gemmatimonadota > Gemmatimonadetes > Gemmatimonadales > Gemmatimonadaceae > Gemmatimonas. The sequence continues at coordinate 5,065 of JBEILM010000192.1, forward strand.
GCGCGAGTTCGAGCTTGACCGCGTCCCACACATGCGCATCGGTGGCCTGCTGGACGCCCATCATGGTCTGGGCCCGCTTCACCAGCGGACGCAGGGTCGCCGTTTCCATCATGAGCGATTCGCGCTCGGCAACCGGATCGTCGCCGTAGAGCGCCTCCTCGATGACCTGGAAGCCCTTGGGCGGGAACACCGCCTCAGGCCCCTCGTCGTCCTCCACCTCCGGCAGCGCCGGGCCGTTCATCTCCTTCGTCGTCGAGGGCATGTAATACTCCAGCCCCGCTTCGGCGAGCTTGAAGGCGCGACGCGCCGCCACGAAGGCGGCCCGCGCGCGCGGCACGTCGGCGTCAGTACGCAGGGCCTGCGCTGCGGAGTCGAGCTGCGCGACGGTAGTGGCGAGGGTGTCGACGTGGGCGCGCCAGATGCCCACCACCTGCATGGCGCGCGGGTTGTCGATGGCGGCGGTCGACGGCGTGTCGGACGCCGGGGCAGCGCAGGCGGCCAGCAGCAAGCCGCCCAGCAGCCGCGATGAAATGCGAATCGTGGTCATGAGATCGGGAACGACACCGGCCCGGGGCACTGCCCCGAGCCGGCATCCTGGTTCAGTGCAGCGGGTTCAGCGGGGCAGGCCCTTCACGACCACCATCATGCTGGCCTGGTTCTCGTTCGGGCGAAGCGTGCCGCCGTCCACGCCCCGATACTTGTCGGCGCGCCACGAATGCGGCTGCAGCGAGATGATGAACGTGTTCTCCTGGCCGAGGTGCGTGGAGACGTCGAGCATGGCACCGTACTCCCAGCCGGCCTTGCCGGCCGGACGTGCACCCACCGCGTTGTACAGCGCCGCGTCCGACTGTGTGCGGCGGTGATCCAGTTCCAGTACCGGCTTCAGCTCGCGCGTGGCGATGTTGTACTGGTAGATGTAGCCG
>JBEILM010000193.1:0-5867 GCA_040379205.1 Gemmatimonas sp.
CCCTTGAAGCCGAGCTGACGACACAACTCAACACGCTTCGCAGCGACTTCCCTGCAGAGTGGGCCTACTTCGGCGACATCACACCTGCGCGACTCATCGACACTGGGCGCTTCGATGATGAGCCGGCGTGGTATACGCCATCATTCTCCTCCACACCGGTACATAGCATTCGCGACTTGGCTTATGCCTTTGGCTACCCTTGGGAGTACAATGCCATCTATGATCTGTTCTCTGGCCAAGTACACCCCCGTGGCTGGGCTGCAGACCTAGAAATCGAGGAAGACGGCGTCAGCGTGCTGCACCCGCGCAATCCTGAAGCCTTTCCATTGGTGGCATTCTACGGAACCTCTTGGCATCTATTGTCACTTCTCGCTGCCGCACGCATTCACGCGCCGGGTGCGCTGCCGGCTCTACGCGCGTTTGAACGCGACTGGAGACCCCATCTCCGAGGGCTCAGCCCAGTTGCCGCCTTGCTGAGGTTGGCCTAACGGCGTAGATCGCAGCAGGGCATTTGCCCCCGCGGTGAAGGCGCTTGGGTCGGCCACAGCTGGTGGCATAAACTGTTGCACCGCCCTGATCCCTCCTGCCCTTTCCCCCCCCTCTCGACTGCCCCCGCCATCCCCAGCGCACCAGCCTTTAGGAGCTGGCGGGGCAACCCATCCCGGTTCGAGTCCGGACGTTCGCCTGGCAGGCGGGTGTCAACACCGACCCGCCCGCGCATCCGCTGGCAGGCAGGCGAAGCCATCGACGGCCCACAGGGCCGGCGCGGGCGGCCCGGGCCTGCTCGGCGGCCGCGCGGATGCGCTCCACGTGACGCACGTTGGGTGGGTGGACCACGGGCACGGCATACCCGGCGCGCACCAGCGCTTCGTTCACGAACACCCCGCGCTCGGTGTACAGGTAGGCCAGCGTGCGATTGTACCGGTCGGTGCGCCGCACGTCGTATTCCACCCGCACCGTACTCCCCACGGGGATGAGCTGCTCCAGGGCCGCCGCAGCCTGGGCGCCAAAGGGGGGCTGGCTGCGCTCGGGGGTGTCGATGAGCAGCAGCCGGATGCGCTGCGCGTCGCAGTCCACGGTGTCACCGTCGACGATACGGGTGAGGCGGCACGTCTGCCGCTCGTCGAGCGAGGCCGCAGGATTGGCCGAACACGCCAACAGCACCAACACGCCGAGCAAGATCTGTCTCATCATTCGTCGAACCTCGGGCAGATCGCCGCGTCGTGAAACACCAATGACTCTCGATCCCCCAGCGTACGGCCGGGGTCCGACAATGGACGGCGATGGGCCCCGAACGGGTACCGCACCGGTTTCCCGTGATCGACATTAACGTCCGGCCACGGCCGTCGTCTTCCACACGCCATGACCACGACTCGACGAATGTCCCTCGGATACGCATCTCGAACGTCAGCCCCGACAAGGTCGGGCTTCCGCCTTGCCGTGTTTGGCGTCGCGGCGGCGGTCGCACTCGGTTGTGGCGCAGGGTCGCCGTCCCGAGCGACCGACCCGGTCCCTGACCCGCCCTCACAGAACACGACGTGGGTCACCCCGGCGGTGAGTGCACCGGGCGTGGAACATCGGGTGTTCCAGAGTCCGGCCGCGCGCACGACCGTGTCGTATCACGTGTACCGCCCGCCGCAGTACACGAGCGAACCAACCCGTCGCTTTCCCGTGCTGTACTGGCTCCACGGCAGCGGCGGGGGCCTTGCCGGCATCGCGCCCGTTGCCGCGTACTTCGACGCCGCGATTCGCGCCGGCCGTATCCCGCCGATGCTGGTCGTCTTCGCCAATGGCATGACCGGGAGCATGTGGGCCAACTCCAAGGATGGGCGCGTCCCCATGGAGACGGTGGTCGCGCACGACCTCGTGAACGAGCTCGACGCACGGTTCCGCACCGTCGCCACCCGCGATGGCCGAACACTCGAGGGGTTCAGCATGGGCGGCCACGGGGCCGCGCGCATTGGTCTGCGGTATCCGGAGCGCTTCGGGGCCGTGTCCATGCTCGGCGCTGGCCCCCTCGACCTCGACTTCAGCGGACCGCGTGCCCTGGCCAACCCCGCCGAACGCGCGCGCATCCTGCGCGATGTCTACGGCGATGACCTGGCGTACTATCGCGAGCAGAGTCCACTCACCGTGGCCGAGGCGTTCGCCCGGGGCTCCGGTGCACGGCCGCGGCTTCGCATCGTGGTGGGCGATGCCGACAACACGGCGCCCGGCAGCGCGGCCTTCAGCGCCCTGCTCGGCAACCTCGGCGTGGCCCACGAATACCGGCTGCTCCCAGGCGTGGGCCACGACACCATGGCGCTGTTCGCGGCGCTCGGCGAGAGCACCTGGCCGTTCTACCGCGGCGGATGATCGACGCGGAAGACTCGTCGGCGAGGGGGCGGCCGGGCCGTCGTTGACGGCCACGGCCCGCCTACTGCGGTAGCACCTTCCCGGGGTTCAGGATGCCGAGCGGATCGAGCGCCTGCTTGAGGACCCGCATCACCTCGAGCGCCTCGCCGTGCTCCGCGGCAAGGAAGCGCGATTTCCCCGTGCCGACGCCGTGCTCGCCCGTGCACGTCCCGTCCATGGCCAGCGCGCGCCGCACGAGCCGGTCGTGCAGCCGCTCCGCTTCGGCCACTTCCCGCGGATCATCGCGCCGCACGAGCAAGCCGAGGTGGAAGTTGCCGTCGCCCACGTGGCCAATGAGCGGCGCCACGAGGAAGCTCTCGCGCAGATCCTGCTTGGTCTCGAGAATGCACTCCGCCAGCCGCGAGATCGGCACGCAGACATCGGTGGCCCAGATGCCGCACCCGGGGCGCAGCGCCTTGTTGGCGTAGGCCGCGTCATGGCGCGCCGCCCAGAGCGCCCGACGCTCCTCGTGGCCGGAGGCCCAGGCGAAGGCGCCGCCACCCAGTTCGGTGGCAATCTGCTGCACCAGCGCGGCGTCTTCGCGTACCGACGATGCGGACCCGTGGAACTCGAGGAAGAGCGTGTCCTGCACCGGGTGCGTGAGCCCCGCGTACCGGTTGACGGCGTCCATCTGCACGTCATCGAGCAGTTCGACGCGCGCGATGGGGACACCGAGCTGGATGGTGCGGATGACCGTGTTGACGGCCCCCGCCAGTGAGTCGAAGGAGCACACGGCCGCAGCGATGGTGTCCGGTACACCGAAAAGGCGTACGGTGACCTCGGTGATGATGCCGAGTGTCCCCTCACTGCCCACGAACAGCCGCGTGAGATCGTAGCCGGCGGAGGATTTCCGGGCGCGACGGGCGGTGCGCACGATACGGCCGTCCGCCAGCACCACCGTGAGCCCCAGCACGCTTTCGCGCATCGTGCCGTAGCGCACCGCATTGGTGCCGGACGCGCGCGTCGCGGCCATCCCGCCGAGCGAGCAATCGGCCCCGGGATCGATGGGGAAGAAGAGGCCGAGGTCACGCAGCTGTGCGTTCAGCGTCTGGTGCGTGACCCCGGCCTGCACCGTCGCATCGAGGTCTTCGGCGCTCACCCGGAGCACCCGGTCGAGGCGCTGCAAACTGACGACCACCCCGCCGTGCTCCGGAATCACGCCGCCTTCGAGCGCCGTTCCGGTGCCGAACGCGACAACGGGGACGCGGTGTGCCGCGCACACGCGCACCACCGACGCGACCTCCTCCGTGGAGGTCGGGAAGGCCACGGCATCTGGTCGGTGGGGCACGTGCCACGACTCGTCATGGCTGTGGTGGTCCCGCACGGACTCGCTGGTGGAGAGCCGATCGCCGAGGAGCCGACGCAGGTCGGCGATCGCGGACTCGACCTGCGCAGGAACGGCGCTCATGGCGTGGTGCCCCGAAGCACGTGGCTGGTTCTCATAACCGCCGTTATGATAATACCCAACGCGATGGACCGCCTGAATTCCTGCCGTTCCCCACCGGACACCCTGATGCCCCCTTCCACTCGCCCCGCCCACGCCGACCGGACGTGGACCGTGCAGCCCGACGCCGCTGCGGTGCTCCGGCGCGCCCTCGATGACCGGCTTGCCCAGGTGCCCGAATGCGCCGCCTTCGCGACACGCCTGCTGGAGGACATCGGGGTGCGCCTGGTCGACATCCTCGACTTCGTCGCGGTCGTGGAGCGCGCCGAGGCGGAGGCGTTCCGCTCGGCCGGATGGGAGGCCGACCCGGCGCACCCGGGCGTCCTGCGCAACCCCACGGGGCTCTTCCCCGCGGTGCTCACGGGCGCCGAGCATGTGGGTCTCGGCTTCAAGGTGGAGTACCTGCACGAGTTTCTTGCCGCACAGGGGCTGGCGGTGTCGGTAGACGGCGCGCTGCACGCCCCGTTTCGCCGTGCGCTGGCGTGGTCTGCTGACGGTGTCGAGTGTTGGGCCATTGAACGGCGCGGATCGACCGGCTTTGCCCCGGAGGCGGTATCGGTCGCGACACTGCGCGAGTCACGGCTGGTGCTGCAGGCGTTCCGGGCCCGTCGTCGAGCCTTCGATGACCTGGGGCGCGGCTACGACCACACCGATGCCCTGGTCCGTGCCGCCGTGGGCGGGCTCGGCGCGTCGTGGGCCTGCTGGCTGTGGCTGCGCGCGGAACGCGAATACTGGGAGACGCGCTGCCGCGCCGGGCGCGTGCAAAAGGCGCGGCAGGACCAGCACGGTATCGGCTGGGCCAACCAGGATCATCACACCTACGACAGTTCGCGCGAGTGGTTCCACCGCTGCGTCGGTGTGCTGGAGACGCTGGGGTTCGAGTGCCGCGAGCTGTTCTACGCCGGGCACGCGGCCGGCTGGGGGTCGCAGATTCTCGAACAGCCGGCGCTCGGCAGCGTGATCTTCGCCGACATCGACCTCGCCCCGGAGGAACTCGATATTGATTTCGCGCATCTGCACCTCGCGCCCCTGCCGTTCCTGCGCCGGGCCGGGCTCTGGTGTGCCCTCCACGGTGAGTCGGTGTTCGAGGCCGGGATCAACCACCTCGAGTGCATGTACGACCACGTCCGCATGCAGACGCGGCTGGAGCAGGCCGGCGTGTCGTTCATGCCGCCGTTCTCCGACTTCCCGCACCTGTACCAGGCGCTCACCGAAGGCGAGTGGTGGGCCGTGGATCCCGCCCGGGTGGACGCGCTGGAGCGCGCGGGGCTGGTCACCGCCGAACAGGCGGAGGACTTCCGGCTGAACGGGGCGATCGGCTCGCACCTTGAGAACCTCGAACGCAACGAGGGCTTCAAGGGATTCAATCAGCCCGGCATCGACGGCGTGCTGCGCATCATCGACCCGCGCAAGAATCTCGTGGGCGCGTAGCGCGACCTCACCGCCGAAACCCCGCAAGCAGCCGCGTCAGGAACTCCACGTCGTCGAAGGTGTTCCGCTGGGCCGGCCCGTTGCGCACGACGGTCAGTTCGAGCGAGGGAATCACGTACAACTGCTGCCCATAGGCACCTTTCGCCATCACGAAGTCGTCAGGGATCATCGGCTGATCGACGATCGGCTTGATCTGCAGGGAGTACTGCCGCTTGTTGTTCGCGTCGATCGTCGCCGCCAGGGCCGTGGGCACCGGCTTCTTGAGCCACCAGTAGAAGCCGTAGGCGGGGTGGGCCGGATTGCCGGTGAACATCTGGTCGAAGAACGGGCGCGGCAGGATGGCGGGGCCGGTCCACCGTGACGCCATGGTGAGGCGAACGAACTCGCCGAACTTGGCCCAATCGCGCGCGGTCACGTATGCGCTGCCGGACAGGTTGGGGCGGCCGTCGGCGAAGTTGGTCGCCCAGCGCAGCGACGTGATGCCGAGCGGCTGCAGCAGGCGGCGCGCGAGATAGTCGACCACCGCCTCCCCACCGAGGCGTCGCTCGAGCGCGAGGCCGAAGATGTTGGGGTCGCCGCTGTAGACGAACGTGCTGCC
>JBEILM010000194.1:0-5862 GCA_040379205.1 Gemmatimonas sp.
TATGCGACGATTGGCGCCCGGTTCGCCTGCACGGATCGGTTCATCGCCCTCTGGAAGCGCCGCTTCGTCGAGGGCGGGGGCCTGTTCCGCGCATAAGACCCAGGCGGTGAAGGACTGGCTCGCCGCGCACCCCCGCGTGACGATGCACGACACCCCGACCTACAGCAGCTGGCTCAACCAGGTGGAGAACAGGTTCGCGCGCATCGCACGCGATTGCATCGCACGCGATTGCATCGCACGCGATTGCATCGCGCGCGGCATCTTCACCTCGACGACCGATCTCACGCGCAAGCTGCTGCGCTACATCACGCTCCCAAACAAAACCTGCCAGCCCTTTGCGTGGCGGTACCGCGACCTTACCCGTCGCATGCCTGCTCCACGCAAATCAACTACGGCCCACTAGGCTGGGGCAGAACCCATGATCATCGCCACCAACTAGATCGTTTCGCGCGCGTATTGACCGAAACCGAGGCACGGTTGGGTCTCGCCCAGCCAGCCGCCGCACTGTCCCTTATACGCGGGGACCCAACCCGTCACCACCAGGAGGTGCGCCAGCGCGGCCGGTGCGATGAGCGACACGAGCGGGGCTGACCTGCGGCGCCATCCGCCCCCCGGGGTGAGGCGGGGGCGCCAAACGGCCACGGCGGGGCCGAGGATGAGCAGAACCGCCGTCGCGACGACGCCCAACATCGTGAGGCGTCGGCGGGAGTGAGGGTCACCGGCTCACCGTGCGAGGAAGAGGGTGAGCACGTCGTCCACGTGGCGCCCCCGGGCAACGCCCGCCCCGAGTTCCGCCGCCAGCGGCCCATCGAGCAACAGGGTGGCCAGCCCGTGGACGAGCGACCAGTGCATGGAGAGCAGAACGTCCCTCCGCGAGCGGCTGGCTCGCGGGCCGGCGAGCTCGCCCACCAGGCGCTCGAGCACGGCGAAGGCCCGGCCGCCCGCGGCGTCGGCCGCCGGAAAGCGCGCGGGATCGGAGAGTTCGGGGCGGAACATGAGCCGGAAGTACACCGGCTGCTCGAGCGCGAAGTCCACGTAGGCGCGCCCGACGCGCCGCAGCCGCTGGGCGGGGGGCCCCGTGCGCTCCGCCGCCTCCATCCGATCCGCCAGCAGGGTGAAGCCGCGCTCGACCAGCGCCGCGACGATCGCCGCCTTGTCCGCGAAGTGGTGGTAGGGCGCCTGGTGGCTCACGCCGGCGCGCCGGGCGACTTCGCGCATGGACAGGCCGGCCAGCCCGACATCGTGGATCAACTGCACACTGGCATCGAGCACGCGCTGCTTGAGGTCGGCGGTCATGGCGAACGATGCGGCGCGGGCTTGACACTGTCAACCCCGGACAGTAGACATTGTCTACATGACAGTGTCAGGCGACGTTGTCTAGCCCTGATTCCCTTCTTCCACCGCGAGGCTCTCACCATGCGCCGCACCGTTCCGCGCCTGCTCCCGCGCCTGCTCCCGCTGCTCCTCGCCGCGGCCCCCGCAGCTCCCGCCGCCATGGCCACCCCGGTTGCCGCGCAGACGGCCCCCTCACCCGTGGGGACCTGGCACACCTTCGACGACAAGACCGGCCAGCCACGCGGCGTGGTCGAGATCGTCGAGCGCAACGGCGTCCTCACCGGCATCATCCGCGGCACCCTCGTGCCGGGCGAGGCCGAGGGCCTCTGCGACAAGTGCCCCGGCGACCGCCGCAACCAGCCCATCACCGGCCTCGAGATGATCCGCAACGTCCGTCGCAACGGGGGCACGTGGGGCGGGGGCGAACTGCTCGATCCCGACAACGGCAAGACCTATCGCGTGAAGCTCACCCCGGCCCCGGACGGCCGTACCCTGGAAGTACGCGGCTTCATCGGCATCTCGCTGCTCGGCCGCACCCAGACGTGGCGGCGCGCGCCGTGACCCACCGCCAGTCGCGCCATCGCGTCGCCCTGCTCACCGGCGCGTCGTCCGGCATCGGCGAAGCACTGGCCGCCGCGCTGGCCGCCGAGGGCACACACGTGCTGCTCGCCGCGCGGTCGGTGCCACGCCTTGAGGCGCTCCGCGCGCGGATCGAGGCCGCAGGCGGCCGCGCCACGGTACTGCCGGCCGACCTCGCGGCCCCCGGGGCGGCCCGGCGCCTGTTCGACGACGTCGAGCGCCTCGCCCTGCCGGTGGACCTGCTGGTAAACAATGCGGGTTTCGGGTTCCACGGGGGCTTCGAGACCGAGGCCCCCGACCATCTGAGCCACATGCTGCAGGTGAATGTCGTAGCGCTCACCGAGCTGACCCGCCAGTTCGTCCCCAGCCTGCTCGAGCGCCGGGGCACGGTGCTCAACATCGCGTCGACGGTGGCCTTCCAGCCGGCCCCGTTCATGGCCGCCTACGGCGCGACCAAGGCGTATGTGCTCTCGCTCTCCGAGGCCCTCTGGGCGGAGTTCCGCGGTCGCGGGCTGCACGTGGCGGCACTCTGCCCTGGCCCCGTCGATACGCCGTTCGTCGACGCCGCAGGACCCGGCGCCCGTTCAACAGCGGTCTTCCGCCGACTGCTCACGGTCGCCGACGTGGTCGAGGCGGCCATGGCCGCGCTCGAGACGCGACGCCCGACCCGCATTGTCGGCCGGCTCAACCAGCTCATGGCCCAGTCAGCCCGCTTCTCGCCCCGTGCCCTCACGGCGCGCATCAGCGCCGCACTGCTCGCGCCGCCCGAGACAGCCAACCCGCCATCTTCAACCGGACGCATCCCATGACCCTCTCCCGTCCCGCCCGCCTCATGGCGGGCCTCACGCTGCTCACCGTCCCGACCATCGTCTACGGCGGCCTCACCCTGCTGGGGATCGTGACCGGCAGCGCGCACGGATTGCCCCCGGGTTTCGAGCTGACGCCCACACAGCAGGCACTGTTCCGCGCGGGGCACGCCCACGCCGGTGTGCTGGTGATCCTCTCCCTTGTCCTGCAGGGGCTGCTGGACTCGGCGACCCTGCCCGAGGGCGCGCGCTGGGCCGCCCGGGTTCTCGCGGTGGCGGGGGCCATGCTGTTGTCGGGGGGGTTCTTCGGCCTCGCCTTCCTCCCCGGCTTTGCCACACTGCTGTGGCTGGGGGCGGCGTGCGTGGCCACGACCGTGCTCGTCACCGGCGTCGGGTTGGTGCGACGGGGCACCCCCTGACCGGCACCCTGACCGGCATTCCTACACGGAGGCCACGCCGCTGGCGTGGCGTGGGCGGTAGCTTTAGCGTTCGGCTTCCCCTTTCCCCGTCGCCCCTGCCACCGTGCCCTGGACGAACGCTGTCGCCTTCATCACCGGAGCAGGCTCTGGTATCGGTCGCGCGTTGAGCCTCGAGCTGGCCCGCCGGGGCGCGCAGGTGGTGGTCGCCGATGTCGACGGTGAGGCGGCCGCGCGGGTTGCGGCGGCGGCGGGAGCAGGAGCGCGCGCCGTCGAGGTGGACGTGCGCGATGCGGCGGGAATGCGCGCGGCCATCGAGGGGGCCGCCAGCGGCAGGCGTCTCGACCTGCTCGTCAACAACGCCGGCATCGGGGTCTCGGGTGAGGTGCACGAGATCCCGCTCGCCCATTGGGAGCGTATCCTCGACATCAACGTGCGTGGCGTCGTGCATGGCGTGGCCGCAGGCTACCCGATCATGGTGCGTCAGGGGCACGGGCACATCCTGAACGTGGCGTCGCTCGCCGGCCTCGGTCCGGCACCGCTCTTCACGCCTTACGCGATGACCAAGCACGCCGTGGTCGGCCTGAGCACCAGCCTGCGCATCGAGGCCGCGGTGCACGGCGTGAAAGTGCACGTGCTCTGCCCATCGGCCATCGAGACGCCGCTGCTCGATTCCACCCCGCCGGCCGATCTGCCCGATGTCCCCTGGCGCCCCGACACGCGCCGCCTTCTCGAGGCGTTCGCCGGACCACCCTACGGCGTCGAGGCGCTGGCGCGGGAAACACTCGACGCCGTCGAACGCAACGAAGGCATCATCGTGCGCCCGTCGCGGGCCCGTTTCCTCTGGCGCCTGGGGCGCTGGTTCCCGGCGCTCGTCGAGCGCGGCGGCCTCGCGGCCGTCGAACGGGAACGCCGCGCGCGGGGGTGACGCGGGCGATTCCGGTTGGCGTACCAGTCTGCCAGCAAGCCCGCCCCACGCCGCGGCTGGACGCGCAGCACGGCGGCGACGGCAGCGCCGCCTAGGCGCAACGGCGGGGCCGAGGCCGTCGAGACGCTCGTCAATGGCCGGAGGAGGCACGTTACCCCCAGCCGCGCACGCCGTGGGGCCGGCCTCGGTCTTGCAGCCTTGAACGGCACGCGAAAGCCTGATGGTCCCGGCGGCATGGTGCCGACCGGTTGCCCCCCTCAGCAGACGGAATCGCAATGCAGCGCGTGATGACCAAACTCACGGCCCTGATGCTCCTGTCCACCGGGAGCACCGCGACGGTTCAGGCCCAGACGTGGAACCTCGCGGGCGACTTCTGGAACACGAACGGCGGCAACAGCAGCCGATGGGCCTACGGGTTCTACACCTCCGGACTCTCGCCGTCGTCCTTCTCGGCGTTCTCCACCCATCAGCTCCGTGACGGCAATCGACTCGCGACCTGCTATCATGGGGGCAACGTCGACCCCAACGGCCAGAAGAACGTCACCACGAGCCCATCCCTCCAGCCGGGCACCGGCATCACCTTCACTCTGGGCGAAGTCACGTTCAGGCCGTTCCGCGGGCCGACGGTAGCGGTGAGTGGCAAGATAGTTGTCGCATGAGTCGCTACGAGATGCTCCCCCCGTTGACGGCATACGGTGGGTTCAGCACAACGGCCGTGATGGGTGCCAGTCGCGCGTCGAGCCGCTCCAGCGCGCGGGCTGCTGCGCTCTGGCGTCGGCATAGACGCGAACGCGCTGGGCGAGGATCGCGACGTCGAGCCCGTCATGCCGCTGGCCGAGCGTGACGAACCGGATGGCGCTGTGCCGATGCTCGTGGTTGTACCATTGGACGAAGGCGGCGACCCATGCCGACGCGTGGGCGAGATCGACGACGGGTTCCCGCGGAAAGTCGGGGCGGTACTTCGCGGTGCGAAAGAGCGCTTCCGAAGACGGGTCGTCGTTGCTGACGCCGAGCCGGCTGAACGAGGCCAGCACACCGAGCCGCTTCAGAGTGGCCAGCATCGTCGCGCCTTTCATCGGCCCGCCGTTGTCCGCGTGTAAGGCGATGCCGTTCGGGTCGTAGGTGGAGGCGGCACACGTGGCGCGGAAGAGCGCTGCGGAGTGCGCACTGCTTTCGGTCGCTTCCACCGTCCAGCCGACGATCCTCCGGCTCCAGATGTCGAGGATCAAGTACCGGTACCAGAACACGCCGCGCACCGGGCTCTTGAGGTACGTGATGTCCCAGCTCGGCACCTGGTTCGGCCCGGTCTCCGCCTGCGACGGCGTCGCTCGCAGCTGCGGCACCGCCGTGCGGCCGCGATGGACCAGCTGCTGGGCCTCGCGCAGCACGCGGTACATGGTCGACTCCGAGGCGAGGTACTGCCCGGCATCGGCGAGGCGGGGGACGACCTGGTGTGGCGACAGGTCGCAATACGGGGCGCTGTTTACGGTGGCTAGTGGTCCGTAGGTAAGATGTGGATAGCACGAGCGTTGCGGTATCGGGTGGTATGTTTACCGCTACGATGGATCTCGTGCTCGCCCCGGAAGATCGCCGCACCCTCGAGTAGATGCTGCGGCAGACGACGCTGAGCCAAGCAATGGCGAAGCGGGTGCGGGTCGTGCTCGCGCTGGCCGAGGGCGACAGCTATGCGACGATTGGCGCCCGGTTCGCCTGCACGGATCGGTTCATCGCCCTCTGGAAGCGCCGCTTCGTCGAGGGCGGGGGCCTGTTCCGCGCATAAGACCCAGGCGGTGAAGGA
>JBEILM010000195.1:0-5829 GCA_040379205.1 Gemmatimonas sp.
AGCATCCGCGCTCACGGCGATGCTCGACGCCTGCGTCCTGATCGTTGAGGAACAGCAGGCCGGCCCGGCGCGCCCTGCGGTCTACTTGCCCGTGTTTATAAACCTGTGTAGGTTTTCACACATGGCGACCAACCTGGCGATCGACGACCGACTCCTCGACGAGGCCCTGCGCGTCGGCGGGCACCGCACCAAGAAGGACACCGTCAACGAGGCGCTGGCGGAGTACATCCGGCATCGCAAGCAGGCGATGGTGGTGGAGCTGTTCGGCACCATCGACATCGACCCGACGTACGACTACAAGGCGAATCGTCGGCGATGAACGTGCTGGTCGACACGTCGGTGTGGTCGCTGGCGTTGCGTCGCGCAACGGTGCAGGACAGCCCGGTGGTGGCGGAGTTGCGGGAGCTGATCCGCGAAGGGCGCGTGGAGATCATGGGCGCGATTCGCCAGGAACTGCTCTCCGGCGTGCGGGAACCTTCGCAGTTCGAGTCGCTTCGCGCCCACCTGCGCGCTTTCCCCGATCTCGTGCTTGGCTCAGCGGACTTTGAACAGGCCGCGGAGTGCTGCAACCGTTGCCGTGCCGCTGGTGTGCAGGGATCACATACCGACTTCCTGCTCTGCGCGGTTGCCTTGAGCCGCGGGCTGGCGATTCTGACCACCGATGGCGACTTCACCGCATTCGCGCGGGTGCTTCCTCTTCAACTGCATGCGCCGCGGGGCGGCTGACCCTCGGGAGCCATCGCGTCACGCGGCCCGGCCCGTCACCGATGTCCGGCGTCGCCCTCGGGAACCGGACCGGACGCCAGCGCGCCCGGTAAGCGACGGGTCAAGGCCATCACGATCCCGTATGCCACGCACGCCGCCACGACGATGTCGCTGAGATAGTGCGCATTGGCGAGCACGCGGGTGAACCCGCACCCGGCGGCCACCGCATAGAACACCCAGCGCGCCCGCGGGAAGATCCGGGCCAGGGCAAAGGCGCCGGCGAACGCCACCAGGGCGTGGGAGCTGGGGAGCCCGAGGCCGCGATTGGACAACGGACCATCCGAGAACGCGCGGAACAGGTAGCCAAACGCTTCCGGGTCGGGACGGACCCGCCGAAAGAGGAGCTTCAGAACCTCCGCGGCCGCCCCCCCGAACGTGGGTGCCAGAATGAGCAGGGCCGTTTCGGGGCCGCGGCGCCGGCTGGGGCGCTGTTCGAGCCAGAACGCCAACGTCACCAGCCCCCACGTGGGCAGGAAGCCGACGATGCGCAGCAGGCGCCCCCAGTCCTTCTCGTAGACGGTTGGCAGGCGGACCCGCCAAGCCGTGGCGTCAAGCAGATGGGCCAACGCGATCGCCGCCAGACTCGCGAGGAGCCATCGCCCCCAGGCGGGTACGCGGGAGGAAGCCGAAGAGCGAAAGGGCGCGGTCATCACGGCAAATCAATCCGAGCGCCGCGGTGTGCGCCACTGCGCGGTGCCCCGTGCCCCCTGCGGGCGCACCGTGACATATTTCGCGCATGGAACGCAACACACGACAGCGCGACGCCATCCGTCAGGTGTTTGAGGAAACGCCGCGCCCCCTCGGGCCGCACGAGGTCCTGGAGGCGGGGCGTGGGCAGGTCGCGAAGCTGGGCATTGCGACGGTCTACCGCACCATCAACTCACTGGTGGACAGCGGCTGGCTCGTTCCGGTGGAACTGCCCGGCGAAGCGCCACGGTACGAACGCGCGGGCTCGGCCCATCACCACCACTTCAGCTGCCGGGCGTGCAATCGGGTGTTCGAAATTCATGGGTGCCCAGGAGACCTGCGCGACCTCACGCCCTCCGGCTTCCGGCTCGAGTCGCATGAAGTGGTGTTGTACGGCCTGTGCGCGCTATGCGCCGCGCCCTGACCCGATCAACGGGCGCTCTCCTCGCGGCGTGGCTCTTCAGCGGGTGTGAATCCCATGCGGTGTTCGACGGCGTCGCCGTCGATCCGCCGCGCCCCATGGCCGCGTTCACGTTTGCACGGGCGGACGGTTCGCCCTTCGCCACGGCGCCGGAGCCGGGCCGTCCGATGGTGCTGTTCTTCGGGTACACGCACTGCCCGGACGTATGCCCCACCACGCTGGCAGACTGGAAGCGCGCCAAGGCGCAGCTGGGGGACGCGGCGGCGCGGGTACGCTGGGTGTTCGTGTCGGTCGACCCGGAGCGCGACACCCCAGCGGTGGCGCAGCGCTATGCCACGCAATACGACGCCACGTTCGTGGGGCTTTCCGGCGACCCGATGACCACCGCCAACATCATGCAGGCTTTCGGCATCGCGGCTGCGAAGGAAGACACACCGACGGCCAGCGGATACCTGGTGAGCCACTCGTCGCAGGTCTTTCTGGTCGACGACACCGGGGCGCTGGTGGCGCTGTATCCCTTCGGTACGCGGTGGGAAGCGCTCGCGGCCGATCTCGGGCGTGTGCTCCGCCGCACGCCGTTGCCCAAGTGAAGACGATGTCCGGTTCCCGACGGTCGCTGCTGGTGGCGAGTGCCACGCTCATGGCTGTCTCCAGCGCCTGCACAACCAGCGAAGGCGCGGCGCCGCCGCGCGAGCTGATGGTGCGCGATGCGTGGGCGCGCTTTGCCGACTCGGGCGCCACCAGCGGCGCCTATCTCACGCTCGTCAACGGCGACACCGTGGCCACCACGCTCGTGGGGGCCAGCAGCCCGTGGGCGCGCGCCGCCGAAGTGCACGAGACCATGCAGCACAATGGCATGGCACACATGCAGGCGCGCCCGTCCATCACCATCGCCGCCGGCGACTCGCTGGTTATGGCGCCGGGCGCCGTGCACGTCATGCTGATCGACCTGGTGCGCGCCGTCGCCGTGGGCGATACCGTGCCGCTCATGTTGCGCTTCGACAATGGGGATTCACTCGCGGTGCCCGTGCCGGTGCGGACGCAATGACCGGACGGGGTGACGCGGCCGTGGTGAGGCGTAGCCCGTGAGCTTGTCCCGTATCGCGACCGTTTCTGCGCTGGCGGCGGTTACCGCCGCCGTGGTGTGGTTCACCTGGCCGCGCCCGGACACGCTCATTCGCGTGCAACGCGGTGGCGTGGCCGTGGTGGAAACCGCGCTTGGCCGCGCCATGGCGCTTCCGGACACCGTGTTCGTGGGCGGCGCCGGCGGGCGCCGCACCATCCGCATAGTGAACGAAGACACGGTGCAGCATCGTCTGGCCATGTTCACCGTCGAGGCGGGTGCGCAGTCCGAGTACACCGTGCCGCTCGGGACCTTCGGCGGCGCCTGCTCGGCGCACCCCACCAGGACGCAGCTCACCTTCGTGATCAAGTGACCGACCCGCGCCTGCCCCTGATGCCGCCGTCGACGATGAACGCGGCGCTCGACGAGGATTTGCGCGCGCTCGAGGCTGCGGGACTCAAGCGGGCGCTGCGTCAGGTGCAGCAGCGCCGGGCCGGCACCGTGCTGGTGCACGGCGAACGCCTCGTGGACTTCGCCTCCAACGACTACCTCGGTCTCGCGTCCGACCCGCGGGTGGCGCGTGCGGCGCAGGCCGTCCTGCAGGCCGAAGGTACCGGCGCGGCGGCGGCGCGTCTCATCTCCGGCAACCATCCCATCCACGAGTCGCTCGAGCATACGCTCGCGCGCCTCAAGGGGTGTGCGTACACCCTGCTCTTTCCCTCCGGGTACATGGTGAACGTGGGGGCGATTCCCGCCCTCGTGGGGCGCGGTGACGTGATCTACTCCGACTCGCTCAACCACGCCTCGCTCATCGACGGCTGCCGGCTGTCGCGGGCCACCGTGCGCGTCTTCCCGCACAACGATCTCGACGCCCTGGCCGCCATGCTGGCCGCCGAACGCTCGGCGTTCCGCCGCGCCCTGATCGTGGTGGAGGGCGTGTTCTCCATGGACGGCGACCATTGCCCGCTCGACCGGCTGGTGCCGCTGGCCCGGCAGCATCAGGCATGGACGTATGTCGACGATGCGCACGGCACGGGCGTGCTTGGCGCCACCGGCGCCGGTACCATCGAACACTATGGCGTGACCGGACAGGTGGATGTGGTCGTGGGCACGCTGGGCAAGGCGCTCGGCACCGCCGGCGCGTACGTGGGCGGCTCGCAGGAGTTGGTGGAGCTGCTGGTGAGCCGAGCGCGCTCCTTCATCTTCACCACCGGATCGCCGCCGGCACTGGCAGCGGCGACACTCGAGGCGCTGCGCATCGCCGAAGTGGAGCCATGGCGACGCGGAGCGGTGCGGGCCCGCAGTCAGCGGCTGCGCGAACGACTCGGCGAAGCGGGGCTCGACATCCCCGGGCCGCCGGATGGCCATATCGTGCCAGTGCTGGTCGGGGACCCGGTGCGCACCATGGCCATGGTAGCCGACCTGCGGCGTCGAGGCTTTCTCGTGGGCGGGGTGCGTCCGCCCACCGTGCCCGTCGGTACGTCGCGGCTGCGCATCTCGGTGTCGGCGGTGCATCCCGTGGAGATGGTGGACGCCCTGGCGGCCACCATTGTCGCCGCGCTGCGCAAGTCATGAGCACCAGCACCGGTCGCACCGTGCCGATGTCCGGGCCCGCATCGGCGGCGCTGCACCGCCGCATCGTCGAACCCGACCTCGCGTATGTGTGGCATCCCTACACGCAGCACTGGCAGGCACCGTGGCCGGTGCCGATCGTGCGGGCGGAGGGGAGCTGGCTGTACCCCGCCACCGGGCGCCCCATTCTCGATGCCATTTCGTCGTGGTGGGTGACCACGCATGGCCATTGCCGTCCCGAACTGGTGCAGGCCATCGCCACCCAGGCGGGCACGCTCGATCAGGTGATCTTCGCGGGCTTCACGCACGAACCGGCGGCGTTGCTGGCCGAGGAGCTCGTGCAGGTGCTGCCGGCGGGGCTGTCGCGCATCTTCTTCTCGGACAACGGCTCGACGGCGGTGGAGGTGGCCATCAAGATCTCACTGCAGGCGTTCGCCAATCGCGGCGCGCCGCGGCGTCTCGTGGCCGCGCTCGAGCACGCGTATCACGGCGATACCTTCGGCGCGATGGCCGCGGGGGCACGGGGTGTGTTCACGCACATGTACGAGCCGCTCCTTTTCGAGGTGGCGCGGCTCCCCGATCCATCCGAGGGCGACACGCTGGCAGCCCTCGACGCCCTGATCGCCGCACGCGGCGAGGAACTCGCGGCGGTGATCGTCGAGCCGCTCATCCTGGGCGCCGGCGGCATGCGGGTGTGGGATGAGGACGTCCTGCGAGGTATCCGCCTACGCACCCAGGCTGCGGGTGTGCATCTCATCGCCGATGAAGTGATGACCGGCTTCGGTCGCACGGGACCGCTGTTCGCCTGTGAACGTGCGGGCGTGTCTCCCGATCTGCTGTGCCTGTCCAAGGGCATCACCGGTGGCGTGCTCCCGCTGGGCGCCACAGCTTCCAACGAGAGCCTGTTCGAGGCGTTTCGCAGCGAGGACCGCCGCAAGACGTTCTTCCACGGGCATTCGTACACGGCCAATCCCATTGCCTGCTCGGCGGCGCGGGCGTCGCTGCGGCTGTTCGACAGCCGCAGCGCGACCGATCGCCGCCGCATCGAGCAGGCGCACGCTCGTCAGCTCGACACGCTGCGTGGTGTGCGCGGGGTGCGTGCCGTGCGCCAACTGGGCACGGTGGCGGCCGTGGAACTCGAGGCACCATCCGGGTATCTGAGCGACATCGGCCGCGAGCTGGCCGTCTTCGCCATCGCGCAGGGCGTGCTCATCCGCCCGCTCGGTAACGTGGCCTATTGCCTCCCGCCCTACTGCACCTCCGATGACGAACTCGATCGTGTCTACACCGTGCTGCACCGGTTCCTGAGCGGCGAACGCGC
>JBEILM010000196.1:0-5807 GCA_040379205.1 Gemmatimonas sp.
GCGCGCCCCACCTGGCGGCCGAGCATGGAGTCGTCGGCAAACTGGTAGAGGCGGATCTGCAGGTCGCGCGCCGTGATCGCCGCCGTGGTGGGCGCCGGGCGCAGGCGTTCGGGGTTGCCGTACTGGTTCACCGCAGGCTTCTGCGCGAGCAGGAGGCCGGGCACGAGCAGAACCGGTCCCGCCAGCGTGGGGGACAGGAAGCGGAAAGACCGCATGGAGTGCTCCGGGAAAGACGGAATGAGAGTCGCCGGCGCACACACCGCGCCAGCGCTGCAAGTTACGATGGTTCGGGCGCTCCCGCATATTGGCTCGTCTCTCATCCCCTCTCGTATGTGGCCGATTCTCCTGCTCGCGCTCCAGGGCGCCACCCAGCCCGCCCCCCTCACTCCTCATGACGTCCTGAAGGCCGAACACGCCCGCGGTGCCGACCTGCGCACCATCGAGCGGGCGCTAGCCTCAGGCGACTCGGTGCTGCAGCGGCTGGCCGTGCGGGCACTCGGCCGCTTCGAGGACGCGCGGCACGCGTCGCTGCTCGACCCGATGCTGCGGGCGCCGGCGGCTTCGGTGCGGCGCGAGGCGGCCAATGCGGCGGCGCAGCTGCGCGCGCCGGCGTTACTGGGGCAGGCAGCGCTCGTGCCGTACACCCGCGAGCCCGATCACACCGTGCGGGCGGCGTTGTACGAATCGCTCGGCCGGGTGGCCCCGGCGGACAGCACGGCAGAGGCGATGCTGCGCCCCGGTGTTGCCGATGCGGCCCTCGTGGTGCGGCAAGGTGCCGCACGCGGACTCGAATCGTTCACGCGGCGCCATGCGCGCAGCTACAAGCCCACTGCGGCCACGCTGACGGCCCTCACCGGTGCCTTTGCGGGCAACGACGATGCCGAACTGCGCCATCTCGTGCTGCTGGCGCTCACGGCAGCCGGCCATCGCGACACGAGCGTGATTGCGGATGGTTTGCGCGACCGCGACGAACAGGTGCGGCGGGCCGCGGTGGTGCTGGGGCGTGTGTGGGTGGACGACCCGTCGCCGATGGTGCGCTGGCAGGCGCTGCGCGTGGCTGGTGATTGCGCGCGGGCGGCATCGCACCTGCGCGACACCAGCGAGCACGTGCAGCTTCTCGCGATCGACCTGCTGGGCGAGAAGTCGTGCGACGCGGGGCCACTGCGGGCGCTGGTGGGCCCCGCCGAAGCCTGGCGGCCGCGCGCGCACGCCGTGGTCGCGCTGGCGCGGTCGGCACCCGCCGAGGCAGGACCGGCGGTGCGCCAGCTCGCGCAGTCGTCGGTGTGGCAGGCCCGCGCCTGGGCCGCCGAGGCAGCCAAGCGGCTCGGCGACTCCGTGACGCTGTCTCGCCTCGCCCGCGACTCGGCGCCCAACGTTGCCATTGCCGCCATCACCACGGCGCCGCAGGCGCTGGCGGTGCTGGAGCGCGATCACGCCGGCCTGCTGCTGCATGCCGCCACCGTGCTGGAACAGCAGCGCGCCAGGTACGACGGAGCGGCCGCCTTGCCGCGGCTGCAGCGCACGTTCGAGCGGCTGAGCCGCACGAAGCCGGTGACGTGGCGCGACCCGCGGGTGGCGCTGCTCAAGGTCGTTCTCCCGTTGGCGGCGACCGCCGACCCGGCGTGGAGCGTGCAGTGGCTGCGTGACCCCGATCCGGTCATCGCTGCCATGGCACACGATGCGCTGCCGGCCACGTTCACGGCGGCGAAGGACACGTTCCGCCTGCCCTACATGCCGCCACCGTTTCCCTCGGTGGCCTCGCTCGCTGCACTGGAGGGCGCCACCGCCGAGCTGCGCATCCGGGGCAAAGGCACCATCACGCTGCGCTTCCTGCCAGAGGAGGCGCCGCTCGCGGTACACACGTTCGTCACGCTCGCCGAACGTGGCGGGTACACCGGCAAGACCATCCATCGCATCGTGCCCAACTTCGTCATCCAGGGCGGCAGTCCGGGCGCCGACGAGTACGATCCCGCCACGTCGTTCTTCATGCGTGACGAAGTCGGCTTCGCCCGCAACGCCCGGGGCACGTTCGGCATCTCCACCCGCGGCCGTGACACCGGTGACGGGCAGCTCTACATCAACCTCATCGACAACGTGCGACTCGATCACGACTACACGGTGTTCGCCGAGACCACCCGCGGCCTCGATGTGGTCGATCGGGTGCAGGAAGGCGATGTGATCGAGGCGGTGGTCATCCGCCGCGCGCGGCGCTGAACGCATGGGCACCTTCCCGCGGTTCACAGCTGTCGGCCGTGTCGCGCCGACGCTTTCTCTGACGCTGTCGTTGGCAGTGGCAGCGTTCGCCCCGCAATCGCTGCCGGCCCAGCGGACCGTCGCATCGCCATCGGTGGCGCGCGCCGACAGCGCCAGCCCCGTCGAAGACGCGCGCACCCCGGCCAGCACCGTCATGGGGCTGCTGTACTTTGCGCGGGAGGGCCACCTGTATGTGCAGCGTGCCGGCGAAGGCGCGCGGCGCGTGACGCAGGGCAGCGCGTGGCACCGTGATCCGCATGTGCGCGGCGACACACTCTACTACGCCGCCGACTCGGCGGGGCACCACGATCTCTTCGCCGTGACCGTCGATGGGGACGGGCAGCCCGTGGGCGCCCGGCGCCGGCTCACCACGCACCCCGCGCACGATGTGGCGCCGGCGGCGACGGGCGACGGGCGCGTGTACTTCCAGCGTGGGCTTGGCGGGGACGCGCGCATCTGGATGCGCGCCGCCGACGGCACCGAGCAACGGCTGAACGGCAGTGAGCAGACCGAACGCCGACCGCGCCTGTCGGCCGATGGGCGACGGGTGGCGTACCTCGTGTTCACCGAGTCGGGGCGAAAAGCGGTGGTGCGGACACTGGCTTCGGGGAGCGAGTCCACCGTGAGCACCGACGCCACACTCGAGGATTTGGCGTGGGCTCCCGACGGACGACTGGCCGTGTCCACCCGCACCGGTGTGTTCGTGGTGCCCACCGAAGGGCCGGCGTACAGCAACCTTGCGTCACGCGCGCACGGCGACCTCGATTGGTCGCCCGACGGTGTGCTGCTCAGCATTGCGGAGTATCGCGAGGTGAGCGTGACGTACAACGGCGACCCCGATCGCGGCGTGGACCGTTCGGCGCACGAGCGGCGCACCCTCGCGGCGGTGTCGCCTCCCGCCAATCTGTTTCGTGTGCCGGCGCCGCTGGCGGTGGACGCTGGCCGCCTCACGGTGACGGGTCCGCTGCCCACCGACCGTGCCGCCAGCAACACAGCGACGTTCGACCGCTTCTGGTCGCGCAGCGCGCGGCTGTACTTCAGTGGCCCCTCGGCGGCCGCGCGGCGTGTGCAGTGGGAGGCGGTGCGCACCCGGCATCGCCCGCGAGCCATCGCCGCCACCTCGGAGCGCGCGCTCCAGCAGGTGCTGCACGACGCCCTACGGGAACGTCCGCCGCTGCGCGACGCCGCGACCGGACGGGCGGCGGTGTCCAGCGCGCATCCGGTGGCCACCGAGGCGGGGCTCGAAATCTTCCGCCGCGGCGGCAACGTAGTGGATGCTGCCGTGGCGGTGAGCTTCGCCATCGGTGTGGTGGAGCCCGACGCCAGCGGCATCGGCGGGTATGGGCAGATGGTGGTGGCGCTCGCAGGCAAGGCGCCCACCAACATCGAGTTCATGAGCCGGGTGCCCGAGGAGGGCGGGCTCACCAACACCTCGCTGCTCGTGAACGGCCGCTATCCGAGCGACGGGCCAGTGCTGGTGAATGTGCCAGGGACGGTGGCTGGCATGTACCTCGCGTGGCAGCGCTACGGCAGCAAACTTGTGCCCTGGGCCGACCTGCTCGTGCCCGCCATTCGTGCCGCGCGCCATGGCTACGAAGTGAGCGACGGCCTCGCCACCACGCTCGCCACCGAGCGCGAACACTTCGCCAAGTACGAGGGAAGCCGAGCGCTCTTCTTCCGCAACGGCGCGCCGCTGCAGGCCGGGGACACCATCCGCAATCCCGATCTGGCATGGGTGCTGGAGCAGATCGCTGCCAAGGGCGCGGATGGGTTCTACAAAGGCGAGGTGGCAACGAAGTACGCCGGGGACCTGCGCAGCAAGGGCAATGCGATGAAGCCGAGTGACCTGGCGCGGTACTTCGCCAACGAGCGGGAGCCGGTGTGCGGGTTCTATCGGGCCTATCGCATCTGCTCGACGGCGCCGCCGGTGAGCGGCGGCGCAGAGCTTGTCGCGCGCCTCAACCTGCTCGGGCAGTTTCCCGCGCCACAACGCTACACCGAGAGCGCGCCCACGCTGCACGCCGCCCTCAGCGCGTGGTTCCTCACGCCATCGTCACGCAATCGCATTGCCGACCCGGCGATGTGGCCGGTGGACGTGGCCTCCATCATCGACCGCGACACGGCGATAGTGCGCTGGCGCTGTCACGATCCCGAGCAGGCGCTGACGCCGGCGGCCGTGCGCGGGGATTCGCTGCCGTGTCTGGGCGAGGCGGCAAAGCGTACCGCGTCGCCGCCAGCGCGTGACTCACCGCGTGATGACGCAGGCGACGCCTCGCCCGGGCCTGGCGTTTCCGTTTCCGCCACCACCGATGCATCCTGCGGTGATGACCACGCCGCCGAGATGACCGGTTGCCACGCCGCCGGCACCACGGCCTTCACCGTCGCCGACGCCGACGGCAATGCCGTGGCGGTCACGCAGACGCTGGGCACCTGGGGCGGCAATTTCTACGTCACCCCGGGGCTCGGCTTCCTCAGCAACGACAAGCTCACCTCGTACGGCACCGACCCCACGCAATACGGATCTCGCCTGCCCTTCTCGCGCCATGGCAGCACCATCGCCCCCACCATTGCGTTCAAGGGCGATCGGCCGGTATTCGTGGTCGGCGCCGCCGGCAATGCGTGGATCACGTCGGCGGTCTACCAGACGCTGCTCGGCGCGCTCGACTACGGCCTCGGCGCACAGGCGGCGCTGGAGCTGCCGCGATTCCTCCCCGGGGGCGGCGGGCCACCGGGCGCCGGCGCGGCCTCGACTCCGGCGCCGTACACCATCCAGCTCGAGGACGGCTTCGCGCCCAAGGTCATCCAGCGGTTGCGCGCGCTCGGGTACGACCTTTCGTTCGTCTCCGCCCTCGGCGAGGTGCGCGAGGGCTACGGTGCCGCCATCCGTATCGACGGGCGCAGTGTGACCGCCGGTGCCGATCCGCGACGGGCTGGGTCGGCCGGGGCGGTGCGGCGCTGACTCGCTCGCGCTATCGCGCTGGCGCCGTCTCGCTAACGAACCACCGCTGGACTGCCCCCGCCGGCCCGCACCAACCTGAGCAGCACCGTCTGCCGCTCCGCCTGCGCGCGCGGCAGTACCTGCACCCGAATCCGCAACGTGACGCGGCCGTCGACCGTGGCGGTGATGGCCGCGTGCGGCTCAGACTGGCGCTCGCGAGACTCCGGTCGCGGGAGCGCCTCGTCGAACGCGAGGCGCACGGTGCCGTTCGCCACGACGGCGTCGGCGCTGATGACGTCGCCCGCGCGCACCGGAATGCGCACCATCTGATCGACACGGGCGAGCGCGGACAGGGCCACCGTGGCCTCGGGACACGCCGCGGTGGGCGACACCTCGTGCAACGGCAGGTCGCTGAGTACGGGTACAGCGCGCGCCGCGTGTGGCACCATCGCGGCGCGGGGTCTCGTGGCCGTCACCGTTCGCTCCTCGGTCAGCCGAAGTGCGGCGACCAACGAGTCGAGCACCTGCGGTGACGGCGTAAGCGCCCGTTCGATCAGCGAGTCCGGCGCCCCCACCGGGACCGCCTGCGCCGAGTCGCTGGTGACCGGCCAGCGCA
>JBEILM010000197.1:0-5788 GCA_040379205.1 Gemmatimonas sp.
ACTCGCCGAGGCCGGCTCGGCGGACGCGTTCATTCAGCAGTACATCAGGACGGGCAAGGGTGTCTTCTCCGGCTCGTGGAAGGAGGGCACCCGTGACCAGCATCTCGCCCTCGAAATGGCCCTCCACGAAGACACCGAACGCGCCGCGCTCGAAGGCGACCTCGCCACGCTCGAGCGTGCGTGGCAGGAAGCCGAGGAGATTGCGGCGATTGCCGACAACCTGCTGCTGCCGGCGTGGATCCAGCAGCGACTGGCGGGTGCTACGACGCGTCGTTGGCCAGCAGATGGCGCAGATAGCGATCGGGATCGTTGAGGAAATTGCGCGCGAGCCGATAGTGCTCGGTGTCGCGATATGATACCTCCGTGACCTTCCCGTTCTCGAGCTCAAGCACACGCGCACCGGGCAGACAGAGCAACATCGGCGAATGGGTCGCGATGATGAACTGCGCGATTCCCTGCTTGGCCAGGCTGTGCAGAATCTGCATGAACGCCAGCTGACGCTGTGGCGAGAGCGCGGCCTCCGGTTCGTCGAGAAGGTACAAGCCATCCTCGAAGCGGTTCTCGAACAGCGACAGAAACGCTTCACCGTGCGACTGCTCGTGCAGCGAGCGGCCACCGTAGCGCGCGAAGGTACTCTCGAGATCGATGAGGTGACTCGAGAACTGATGAAACGTTTCGGCGCGCAGGAAGAACCCGTCGGTCACGCGCTGTCGCCACGCGAGCTTGAGCGCGCGCCCGAGGGCGTGTCCCTCGTCGCCTTCCACGAACTGATGGTCGCGACTCCCGCCATACATCCCGAAACCCGTGGCCCATGCGAGCGCCTCGAGGATCGTGCTCTTCCCCGACCCGTTCTCACCCACGAGGAACGTCACGGGCGTGGTGAACGCGAGCGCCAACCCGTTCTCGATCAAGGGGATCGTGAACGGATGTTGATCAGGCTGCACACGGTCGTGGTGTAACGACAGATGCGTAAGGAACGGGCTGCCAAGCACGGAGTAATGCATCACTCACCGCCAAGCGCCTCGATATCGGCGAGATCCTTGAGGCGGCCACTCGCCCGCTTGTTGCGAATGAACGCATCCTGGCCGATGAACGGCACGAGCACGTCATCGAAGTAGGCCTCCATCCGATCGGGCCACGCCTCGTCGAACGTCACGCCGCTGATTCCCGTGAGGATGTCAATGCGCCACGGAGGGAGTCCGAACTGCGCAACGGTGTCGGGGCGTGTGAGATCGGCTGGCGTGATCATCAGTGCGTCGAGCGGGGCACCAAACGCGGCCAGTGCCGACCAGACACGCGCGGCATTCTCCGGCGAGGGGTCAATCCACACATCCAGGTCGACGGTCGCGCGTGGTACGCCATGGGCCGCGAGCGCATGCGCCCCCACCACCAGAAAGCGCGCCTCGGCACGTCGCAGCTCGGCGAGGAGATCGCGGAAGTCCTCGACCACGCGGCTACCGGCGATTCGCCTGTCGCGGTACCAGACGCACCGGAATTCCGGCGCGATCGTAGACCGGTAGCGGCTGCTGCGAGAGTACCCAGAGATTGGCACTGAGGACAGCGACCAATGCAACGCGCTCGGAGGGTGTGCCACCCACACGACTGTCCCCCGCCTCAACACTGTGAAGCGGGACGAGACGACCGGTCATGTTGCGGCGGGCGGTGGACATATGAGGAATCTACCGTTCTTTCGTATCTCCGGTCACTGCACCGCCCCCGCCAGTTTCGCCCGCACCTCGGCGGCCCAGTTGGTGATCTGCACGAGCGCCACCTCGCCGCCAGGCGCCGTGGCGACCGGCGGGTGCAGCAGCGGGAACGGCTGTCCATCGGGCGATACGTCGTGGTACAGCGAGACCACATTCGACGCATAGCCGCTCGTATTGAACAGCGCGGTCGGTGCCCCGAGCGTGAACGTTGCACCAGGCAGCACGGCCGCGCTGACGCGTATCCCGGCACCGTCGAGCGCGTCCGCAACGTGCCGACCTCGCGAGTCCGCATGCGCCCATGGCTTGGCGGCAACGATCCCACGCAGGTGGCCCCACCGGAAACGGTGCTCGACCTGCTGCGATTGTCTGCGACGATGCTGCAGGCGCAGCAGCAGGCACAGGGGACCCTGCTGCGGCGTCTGATGGGCGGGTAGCCGTGTACCGCCGAGCGCCATCATCGCTCGCCACCTCCGGGTCGAACAACACACGAGCGCGCGCCGCCCCTGAACGGCAGTGCTGGCGGCGTGCGCCGCGTCGCGACTTGTGCTCAGTGTGCCGTACACGCTCGGCAGTCAGGTTGTGCGGTCGCTCGGCAAACGGTTGGCGCTGCCCGTCTTCGATGAGTACCCGGCGGGAACAGCGTTCGGCGTCCCGGACAACGGCCTCCTGGCGATCAGCGCGCTGCTCCTCACCGGGGTGCTGTGGTGAATGGGCCGGCAGCCGCCGCGTGGTGCCACCCGCGTCCCGTGGACCGGGCTCCTCGGCGGGATGGCCGTCGGCGGGGCGGCGTGGATGTCGGGGCTTGGGCCGCTGGTGCTGCCATACGCGTTGGCGGCTACCAACCTTGCCACGGCGAACGCCCCTCCGGAACATTCCCGGAATCACTCCGAGTTCGATCCGCCCAACCCGGGAGTACTTGCAAAGCATGCGACCCCCACCGCCGTGATCGCATCCCGTCACCTTCTGCAGCACTTTCTCGCGGCAATCGCCTACCGGACGCAGAAGGCGTTGCGCGACGCCCCGGTGGACTTCGCCGACTTTCGCGCCGGCACCCATGTGCGCACGCCGCACGAACTGCTCTGGCACATGACCGGCGTCATCGGCTACGCGCGGACCATGCTGCACGGCGGCGACTGCACCCCGCCACGCTTGGAAACGTTGGCGGCGGAGGTCGCGCGGTTTCACGCCACCCTCGCCGCCCTGCGCGACGACTTCGGCAATCCGGCGTTGACGGCGCGCATCAGCGACGAGCAGTTCCTGCATGGTCCACTCGCCGACACCATGACCCACGCTGGCCAACTGGCGCTGCTCCGGCGCCTCGCGGGCGCGCCGGTCCCGTCGGAGAATTTCATCTTCGCTGAGATCGTGGCCACCAATGTCGGCGAAGCCCAGCCGGCTCCGGCCGCCCCCGATGCGTGGTGGCGGCCCGATCAACCGCCGCTTCCGCCGGCGCCGGATCCGTTGCAGGCGGCCCGCGACGCGACGTGACACGCCACATGTTCGCGCTTCCGGTTCGCGAGCCATGCGATCTGTGCCTCGCCATGCGCGACGAGCGGTGGAAGATCATCGACGACGGCGAGCACACCGTGACGCTGATCAACACACGGCAATTCGAAGTCGGGCAGTGCTGTGTCGTCACGCGCCGGCATGTCGCCACGCTGCTCGATCTGTCACCTGCGGAGTGCGCGGCGGTCATGGTGGCGGCGCAGCGGGTCGCCGAGGCGCTCGTCGTATCGTTCAAGCCCCTGGGCATCCTCACCTTCCAGAACAACGGAATCTTCAGCGGGCAGGAGACCCCGCACTTTCACTTCCATGTCGTACCACGCCAGACCGGTAGCGACTGGGGCGTGGGGCCGCCGCAACTGGCGCGGTTCGAGAGCGCGGGACGTCTGCGAGGTACCACCGACACGCCGGATGACGACGCCGAACGTCGCGCACGTGTCGAGCCGTCGCCAGCGCAACTCACCGCAACCGTCGGGGTGATTCGAGCCAAGCTGCCGTCACGCGGCGGCTGATTGGCCGTGGCGGGGCCGCTTCAGAGCGGTGGCCGCACCGGCGGCGGGGCGGGCCGCTTCATCGGCGCCGCTGGTTCGTCGGGCGCCGACGCTGCGGCTCGGCGTCGCGTGATCGGCGTCGGTCCTTCCTCGTCGTCGGCGCCAGCGACCGCCGGCTTGCGGCGTGTTGGCTCCGGCGCCTCCGGGATGTCCGGGGCGCCGTCGTTGCCGGCGGGCGCGGCGGATGGTGCCTCCGCAGCCGGCTCGGACGTTGTGGTGGACTTGGCTCCGGTCCATGCGGAGAACTCGGCGAACGAGATGAAACCATCGGCATCCCGGTCGACCGCCGCGATATCGATGGTGTCGGAGCGACTACTACGCCATTCCGCGACGGAGACCCGTCTGTTCTTGTCGTCATCCACGGCGTAGAACCGCATCTCCCGACGCGTTTCGCAAAGGCTGGTGTGGCGGCGCTCGTGTACGACAAGCGTGGCGCCGGCCGGTCTGGTGGCGAGTACGAAAGCAATCAGAGCGTCAGCGAGAAAAACACTTCGCTGCTGGCGGACGATACGGTCGCGGCGCTCGACCGGCTCGCGCGTCACTCGGCGCTGCACGGTGTGCGCATCGGCGTGGCGGGGATCAGTCAGGCCGGATGGATCGCCCCCATCGCGGCGCGGCGCTGTACGGCGGCGCGCTTCCTCGTTCTCTGGAGCAGCCCGGTCGTCAAGGTCAGTGAAGAAGACATCTTCAGCAAATACACCGCCGATCGTGATGGACTGACGGCGCCGCCGTACGCCGAGGCGCAGCGCGCACGAACGACCCCGTCCATCTGGCCGGACTTTCTCGGCGTCGACACGGATCCGTCCGAGACGCTGCGGTCGCTGTCGATTCCCGGCCTCTGGCTGTTCAGCGACAACGACGGCAGCATTCCGGTCGATCTATCGATCGAGCGCCTGCAGATGCTGCGCCAGGCGGGCCATCGCTACGACTACGTGCTCTTTTCGGGGCTGGGGCACAACAACATGGGGCGCACCTTCGCTACTGCCATCGACTGGATCAGGCGGTAACTGACGTCCCGTACTCGCGGCGTTGGTTGGTGTGTGCTGCGACCAGCGCCCGTTCGCGCTGGTGCACCGCCCCCGCGCGAGGTAAGGTTGCGCACACGCTCACCCCTCCCCATGGCCCGTCCTCTCCGCACGTCGCTGGTCACGGCCGGCGTTACCCTGACGCTGGCGCTGGGTCTCACCGGCATGGCCAGCCAGCCGCCCCGCCGGCCGTTCACGTTCGTCATTACCGGCGCCCGAATCGCCGACGGCACCGGCGCCCCGCTGCGCACGGCCAGTGTGCGCGTACAGGGCGACACGATCGCCGCCGTCGGTGCCATCACACCGCGCCCCGGTGAGCCGGTCATCGACGGCACCGGCCTGGTGCTGGCCCCCGGCTTCATCGACACCCACAACCATTCGTCGTCGGGGCTCGAGGTGGAGCCGGCGGCGACGTCGCAGGTGTCGCAGGGCATCACCACCGTAGCCGTGGGCCCCGATGGCAGCTCCCCGTGGCCGGTGGGCGAGTATCTGCAACGGCTGCGCAGCAAGCCGCCCACCGTGAACGTGGTGACCTTTGCCGGGCACGCCACCATCCGCCGCGAGGTCATCGGCTACGACTACAAGCGGCAGGCCACCCCCGCCGAAGTGGCGCGCATGGCGGCCCTGGTCACGCAGGCCATGAACGAGGGCGCCTTCGGCCTCAGCTCGGGGCTCGAGTACGAAGTGGGCAGCTACTCGGCCACCGAGGAAGTGGTGACCATGGCCCGCGCCGCCGGCGCCAGGGGCGGCATCTACATCTCGCACATCCGCGATGAAGCCGATCTGGCCATGGAGGCCATGCGCGAGGCCATTGCCATCGGGGAGCAGGGCAAGGTGCCAGTGCAGATCACGCACATCAAGCTGGGCACCGTGGGCGTGTGGGGGCAGGCCAACGACGCGGTGGCCATGGTGGAGGCGGCGCGAAAGCGCGGCGTGGATGTGACCGCCGACGCCTACCCATATCTCGCCTGGCAGTCCACGCCACGCGTGCTCATTCCCAACA
>JBEILM010000198.1:0-5703 GCA_040379205.1 Gemmatimonas sp.
CACGAGACGGCCGAAACGCGCGAGGTCGAGTGCCTGCAACGCGTCCGCCGCACCGGGCACCAGCACGAAGGTCTCATCGAAGAACTGTCCCAGACGCGCCACGAGGTGATGGGCAGGAAACTCCGCCGTCGCCCGCGCCTCTGCCGCGGTGGTCAGTGCCGCCGGCACTTCGCGCAGCGGCGCACCGTCGGCGGCCGCCACGAAGGCCTCCTTGAGCGTACGGGCGCGCGGACGCCCGGCGGCGTCAGCGACGACGTTCCACGCGTCCACCAGGTGATGGGCCGTGCGTGCCGCCCGATTGTACCGGTCGCGGGCGCCGCCGGTCTTGGAGGCCACCACGCCGCTCACGCCCACCACGAAAGCGTACATGGCCGGCCACGCCACCGAGCGTTCGTAGTGCACCGGCGCCCAACTGAACACATCGAGCCGTCCCGGCTCGCTGCACAGGATGGCCGTCTGGTCCTGCGCACCGCCCATCGTGCCCACGCCGCGTTCGCCACTCAGCACACCGAAGCTGCCGCCGTTCTCGAGCGCTCCCACATAGCCCGCCAGCGCCGCGCGGTTGGTAATGGCCTGTGCCCAGTCGGGGTGGGATGGCAGGTCACACAGCGCGGCAAAGGCCAGCGTGAGCCCGACGGTGAGCGCGCTGGAGCTGGACACGCCGGCGGCGGGCGGCAGGTTGCTCGCCAGGGCGAAATCGGCGCCCCGCATCTTCGTGCCGAAGTTGCGACCCAACCGCTGCATGACCGTACGCGGATACACCGTCCACGGAATCGCGCCGCGGGCCGGTGCGTCGAGCGAGAGCGTGGTGGCTTCCCGCCGGCGCGCGTCGCGCAGCACCACCTGCCGATCGGCGCGCGGCCTCGCGACCAGCACCATGCCACGCTCCACCGTACAGAGCAGCGATCGCCCCCCGGCGTAATCCACGTGCTTGCCGAGCACCTCGATGCGACCGGGAACGATCCACACCCGGCGCCCGTCGGGAGGTACCGCGCCGTCATCGAGCGCCTGATGCGCCTCGCGCAACAGGTCGCGGTACGCCGCCGCCACATCGGGCGGAAACCCGGCGTCGCTCAACGACTGACGCACGAAGAGTTCGGTGAGCGCGGGAGTCATGGCACTACGGGCGCGGCTCGACAGCGGCAAGCCGTGCAGACACGGCGGCCACATCGGAGCGGCGCGAGAGATCGAGCACCGGCGCGGCCATGCGGATGGCGCGCACCCGAACGCCCTCGCGCAACGCCAACGCCACCGCCTCCGGCAGTTCGAACTCACCGCGCGACGAGCGCGGCACGCGGCGGCACGCGTCGACAATGGCGGGTGTCACGGCCCAGAGGTTCATGCCCACCCAGCCTGCCGCCGGGCTGTCCACGTCAAGCGTGTCGCCCGGCTTCTCGACGATCCCGGTCAAAGCCTCGTCATCCGTCACCTGCAGCACGGCAAACGCGCGCACGCGCTCGGCGTCGATGTTGCCCTCGCGCACGAGGACATCGCGATCGAAGGCGATCGTGCCGGCGGTCTCGTCGGCCGCCAATGCCCGGACGGCGTCGACCGGGTAGTAGTTGTCGGCGTTGAGCACGAGAAATGGCGCGGCCCCGATCAGCGCGGCCGCCACGGTCACGGCATTGGCGGTGCCGATCGGCTCCGGCTGCACCGCGAAGCGCACCCGCACACGCTGCGGCGGCGCCTCCACGGTGAAGTGCTGCCGGATGGCGTCGTGCTGCGGCCCGATCACCAGCACCACCTCGTCGATCCCGGCATCGGCCAGCGCCGACAGCACGTACTCGAGGAACGGGCGCCGAATCGGGATCATCCCCTTCACTCCCGATTCGGCGACCGCCGACTGCGAGGCATCGAGCGCCGCACCCTCATCGGCCCGTCGCATGCGCGTGCCGAGGCCCGCCGCCATGATCACGGCCTTCCGGATCATGGGCGCAGTCCGATCACGGCGTGCTGGCCGGTCCCTGCGGCGCCGTCGAGGTGCGCCATGCCCCGCGCGTGAAGTCGGGGAACTTGATCGGGGCGCTCCCCTTGCGGAGGGACTGCTCGCAGAGCGCGTACGGCACGCTCCACGCGGCTGCATCGTACACGTCGAAGTCGGGGGCCAGCCCCTCGCGCATGCACTGGATGAGCCGATAGGCCATGATGAAGTCCATGCCGCCGTGGCCGCCGTTCTTGCGCGCCAGGTCGCCGACGGCGGTCCAGAGGGGGTGCTCGTACCTGCCCTTGAAATCGGCCAGCGCGGTCCAGCGCTCGCCCCCCGGCGCCCCGTCGATGTAGAGCCGCGGCGGATAGTCGTTGAACACCGCCTTCGAGCCCTGCAGGTTGTTGAGCCGCGAGTAGGGACGCGGGTTCACCACGTCGTGCTGCAGCAGGATGGTGCGCCCCTTCGCCGTCTTGATGAGCGACGTGTTCATGTCGCCGGCCCTGTACGTCTCGCGCCACTTCGGGCTGTCCTTGGGCTCGTGCTGCTCGCGCCACTCGGTGAGCCCGGCCTCCGGCGACGACATCGACACCACGTACTCGAACTTGTCGCCGCGGTGAATGCCGAGATACTGCGCCACCGGACCGAGGCCGTGCGTCGGGTAGAAGTTCGTGTCGCGCTCGGTGTGCGGGAACCGGCGCCAGAGCCCCTCGTCGCGATTCTCGAAGAGAATCTTGCGCAGATCGTGCAGGTACGCCGCCTCGGCGTGCAGCAGCGTGCCGAACACACCATCACGCACCATGCGCAGTACGGTGAGTTCGCTGTTGCCGTAGCAGCAGTTCTCCATCATCAGGCAGTGGCGCATCGTCTTCTCCGACGTGTCCACCAGTTCCCACGCCTCGTCCACCGTGAGGGCAATCGGCACTTCGCTGCCGCAGTGCTTGCCGGCCTTCATGGCGGCCAGCATCACCGGCGTGTGCCACGGCCATGGCGTCGCCGTGTACACGAAGTCGACGTCCCCCCGCTGCACGAGTCGTTCGAAGTCCCGCTCGCCGTTCGCGTACAGCGCCGGCTCCTTGCGCCCGGCCTTGGTGACCATGGAGGCCGCACGTTGCGCCTTGTCGGGCACGACATCGGCCAGCGCCGTGATCTCCACGCCCTCGATGGCGAGCAGCTCGCCCAGCACCGACCGGCCACGCAGCCCGGTGCCCACGATCGCCACCCGCACCACCTCGTGCTTCGCGAAAGGCACCCCCAGCATCGACCCGTTGCCGGCCGGTGAAGGGGCCGTCAGGTCCACGCGCCAGTCATCGGTGCTGGCCAGCAGACGGGCCGGTGTGGCGGTGAGCGCGGCGGCGGCGGCCGCCGCCGCCCCCGTCAGCAGGTCGCGCCGCGAGAGTTCGCTCATGCGTCGCCCCGCAATTCGGAGTGGTCACCAAGCGTCATGCGCCCGCTCACGCCGTCCACGACCACCTGGTCACCGAGGAACGAGTCATGGAGCGTGGCGTTGACGATCTGCACGGCGTTGCCGGCCACCGTGTCACGCACGGTGGCGTGGCGCACGACGCTGCCGGCCCCCAGCGACACATTGGGGCCCACGGTCGCGTGCTCGATCGTGCACCCGTCCTCGATGTACACCGGCTCCACGATCGTCGCGCCGTCACCCAGCGCCGCCGGACGGCGGGCCCGCCCCTTCTCGAGCATCGTGCGGTTGGTGTCGAGCAGCGTCTCCAGCTGCCCGGCATCGTACCAGCCTTCGACGTCCACGACCCGGATTTTGGCGCCATGGTCGATCATGTACTGGAAGGCGTCGGTGAGGTACCACTCGCCCTTGTTGGGCGCCGTGCGCAGCACCTGGTCGATGCCTTCGTACAGCAACTGCCAGTTGCGGATGTAGTAGAGACCGATGTTGGCGCGCTTGGAAATGGGCTCCTTCGGCTTCTCGACGATCTTCGTCATGTGGCCGTTGGCGTCGGTGACCACCACACCGAAGCGCTGGTAGTCCTCGACTTCCTTCGTCCAGATGATGCCGTCGTCGGTGGAGTCCTTCACGATGCTGAGGTCCGCGTCGAAGATCGTGTCCACGAAGATGATGAGCACGGGCTGGTCGACGTAGGGCTTGGCCAGTGCCACCGCCCCGGCCGTACCATCCTGCACCGCCTGCTCGATGAACACGCTCGGAATGTCGTAGGTCGCCCGCGCGTACGCCTCGACCTTGTCCTTGAGGTGCCCGGTGATGTACACGACCTGTTCGACATTCCCCAGTCGCTGCACGTCGTCCATGACGTAGCTCATCACCGGACGGCCGGCGACCTTGAGCATGGGCTTGGGAACCACGTGGGTGTGCGGGCGGAGCCGCGTACCCTTGCCGGCAAGCGGGATGATGACCTTCATGTCGTGCAAAGCTCCGTGTCGGGAGACGTCGGTGGGATCCTCCAAGATGCAGAACGGCGCCGCCTCCGGGGAGGGGCGCCGTTCGCAGAAGCTCGGGGAATCACCGCAGCATCAGGGCGCGCTGGTGCCTTCCCGTCCGTAGCGGTCCTTGATGCGGACCACGTCATCCAGTTCCGGGGTGCTCGCCTCGAGCACGTCGCAGTCGGTCACCGCCTCCATGAAATGGATGGTGCCCGGGGTGATGCGAAACGACTGTCCGGCCGAGAGGGCCTGGTCGCGCAGCTCGGTGTCGCCGGGGAGTTGCACCCAGTATTTCATCTCGCCGGTGAGCAGGTAGACCGTCTCGTCCTTGCGCTCGTGGTACTGCACGGAGAGCGCCTGGCCGGCCTTGATGTGCAGGATCTTGCCCACGTACCGGTCGGTGTGGGCCCAGATCGTTTCGTGTCCCCACGGCTTGGGCACATGCCGCACCTCCACCCGACCACTCATCGTCCCATCCTCAGAAAGCGAATGACCTGAACCCGGCGTTGGACGCAACCGACATTCGAAAGGTCACGCGCGCGACGTACCCATACGGCGGCGGAGCATCGCCAGCTTGCGGCGCAGCGAGCCATCCATGACCGTGTCGCCGATGCGCACCACCACCCCGCCCAGGATGGCGGGATCGACGGCCACATGCGGCACCACCTGCTTGCCGACGGCCTTGGAGAGGCGCTCGGCGATCATCGCCGTCTCGGCGTCTCCGGTTTCGCGAGCCACGGTCACGCGGGCGTGCACAATGCCCTGCGAGGCGTCGAGCAGCGTGTCGTATTCGTCGGCGATGGTCGGGATGAGCATCTGCCGCCGGTTCTTGACCAGCTGCTGCAGGAAGCGGAGGAACAGCCGCGGTACCCGGTCGCTCAGCGCCTTGGACAGCACCTCGGACTTGGCCTCGGCGCCGACGCGCGGCGAATCGAGGAAGCGCGACAGCGTCTCGTCGGTGCGGATGGCGGTGGCCACCTGACGCAGCATGCTTCCCCACCCCGACGGATCCTCCGCCTTGCGGGCGAGGGTCAGCAGCGCCTCGGCGTAGTTGCGGGCGACGGATTCGCCCTGGACGCCGGCGGGCATCAGCGAGCCGCCTTGCCGTCGAGCGATGCGAGGAATGACTCGACGATCTGGCGGTTGCCGGCCGAATCAAGATTCTGCTCGATCACGCGCGAGGCGCCGGCAATGGCCAGCTCGACGGCCTCACGGCGCAGGTCGGCGATGGCGGCGGCCTTCTCGCCGTCAATGGCGCGACGCGCCTGCTCGATCATCTCTTCCTGCTGCTGCTTGGTCTGCGCGACGAGGTCGGCGCGCATCTTCTCGGCCGTCGCGCGGCTGTCGGCGATGATCTGCTGCGC
>JBEILM010000199.1:0-5695 GCA_040379205.1 Gemmatimonas sp.
GGGCTGGTGATGCAGGGACGCCTGACGGGCATGCGCACTGCGTTCGGCCTCTGGACGCCGCGACCGCGCCCTGGCCCCAACGCCCCGCCCTTCCTGCGCGCGCGCGACACGCTGCTGGCCGACGTGCGCGAGGCGATGAACGGCGGCATGGCACGCGCCGCCAATGCCTTCGCGAGCGCGTCGATCTTCGAGGAGTTCACCGCCCCCGTGGTGGGGCGTGAGGCCCCCGATCTGGTGGTGTACGACGGGGAGCTGGATAGCCTGCCAGTGTTCGTGGTCATCCCGAGCGGGGGCGCGGACGAGGAGATCCGGCCGCTGCGCCTGCCCCCGTCCCTCGAGCGGCGCGCGCTCGGTTTCTTCCCGCGATCCCGCGTGCGCTACCTCGCGGTCTCGAACCGGGCGGAACTCATCCATCCGCCCGCGGGCGCGTCGCATAACTTTCCGTACGAGTATCCGGACACCGTGATCGGGGCCGTGCGCCGCGCCCTCGGTCACGCCCTGCCGCGCGACACCACCCGTTAACCCCGCCGTGGAACACGCCTTTCGCAATCCGCCCGTCCTGTGGCGTCACCCCGACCCCCGCGCCCACTACGACATCGTCGTGGTGGGCGGGGGGCTGCACGGGCTCTCGACCGCCTACCACCTCGCAACCGAGCACGGCCTGACCAACGTGGCCGTGGTGGAACGCAGCTGGCTGGGCAACGGCAACGCGGTGCGCAACACCACGATCATCCGCTCCAACTACCTGCGCGAGGTGAGCATGCCGCTCTACGACTTCTGCGTGCGCCGGTGGGAGCGATGGCCGGAGGAGCTGGGCCCGGAGATCCTCTTCGACCAGCGCTCGCTGCTCACCCTCGCCCACTCGCAGGCGGAAGCGGCGGCGGCGCAGCGCGT
Source organism: Gemmatimonas sp. (assembly GCA_040379205.1). Lineage (GTDB taxonomy): Bacteria > Gemmatimonadota > Gemmatimonadetes > Gemmatimonadales > Gemmatimonadaceae > Gemmatimonas. Next base: position 895 of record JBEILM010000199.1, read on the forward strand.
GGTGTACGCGAATCGCATGGCCGGCATCGACGCCGACTGGGTCACGCGTGACGACCTGCCCCGCCTCTGCCCTATCCTCGATATCTCCGACGCGCCACGCTATCCGGTCTACGGCGCGGCGCTGCAGCCACGCGGCGGGATCGCGCGTCACGATGCGGTCGTCTTTCACCTCGCGCGCGCCTGCGATGCCGCGGGGATCGACCTGCTACAGGGGTGCGAGGTCACCGGGTTCCTGCACAGCGGCAACCGCGTCACCGGGGTGCGGACCACGCGCGGCGACATCGCGGCCGGCCGCGTCGGGCTCGTGGGCGCGGGGCGCACCCCGCTGCTGGCCCGGCTCGCGGGGCTGGACATCCCCGTGCAGAGCTACCCGCTCCAGGCACTCGTTTCGGACATTCACGAGCCGTTCCTGCCCTGCGTCGCGCTCTCCGGGCGCCTGCACATGTACGTGAGCCAGGCGCACAAGGGTGAACTGGTCATGGGCGCCGCCCGTGATCCCTATCGGTCGTACGCGCAGCGCGGCTCCTCGCACATTCTCGAACAGCAACTCCAGGCGGCCATGGAGCTGTACCCCATCATGGCGCGCGCGCATCTGCTGCGCGTGTGGGCGGGAACGGTGGATGTCTCGCCCGATGCGGCCCCCATCATCGGCGCCACACCGCGCGACGGGCTCTTTCTCAACTGCGGCTGGGGCACCGGTGGCTTCAAGGCCACGCCCGGCTCGGGGGTGGTCTTCGCGCACACGCTTGCCACCGGCACCCCGCACCCGTTGAGTGCCGCCTTCGGACTTGAACGCTTCACCACCGGCGCGCTCGTGGACGAGCACGGCGCCGCAGGGGTGGCGCACTAGCATGCTGCGCATTCCCTGCCCCCACTGCGGCCCGCGTGACGAAGTGGAGTTCCGCCACGCGGGCTCCGGCGTACCCCTCCCCGCTCAGGCGACCGACGAGGAGTGGGCACGGGTGCTGTACGTGCGCGACACTCCGCTGGGCCCACTGACCGAGCAGTGGGTACACGTGCACGGCTGTCGGCAATGGATCCACGTGGTGCGCGATACCCGCACCCACGCGATCCTGGAGACGCGGCCGGTGAGCGCGCCGCCGTCGGAGCCCGCCTCGTGAAGCGCCTCCCGGAGGGTGGCCTGGGGATCGACCGCACCCGGACGCTGGCATTTACCTGGCATGACACGCCGCTTCACGGCTACGCCGGCGATACGCTGGCGTCGGCGCTGCTCGGGGCTGGGGTGCGGGTGCTTGGCACGAGCGTGTCGGCGGGACGCCCGCGCGGCATCATGAGCGCCGGCCTCGAGGAAGCCACCGGATTCGCCCAGGTGGCGAGTGCGCCGGTGGAGGAGCCGCTGGTGCGCACGACGGCGCTGCCATTGTACGAGGGGTTGGCGGCCCATGGCCGCATTGTACGGGGGGCGCTGGTTCCCACGCGCGACCCAGCGCGCTTCGACTGGCGGTACGCCCACTGCGACCTGCTGGTGGTGGGCGGCGGGCCAGCGGGACTGGCGGCTGCCCGGGAAGGCGCCCGCGCCGGCGCCCGCGTGATCGTGGCCGACTGCGCGCCGGTGTTGGGCGGCTCGTTGCGGCGCGAGGCGCGCCGTATCGATGGCGCGCCCGCCGAGGCCTGGCTGTCGGCGGTCGAGCATGAGTTGCGCGCGGCGCCCGAGGTCACGGTGCTCACCGGCACCACCGCGGTCATGCCGCTCGATCAGAACGGCATGTGGCTGGCCCAGCGCGTGGGGGGCATCCTCCCCGTGGCCTCGCGCGGGCACCTGCCAGAGCAACGGCTCTGGCAGGTGCGCGCACGTACCATCGTGCTGGCCACCGGCGCGCTGGAGCGCCCGCTGGTCTTCCCCGACAACGACCGCCCCGGGATCATGCTGGCGGGCGCCGCGCGCCACTACCTGCGGCAGTGGGCGCTGGCGCCAGAGTGCGGTGTGCTGTTCACCGCACACGACGAGGCCTATCGCACGGCGCTGGCGTGGCACGAGGCCGGCGTGCCGGTGGCCGCCGTGATCGACCTGCGCCCTCCGGGCACCAGCGCGCTGCGCACCGCGGTGCGCGCGGCGGGCGTCCGCGTGCTCGACGAGGCCCGGGTGGTGGGCACCGACGCCGACGCACACGGCGCGCTGTGCGCCGTCCACGTGCAGGCCGGCCATGTCACGTTCACGCTTGAGACCGACCTGCTCGCCACCTCGGCCGGGGTGGATCCCAACCTGCACCTGCATTGGCACCAAGGCGGCGCGAGCAGCTACGACGCTCGGCTGGGCACCGCCGTGCCGGCCTCGCCGCTGCCCGGACAGTGGCTCGCCGGCGCCGTCACGGGTCGGTTGTCGCTCGCCGAAGCGCTCGCCCAGGGCGCCGCCGCGGCGCGCGCGGCGCTGGGCCTGAGCGGCGAGGCGGCCGTACCGGTGACCGACGACGTGGACGAGGATGCGCCCGGGTTGACGTGGCACGTGCCCGCTCCCGACGGCAACGAGGCACGCAGCTTCGTGGATCTGCATCGCGACGCCACGGTGGCCGGGGTGTGGCGCGCCGTGGATGCCGGCGCCACGCACGTGGAGCACGTGAAGCGCTACACGCTCGTCGGAACCGGCGTGGAGCAGGGACGCGCCGCCAAGGTGCTCGCGGCTGCCCTGGTGGCCGCGCGCGCCGGCCACCCGGCGGCCGTGGTGGGCACATCGGGAAGCCGGCCACCGGTGGAGCCGATTCCGTTCCACTTGGTGGCCGGCCGCGCCCAGGGCCCTCGGTTCGAACCGGTCCGCACGACCGCCCTGCACACAGAGCACGAGGCGCTGGGCGCCGTGTTCGAGCCCGCAGGACCGTGGCTGCGGGCGTCACGCTATCCACGCCCCGGCGAAACGCCCGACGACACGGTGCGGCGCGAGGTGCGCACCGCGCGCACCGGGGTCGCACTGGTCGATGTCTCCACACTCGGCAAGCTCGATGTGCGCGGCCCCGACGCCGCGTGGGTGCTCGATCAGCTGTATGTCACGCCGATCGCGTCGCTCCCTGAGGGAAAGGCACGCTACGCCGTGCTGTGTCATCTCGATGGGTCCATACTCGACGACGGCGTGGTCATGCGGACCGGTGCACACCGGTACTTCGTCACCACCTCCACCGGCCACGCGGCCGCGGTGGCCGAGTGGATGGAGGAGTGGCTCCAGACGGAGTGGCCCGACCGGCGGTGCTGGATTACCCCCATCACGGAGCAGTTCACCACCGTGGCGGTGGTCGGCCCCGACTCGCGCACGCTGCTCGCCCGCGTGGCTCCCGGGCTGGCGGTAGACCGCGACGCCTTCCCGTTCCTCGGTGTGCGCACCGCGACGGTGGCCGGCATCGCGCAGGCCCAGGTGGCGCGCGTCTCCTTCTCGGGTGAGCTGGCCTTCGAAGTGAGCGTCCCGTGGCACGATGGACCGGCCCTCTGGCGAGCGCTGATGGCCGAGGGCGCGCCGCTGGGCGTGACCCCATATGGGCTCGACGCGCTGCAGGTGCTGCGCATCGAGAAGGGGTACCTCATTGTGGGGCAGGACACCGAGGCGCTCACCACACCGCACGACGCGGGGCTCGGGTGGATGGTGCCCACGCGCAAGGCGTTCGTGGGACGCCGCTCGCTCGAACGCATCGCCCCGCGGTCGGCGGGGCGGGCGCAGCTGGTCGGATTCCGCGCCCACGACCCGGAGCTGGTGATTCCCGAAGGGGCCGCGCTCACCAGCGCGCTGGGGGTGCCGCCGATGCCCATCGATGGGCACATCGCCAGCAGTCGCTACAGTCCCACGCTGGCGTGTGCCCTCGGGCTCGCGTTGGTGCGCGACGGACGGGCGCGGCTGGGCGAAGTACTGCACGCCCCGCTCCTCGACGGGCGGGTGGCATCGGTGACCCTGGTGGACCCCGTGCATTACGATCCCGAGGGGGCGCGGCGGGATGGCGCAGGCCCCAATGAGTGACCACCTCCCCGTCGATCCGGCGCTCGTGACCCGCATGGCGGCGGTGTCCTCACCGGCAGTTACGCTGCGTGCGCTGCCGCTGCGCCTGCTGCTCAGTGTACGCGCGCGGGGCGGAGCGTGCGCCCGGGTGGCCGCCGTGCTCGGTGTGGAGGCGCTGCCACGCCACGGTCCCATGCTGGTGTCACCGGTGGGGCGCGTGACGTGGCTCCGGCCGGACGAGTGGCTGGTGGAGGCCGCGCTCGCGGCAGACGCGCTCGCGACAGATGCGCGCGCAACAGACGCGCTCGTGACCGCGCTCTCGGAGGCCGTGGGAGATGGCACGCCGAACGCCGACGGCGCCGTGGTGGTGCTGTCGGCCAGCCGGCATACGCTGGAGCTGTCGGGAGCGCGTGCGCGGGACGTCTTGGCGGCCGTGTGTACGCTGGACCTGCACCCGCGCACCTTCCCCGTGGGGCACGCCACGCAGACGCTGCTCTCGCGCGCGCCGGTGCTGCTGCAACTCGTCGACGCCACCCCCACGTGGCGCCTGCTGGTGCGCCCGTCGTTCGTGTCGTACGTGGTCGAGTGGCTGGCGGACGCGATGGAGGGGGCGTAGCCGTTACCGCGGGGCGGTGACGCCGGCGGCGCTGGACGCACGGCCGGCCGAGCGGCAGGGCGCCGTCAGGTTGTGCCGATCCGGTCGTCCCGTCCCGTGGAGGCGAACAGGGCGGCGGCCACGAGCGCCACCGCCGCCCAGAAGGCCAGCATGGCGAACCACCCCCAGGCGTCCTTCATGAGCGGCACCAGCCAGATGGAGAGGATGCCGCCCACGTTCCCCATGAGGTTGAGGACACCGGTGGCGGCCCC
>JBEILM010000200.1:0-5642 GCA_040379205.1 Gemmatimonas sp.
AACATCAAGAACGCCCAGTGGCGCACCGACAGCGCCCCGCTGGACGAGTCGTGCACCTGCGTGGCCTGCGCCCGGTTCTCCCGGGCCTACATCCGGCACCTGTTCGTGGCGGAGGAAATTCTCGGACTCCGCCTCCTCAGCCTGCACAATGTACATTTCCTTGTCGCGCTGATGCGCGACGCCCGGGCCGCCGTTCAGGCCGGCACGTTCGAGGGCTGGAGCCGTGACTGGCTCGCCCGCTATCACTCCCGTTCGACACCATCATGACCGCTTCCGTCATCGCCAGCTTTGCGCTCCTGCAGGCCTCGCCCACCTCGGCGATCCCGCAGATGATCTTCATGTACGGCGCGATCTTCGCGATCTTCTATTTCGTGCTCATCCGCCCGCAGCAGCGGCAGCGCAAGGCGCACGACCAGCTCGTGCGCTCGCTCAAGAAGGGCGACGAGATCGTCACCGCCGGCGGCATCGTGGGCGAGGTGCTGCACATCGCCGCCCAGGGCAAGGACGGCGCCGCCACCATGGACGACCGCATCACCATCAAGTCGGGCGAGTCGCGCCTCATCATCGAGCGCGGCCGCATTTCGCGCGTCGGCTCGTCGGCGCCGGCCGCGTAACCGGCGAGGCCCCGTGTCGCTTCTCGACATTCACGTCCTCGGCTCCCCGATCCTGCGGCAGGACACCACGCGGGTCGAGCACATCACGCCCGAGCTCCGCCGCCTGGTCGACGACATGTTCGAGACCATGGAAGTGGCCAAGGGCGTCGGCCTCGCCGCGCCCCAGGTGGGCCGCAGTGAGCGGCTCTGTGTGGTCGATGCCGACGACACGCGGCTCGTGGTCATCAACCCCGAGATCATCCACAAGGAAGGCGGCATCGTGCGGGGGGAGGAGGGGTGCCTCTCCATCCCCGAGATCTACGCCGACGTGGACCGCTACGCGCGCGTCACCGTGCGGGCGCAGGACATCGACGGCAACTGGTATGAAATCGAGCAGGCCGCCAACCTGCTCGGCCGCTGCCTGCAGCACGAAATCGACCACCTGCACGGCCGCCTCTTCACCGACCGTCTCAGCCTGCTCAAGCGTCGCGCCGCGATGAAGGAGTGGGAGTACGAGAAGACCAAGTACCCGAAGAACCTGCGGGTGCTGCCGGTGGGCGATCTGCCGCCCGAAAAGGACTCCACCAAGGCCGCCGCGTCGAGCGACGCCGCCACGCGCTGATCGGGGAGCGCCCCATGCGGATTCTCTTCTGGGGCACCCCGGAGTTCGCCGTGCTGCCGCTGCGCGCGCTGCTCGGCGAGGGACACGACGTGGTCGGCGTGGTCACCCAGCCCGACAAGCCGCGCGGCCGCTCGCGCACCCAGCTCGATCCCTCGCCGGTCAAGGTCGTGGCCCTCGAGGAAGGGCTGCCGGTGCTGCAGCCGGAAAAGCCGCGCGGCGAGGCGTTCATGGCCGAGGTGCAGGCGCTCGCGCCGGACATCTCGGTGGTGGTGGCGTATGGGCACATTCTGCCCAAAGCCGTCATCGACCTGCCGCCGCAGGGCACGCTCAACATTCACGCCTCGCTGCTGCCGGTGCTGCGTGGCGCGGCGCCCATTCAGGCCGCCATCCTGCAGGGCATGACGGAAACCGGCGTGACCATCATGCAGATGGTGCCCGCGCTCGATGCCGGCGACATGCTGCACGTGCTGCGCACGCCGATCGGCACCGACACCACTTACGGCGAGCTGCATGACCAGCTGGCCGAGATGGGCGCGCTGGCCATCTGTCAGGCGCTGACGCTGATCGAGGCGGGCGTGTCGCGGGCGGTACCGCAGGACGACTCGCAGTCCACGTATGCCCCCAAGATCGAGCGCCCCATGGCGCGGCTCGACTTCACGCGGCCGGCCGTGGAGGTGGCGCGGGTGGTGCGTGCCTTCGACCCGCGCCCCGGGGCCTACGCCTCGCTGCGCGGGCAGGACGTGAAGTGCTTCAGCGCGCGGCTGGTGGGCGACGGCACCGATGCGGCACTCGACGAACCGGCGCTGGCCAGTCCGCCGGGCACCGTGCGCAGCGCCGACGACGGCGGGTTGGTCGTGCGCTGCGGCGTCGGTGCCGTTCGCCTGCTCGATGTGCAGCCCAGCGGCAAGCCGCGCATGACGGCCGCCTCGTGGGCGCGCGGACGCGGCGTGGCCACGGGCGACGCCTTCGCCCTCCCCGCCTGATGGCGTCGACGGTGCTCCCCACCCGCTCCACCGGCCCCGGCGTGACCGAATCGCGCACGGCCGCCGCGCTCATCCTGGCCGACCTGCGCGCCGGATCGCTGCTCGACAGCGCCTTCGAACGCCGCACCGCGCCGCTCGACGCCCGTGACCGGCGCTGGGTACAGGAGCTGGTGTGGGGGCTGCTGCGCTCACGCGGTCGTCTCGATGCGCTGCTCGCGGAACGGGTACGCGGGGGCCTTGCCAAGCTCGATGCCGACGTGGCCGACCTGCTGCGCACCGGCGCCTACCAGCTGCTGTACATGGACAGCGTGCCGCCGTACGCGGCCATCGGACAGACGGTGGAGCTCACCAAGCGCCGGCACGGCATCGGCGCGAGCAAGCTCGCCAACGCCGTGCTGCGCCGCGTGGATCGCGAACGCGAGACCATCGAGCCGCCGGCGCCCGCCGATCCGCTCGAGGCGCTGGCCCAGCGTCGTTCGCACCCCCGCTGGGTGATCGCCCGCTGGGCCGAGCGCTGGGGACTCGCACAAACCGAACGGCTACTCGCTGCCAACAACGAGGCCGCCCCCATCGTCGTGCGCCCGTACGGCATCGTGCGTGAACAGTTGGACGCCATGCTCGGCGGGGCCGGTGTGCGCACCAGCGACGTGCCCCTGGTGCCCGATTCCCTGCAGCTGAGCCCCGGCGTGGCGCTCACCGAGCTCGGGGCGTTCAAACAGGGGCTGTTCTACGTGCAGGATCCGGCGGCCACCCTCGTGGCGCGGTACGCGCATGTGCCCGAGGGCAGCACCGTGGCCGACCTCTGCGCGGCGCCCGGCAGCAAGGCGCTGGAGCTGTCGCGGCGCGCCGGCATGGTCATCGCCGCCGATCGCCATCGCGCCCGCGTGGCGCGCATGGTGAGCGGCTTCGCGCGACTCGACGCCCGCGGTGTGATTCCGGTGGTGGCCGATGCCATCGCCCCGGCGCTCTCGCCCGTGGATGCCGTACTGGTGGATGTGCCGTGCACCGGAACGGGCACGTTCCGTCGTCACCCCGATGCCCGCTGGCGCCTGCGCGTGAGCGACTTCGCGGTGCTGGGTGCGCTGCAGAAGCAGATCCTGCGCGCCGCGGCCACCGTCGTGAAGCCCGGCGGCCTGCTCATCTACAGTACCTGCTCGCTCGAATCCGAAGAGAACGACGAGCAGGTGGACGCGTTTCTCGCCGCGCACCCCGACTTCACCCTCGAGCCGCCGGAAGCCGGCGTCGTGCCCGACACCGTGCTGGACGCCGGCCGCTTGCGCGTACTGCCGCAGCGTCACGGCACCGACGGGGCATTCGCAGCCCGCCTGCGGAGAATTGCCTGATGGCCACAGCCACGAAGAAGTCCGCCAGTTCCCCCGCCCGTCGCTGGATTGGCCGGACGGTGGTGGCGGTGGTACTGGGCCTCGCCATCGGCGGCGGCGGCGGCGCCTTTGCCGTGCAGAAGCTCGAACCGGGCCCCGGCACCGGCGTTGATTCGCTCGAGGTGATGCTCGACAGCATCGCCACCGGGCGCATCGCGAAGCCTGTTGCGGCCGCGCCGGCGGCCCCCCCGATGCCCGACTCGCAGGCCACCGCTGCGGCGCCCGACAGCGTGGCGACGCCGGCCGATGACACGGTGCTGGTGCCGTCGGTGATCGACCTCGAGGAAGGCACCGCCCGCAACGCCATTCTCGACGCCGGCCTGCAGGTGGGTGAAGTGCAGTTCCAGGCCTCGGCCAAGCCGGCCGGCACCGTGCTCGCCACCTCGCCGGTGAGCGGCACGCGGGTTCCGACGCTCACCGCCGTTTCGCTCGTGCTCAGCGACGGTCGTCCGCCGACCGATGGTATCAGCGTGACGGACTCGCTGCGGCGCTCTTCTCCGCTTCCGATACCCTGACCATGTCCGTTCGCATTGCCCCGTCCGTGCTCAGCGCCGACTTCCGCAAGCTCGGCGACGAAATCGCCATGTGCGACGCCGGCGGCGCCGACTGGATCCACGTCGACGTCATGGACGGCCGCTTCGTGCCCAACCTGTCCTTCGGCGTCAAGGTCATCGAGGCCACGAAGAAGTCCACCAGCAAGATCGTCGACGTACACCTCATGGTGGTCGAGCCGGAGAATTACTTCGACGACTACGTGAAGGCGGGCGCCGACGTGCTCACCATCCACGCCGAAGCCGCGCCGCACCTCGATCGCCAGCTCATGCGCATCAAGGAGCTCGGCGCCAGGGCCGGCGTGGCGCTCAATCCGGGCACGCCGCTCAGCGCCATCGAGGAGGTCGTGCACATGCTCGACCTGCTGCTCATCATGAGCGTCAATCCGGGGTACGGCGGGCAGAAGTTCATCGAGTACTCGGTGGACAAGATCGCGCGCGCGCGCTTCCTGCTCGACCAGGCGGGCAGCAGCGCCGCCCTCGAAGTGGACGGCGGCATTTCGCGCGACACCATTCAGCGCTGCTGGGCCGCCGGCGCCGACACCTTCGTGGCCGGCAACGCGATCTTCGGCGCGGCCAACCCGCAGGCCGAGATCGCCGTGCTGCGGAACCTCTGCGTGGAGCAGGCATGACCGTCAAGCAGCAGTGGATGGTGGTGCTCGGCATCGTGGCCGTACTGGCCGGCGGCGCGCTGGCTGCGTCGCACTTCCTCAAGGATGAACTCACCGCCATCACCGTCGGCTCCGACGCGCCTGGCTTCGCCGTGCAGACGATCGACCCCGCGCCAAAGATGAAGACCCTCACCGACTACCGCGGTGAGGTGGTGGTGCTCAACATCTGGGCGACGTGGTGCATTCCGTGCCGCACCGAGATGCCGAGCATGGAAGCGCTGTTCAAGGAGCTCGGGCCGAAGGGGCTCAAGGTCGTGGCCGTGAGCGTGGACAACGCCGGCGAAGAGCAGAAGATCCGCGACTTCGTGAAGGAGTACGGACTCAGCTTCGAGATCCTGCACGATGCCGCGGGCGCCATCCAGGGCATCTACCGCACCACGGGTGTGCCGGAGACGTTCGTCATCGACCGCGAGGGCGTGATCCGCAAGAAGTGGATCGGCGCCGAGGACTGGAATTCGGACGGCAACAAGCGCCTCCTCGAACAGCTGCTCGCGCAGCCCAAGTCGTAATCGCCATCCGCGTGCGCGTTCTCGGCATCGAGACCTCCTGCGACGAAACGTCGGCGGCCGTGGTGTCCGGCACGCCGGAGGCGATGACGCTCGAGTCGCTGGTGATTCTGTCGCAGGACGTGCACCGGCTGTTCGGCGGCGTGGTGCCCGAGATCGCGAGTCGGCAGCATCTCACCGGCATCGTGCCGGCGGTGGACGCGGCGCTGCGCGACGCACGGGTGACGCTGGACGCGCTCGACGCCATCGCGGTGACCCATGCGCCGGGGCTGGTGGGCGCGCTGCTCGTGGGTACCAGCTACGCCAAGGCGCTCGGATTCACGCACGGCACGCC
>JBEILM010000201.1:0-5616 GCA_040379205.1 Gemmatimonas sp.
GGTGTTGGCCTTTTCCAGCATCGCCGAGGGCACGGCGAACTCGCCGGTCGTGAAGCCGCGGGCGCCGCGCACGAGGTCGGCAGCGGCCGGCTCGGGGCCGTCGTACGACAGCACCGAGGGCACGCGCTCGGTCACCCGTCGCACGTTGTCGAGAACGTGCGGCAGCGCCACACGCAGGTCGCTGAGCAGCGGGCTATCGGCGCGGGCCCGCACCAGGTCGTCGAGGTCGATGGTGAGCGAGACGAAGCTCTCGGCCCACACCGGCGCCCGCCCGCGGATGTCGCCACCCGGGCCCACGAGATGCGACGTCCCGAAGAACCGCTTGCCACCTTCGGTACCCACGAGGTTCACGAAGCTGGTGTACACCCCGTGCTCCTCGGCGATGTCCCGGATGAGCCGTTCCCAGCGGGCGGCGCTGTAGGGGCCGGCGATACCATCAGTGCGCGGCCACACCCCACGGGCCGGTGCTGCCGACGACACGAACACCACCTGCGCCCCGTCGAGGGCGGCGATGGTGCCGCTCAGCGAATGCCAGGCATCCTCGCACACCAGCAGCGCCGCGCGCCCCCACGGCGTCTCGAAGGCGCGGATATCGGTGCCGCGCTCCACGAAGCGCTCCTCGTCGAACAGCCCGTAGGTGGGCAGGAAGTTCTTGCGGTGCACATGACGCAACACCGGCGGGCCGTCGTCGAGGCCGATCGTCAGGTAGGCGGCGCTGTTGTGCAGCGTATCGCGCCAGCGCTCGTAGAACCCGATGACGACGTCCAGCGGCACCGCATCGATGCCGGCCGTGGCGCACGCCGTGCGGTAGGCGTCGTCGAGGTCGTAGGCGAGGGCGCCGGCGGTGCACGCTACCTCGCGCACCGCCCCTTCCACGAAGTAGCCAGACAGCGCCGTCTCCGGGAACTGCACCACCTGCGGGCGCGGTTCGAGCGTGGCCGCCTGGGCGCAGAGGCGCCCGATGCGGGCAAGATTGCCGGCCGTGTCGCCCTTGCGGGGGGCGAACTGGCACAGCGCGATGGTCAGCGGACGGATCGGGTCACCGGGCATGATGGCAAGATAACGGCCTGTCCTTCCGGATCGGTCCACCGGGGGCCGTGTAGAATTCTCCCATGCCCCCGTCGTCGTTCCTGCGCACCGTCGCGCTCCGATTCCTGCCGTCCGCCGTCTGTGGCGCGCTGGTCGCGGCCCCGCTCGCCGCCCAGGGGGCCGCCAAGGGGGCGGCGGGCACCGGTGAGCCGTGGAGCATCATCACCCCGCCGCAGGCCACCCTCGTGCTGGCCCGGGACGGTACGCTCATCGGCGAAATCGGGCACGAGCGACGCCTCAGCATCGCGCTGCGTACGCTGCCCAGGTATGTGGGGCAGGCCTTCATTGCCGTCGAAGACAAGCGCTTCTACCAGCACGATGGCGTCGACCTCGTGGGGGTGGCCGGGGCGCTCAAGGATGCCGTGACCAAGGGCGACATCCGTGGCGCCAGCACCATCACGCAGCTGCTGGTGGGCAACATGCACCCGGATGTCATCGACCGCCGTGACCGATCGCCGGCGCGCAAGCTGCGCGAGCAGGCCGTCGCCCGAGAAATGGAGCGCCGCTACAGCAAGGAGCAGATCCTCGAGGCGTTCCTCAACCAGATCGCCTTCGGGCGCGGCGCCTTCGGCATCGAAATGGCGGCCCGGCAGTACTTCGGCAAGGGCGCCACCGACCTCACACTGGCCGAGGCGGCGTCGCTCGCCAGCATGCCCAAGAGCCCCGTGCTCTACGATCCGGCACGCTACCCCGACCGCAACCGCGAGCGCCGCAACACGGTGCTCGCGCTCATGGCCGACCAGGGGTACATCACCGCCGCGCGGGCATCGGCCGCGCAGCGCGAGCCCGTGCGCACGGTGAGTCGCACCGAGCGGCTCGCGCCGTGGATCACGGACGTGGTGCGCGTGCAGGCCGAGCGTGCCGGCGTGCCGGTGATGCAGGGGGGCTATCGCATCGTCACCACGGTGGACGCGGCGCTGCAGCGCGCCACGCAGCAGGCGCTGTCGACGGGTATTGACGAGATCGAGGCGCGCCCCGGCTTTCGCGGCCAGCGTTGCGCCCGCACCACCACGCCGGCCAAGGCCCCGGCCCGGGCGCCCCGCGTCGATGCCTGCCTCGAAGGGGCCGCGGTCGTTCTCGACCCCGCGAGCGGCGATGTCCGGGCCCTCGTGGGCGGGCGCGACTACGCACGCTCGAGCTACAATCGCGCCGTCGACGGCAACCGGCAGCCGGGGTCGAGCTTCAAGGCCTTCGTGTATGCGCAGGCGCTGGCGCAGGGGCTCACGGCCAACGCCCTCGTGGCCGATACCGCGCTCCGCATTCGCCTCGACAACGGGCAGATCTACTCGCCGGACAACGCCGACAACGACTTCCTCGGCACGCTCACCATGCGGGAGGCGCTCATCCGATCGCGCAACCCGGTGGCCGTACAGCTGGCGCTCACGGTGGGCATGGATTCGGTCACGGCGCTGGCACGCCGCGCCGGACTGCGGGCGCCCATCGCGCCGTACCCCTCCAGCGCGCTCGGCGCGAGCGTCGTGCAGCCGCTCGACTTCGTGGCCGCCTACGCCGTGTTCGACAACGGCGGCGTGGCCGTGGACCCGCGCTTCATTGCCCGCGTGGAGGACCGCACGGGGCGGGCGGTGTTCACGCCCCCCGCCGCCGCTCCGCGCCCGGCCATGGATGCGCGGGTGGCGTTCATCATGCGCGACATGATGCAGGACGTCGTCGAACGGGGCACCGCGACGGCGCTGCGCCGCCTGGTTCCGTCGCGCATCCCGGTGGCCGGCAAGACGGGCACCACCAACGACAACACCGACGTGTGGTTCGTGGGCATGACGCCAGAGTACGTGACGGGCGTGTGGCTCGGCTTCGACAAGCCGGCGATGCTCTCACCGGGCGCCGTCGGCGGGACGCTCGCGGCGCCTATCGCCGGCCGCATCATCGCAGCGGCGCACGAGGGACGCTCGACCCGCGGCTGGACGCCGCCGCCGGGTGTGGTGTCGGCGGAACTCGATCGCACCACCGGCAAGGTCGCCGATGCCTCCACCCCCGCCGACCGCCGCTACACGGAGTGGTTCCTGCTCGGGACCGAGCCGGGGGCGCTGGCCTGGCCGTGGAGCCTGTTCCGAATGGGGCCGATCGGGCACTGAGCGCGTCGCGACACGTAAATCTACGGACGCTACGGTAGTAGTTCGCCGGAATGGAACGCACGCGCACCTGCGCCGAAACTGTAGCGCATGACGCCCTCCGACGTGCTTCCCTTTCGCCGCCACGTACCGGCGGCGCCCGCTGCCCATCAGGGCGGCACCGGCATCGTGATGATGAACCTCGGGGGGCCGGCCACGCTCGACGACGTGGAGCCGTTTCTGCTCCGCCTCTTCGCCGACCGCGAGATCATCCAGCTGCCCTTTCAGGATTGGCTCGGCAAGTTCATCGCCACCCGCCGCGCGCCCAAGGTCCGCACGCTGTACGATGCCATCGGCGGCGGATCACCCATCCTCAGGTGGACGGAAGCGCAGGGCGAGGCCATGTGCCGGCGCCTCGACGAGATGTCGCCGGGCACGGCGCCGCACCGCTTCTACGTCGCCTTCCGCTATACCCATCCCTTCGCCGACGACGCCCTGCGCGCCATGAAGGCCGATGGCATCACGCGGGCCGTGGCCTTCACGCAGTACCCGCAGTGGTCGTGCTCCACCACCGGCTCGAGCCTCAACGATCTCTGGCGTGCCGCTGAACGTACGGGACTCGAGGATGCGTTCACCTGGAGCATCATCGACCGGTGGGGCGAGCACCCGGGGTTCGTCAGCGCCATGGCCAGCACCGTCGAAGATGGCCTCGACGCGTATCCGACCGAGGAGCGGGATGACGTATTGGTCATGTTCAGCGCGCACTCGCTGCCGCTGTCGGTCATCGATCGTGGCGACGCCTATCCGGCCGAAGTGTCGGCGAGCGTGAGCCGGGTGGTGCAGTCCATCGGGTTGCGCAATCCATTCATCGTCACCTACCAGTCGGAAGTGGGACCGGTGCGGTGGCTGGGCCCCAGTACCGAAACGGTCATCGAGCAACTCGCGAAGCGCGGGCAGAAGAATGTGCTCGTGGTGCCGATCGCCTTCACCAGCGACCACATCGAAACGCTGTCGGAGCTCGACATCGAGTATGCGGAGCTGGCGCACGAACTCGGCATGACCGGCTTCCGGCGCGCCCCGGCCCTCAACGCCCGTCCGGAGCTTCTCGACGCGCTCGCCGACATCGTGCATGAGCATCTGCAGGCCGATGCGCCGTGGAGCACGCAGTATCGCCAGCGGTGCCCGGGGTGCGTGAACGCCGCCTGTCGTGGCGTGCCCAGTCGCGTGGCCGCGCCGGCGACGGCGGCGTGTCCGATCGCTTCCGACACGGCGGCGGCGCGCTGACGTGTTCCTGTTGCCGTTTCATGTGGTGAGCTGTTCGCACGAGCGCAACACCCCGGATGCGGTGGGGCAGCGCCGTGTCGGACCCGAGCGCCTGACCGGGCTGCTTGGCACACTCCGCGCGCATGGCCAGCAGGCGGTCATCGTCAGCACCTGCCACCGCGCGGCGCTGTACTGGTGGGGCGACGATGATCTCGAGCCGTGGTTCGCGCAGGGAATCCTCGGGGGCGCCGCCGGAACCGTGCAGGTGGAGCGGGCCGACGCCGATCTGGCGGTGCGTCACCGGTTTGCCGTGGCGGCAGGGATGCGCTCCGTGCGCTACGGCGAAGGGGAGAGCATTGGGCAGGTGCGGCGCGCTCGGCGCTCGACGCCTGGCAGGCGGCACCGGTCGCGGGCGCGTCGCTTCGCATCACGAGCCGCACCACGTCCCGCGCGGCATCACTGGCCGGGTGTGGCCACCTGCCGGTTGTGGCGTGGGACGATTGCGCATACGCCATCGCCGAGTCGCCGGTAGTGGTGTTCGCCGTGCATGTCACCTCGCCGCTGGACGACCGTGCATTCCTGCGCGCGCACCTGCACACGCGCACGTCGTCCGACCGCGCGCAGCCACGCACGTGGATCGATCTTGGTGTACCGGGTGTGGTGGCGCCTGATGCCGTCGTTGCGGATCCCATCGTCGTTGACGGCTCCGCTGCGGCAGTCTCCCCGATCGACCTGGTGACGCTGCGTGACCTCGAGGGGCACCCGTCGGCAGCGACGCGCGAGGAGGGCACACGCCGCGCCGGGCTCGCGCTGCAACGGGAGCTCGCGCGCTACGCGGAGACCACGCGCCGTCTCCAGTTCGGAGAGCGGTTGGGTACCCTCGCAGCGCGTGCGATCGCCGTGGCTGCTGAGCACGAAAGTGCGCCGGTGGACGAAGTCGCACGGCGCGTTACGCGCCTGCTGCTGCGGGGGCTGTCGCGCGTCTAGCGGCGGCCGCAGCCGATTTTCCAACCGTTCGATATTGACATCGCAATAGCGGACCTGTTAGCCTCTGCTCGTTGTTGATACAGCGCACTCATTACTTGATCGAGGCTACCCGTATGCGCATCGCCGCGCCGTTCTCCGCCCGTCTGGCTCTCCGCCGCACCGCCGCACTGGGCGTCGTTTCGCTCCTCGCCGCCTGCGGCGATGACAA
>JBEILM010000202.1:0-5488 GCA_040379205.1 Gemmatimonas sp.
GCGAAAACCCTCAACGGAGACTTCGACTCAGAACCTGAATCGTCAGTCGGAGAAGCAACATGAAACGTGTGTGGGGAGCACTGGGTCTGGTGCTTGCACTCACCGCGTTCATGCCACGAGTCGCGGAGGCCCAGCCGCAGGACGGACGGGAACGCCGCAACGGTGCGACGCTCGGACAGAACTATCCGAATCCGTTCAATCCGGAGACTCGCATTCCGTTCAGTGTGGGTGATGCACCCACCTGTGCCGATGCCGGGAGGCAGTATCGGGTCAGCCTCAAGATCTATAACGTCTTGTCGGACGTGGTCGCGACCCCGGTGTTGCAGGGCGGAGCAAACGGAGTGGCCGGTGGTCAACCGCTGGAAAAAGTTACTGTCCCCTGCGGCGAGTACGTCGCCTATTGGGACGGGAAGGTCCAAGCAACCGGGCGGGAGGCCGCCTCAGGCGTGTATCTGTATCGCCTCGAGGTGGATGGCGTGCCGCTGGTGAAGAAGATGATCGTGGTGAAGTAGGCAGCAGGTTGCGCGAGCACCACGAGACCCGAAGATCAACAGTAAAGATGGCGCGCCGGGTGAGCGGACCCGGCGCGCCGTTTTGCGTTCAGCTGGGATCATGCCAGAATGCCGTGCGGACTGCAGTATTGTCGCAGGCCGCACGTGGCCCCCCGCGCCAGACGCCGCCACCCTGCACTTCTGGCGGAGTTTCTTCGGTACCACCATTGCCACGGTGAACAGGTATGATCAATCCCGACCGTCTGACCGTGAAGAGCGCTGAGGCGCTCAACGACGCCGTGTCCCTCGCCCGCAAGGCGGGCAATCCGGTCGTCTACGATCTGCACCTGCTGCTCGCCTTGCTGGCCCAGGACGAAGGCATTGTCGTGCCCGTGCTGCAGCGGGTCGGCGCCAACACCACCAGCATCCGTACCGCGGCCGAGCAGGAAGCAGCCCGGTACGCGAAGCAGAGTGATGCCCAGCCGACGTTCGGCCGTGAAGTCACCCAGGTGGTCGATGGCGCCGAGAAGGAAGCCAAGGCCCTCGGCGACGAGTACATCTCCACCGAACACCTGCTGCTCGCGCTCTCCGACGCCAAGGGCACCGACAGCGCGCGCGTCCTCACCAGCGCCGGTGCCCATCGTCAGGCCCTGCTCGATGCGCTCAAGCTCGTGCGTGGCGCGCACAAGGTCACCGACCAGTCACCCGAGCAGCAGTACCAGGCGCTGCAGAAGTTCACGCGCGACCTCACCGAGAGTGCGCGCAAGGGCAAGCTCGATCCCGTGATCGGGCGCGACGAGGAGATCCGCCGCGTCATCCAGGTGCTGTCGCGCCGCACCAAAAACAACCCGGTGCTCATCGGCGAACCCGGCGTGGGCAAGACCGCCATCGCCGAGGGGCTCGCGCAGCGTATCGTGAGCGGCGACGTGCCCGAGGGGCTCCGCAACAAGAAGCTCGTGTCGCTCGACCTCGGCGCGCTCATTGCCGGCGCCAAGTTCCGCGGCGAGTTCGAGGAGCGCCTCAAGGCGGTGCTCAAGGAGATCACGAGCTCAGAAGGGCTCTACATCGTCTTCATCGACGAATTGCACACGCTGGTGGGGGCGGGCAAGGCCGAAGGCAGCATGGATGCCGGCAACATGCTCAAGCCCATGCTGGCCCGCGGTGAGCTGCGCGTCGTCGGCGCGACCACGCTCGACGAGTATCGCCAGCACGTCGAGAAGGACGCCGCCCTCGAGCGCCGCTTCCAGCCGGTCTTCGTGGGTGAGCCAAGCGTCGAAAGCACCATCGCCATCCTGCGTGGCCTCAAGGAGCGCTACGAGGCGCACCACGGGGTGCGCATCACCGACGGTGCCGTGGTGGCGGCCGCCACGCTCTCCAACCGCTACATCGGCGATCGCTTCCTCCCCGACAAGGCCATCGACCTGATCGACGAGGCCTCCTCGCGCCTGCGCATCGAGATCGACTCCGTCCCTCAGGAGATCGACGAGGTCGAGCGCCGCATCGTGCAGCTCGAAATCGAGAAGCAGGCGCTGCTCAAGGAGTCCGATCCGGCCTCCCTCGAGCGCCGCACCGTGCTCGAGCGCGAATTGGCCGACAAGAAGGAGCAGGCCAGCGGCATGCGCGCCCAGTGGCAGCAGGAGAAGGACACGCTCGGCGCCGTCGGGCGCATCAAGCAGGAGATCGAACAGGCCAGGTTCGAAGCCGAGCAGGCAACACGCGCTGGCGATCTCACCAAGGCTGCCGAGATCACCTACGGGCGCATCCCGCAGCTCGAGCGCAACATGAAGGAGGCCGAGTCGAAGTTGGCCAGCAACGACGGACGCCCTCAGTTCCTCAAGGAGGAAGTGGCGGCCGACGACGTGGCCGAAGTGGTAGCCCGCTGGACCGGCATCCCCGTCACCCGCATGCTCGAGAGCGAACGCGAACGGCTGACGAAGCTGGAGAGCGTGCTGGCCACCCGCGTGGTCGGTCAGCAGGAGGCGGTGCGCGCGGTCTCCAACGCCGTGCGCCGCTCGCGGGCCGGCCTGCAGGACCCCAATCGGCCGATCGGCTCGTTCATCTTCCTCGGCCCCACCGGAGTCGGCAAGACCGAGACGGCCAAGGCGCTCGCCGAGTTCCTGTTCGATGACGAGCACGCCATGGTGCGCATCGACATGTCGGAGTACATGGAGAAGCACGCCGTGGCACGGCTCATCGGTGCGCCGCCGGGCTACGTGGGCTACGAGGAGGGCGGGCAGCTCACCGAGGCGGTGCGCCGCCGGCCGTACAGCGTGATTCTGTTCGACGAGATCGAGAAGGCCCATCCGGACGTGTTCAACATCCTGCTGCAGCTGCTCGACGACGGCCGGCTCACCGACTCGCAGGGACGCACGGTCGACTTCCGCAATGCGGTGGTGATCATGACGTCCAACGTGGGCAGCCACATGATCCTCGAGCGTGGCCAGGGCGGCGGCGAGTGGAAGAGCGTGGAGCAGGACGTGCTCACGGCGCTGCGCGGCGTGTTCAAGCCGGAGTTCCTCAACCGCATCGACGACGTGGTGGTGTTCCACCCGCTCGGCCGCGGCGAGCTCGATCACATCGTCGACCTGCAACTGGGCCACTTGCGCAAGCTGCTCGCCGATCGCAAGCTCACGCTGCGGCTCACCGATGCGGCCCGGCAATACCTGGCCGACGAGGGGTATGACCCCGTGTTCGGAGCGCGGCCGCTCAAGCGCGCCGTCCAGCGCCTGCTGCAGAATCCGTTGGCGTTGGCGGTGCTCGAAGGGCGCTTCAAGGACGGTGACGTGATCGTGGCCGATGTGAAGGCCGGCCACGATGCGCTGGTGTTTGCGCACGGCGATGCCGCCGATGCGGCGGCGCAGGAGGCGTTCGACGCCCGGCAGGCGCGCCCGGATCCGGCCGGCGTGTGAGCGGCTGCGGAACAAGTCTGGTGAACGGCGCTCGCGGCCTCGGATCGTGGGCGCCGTTACGTGTCTCGCCACACATCGCGCTGGCGGCCCTCGCTGGCCTGCTTGCCGCGTGCGGTGAGGGCGCAGCGCCGGCGGCACCACCGGTTACGCCGCCGCCCGTCGTGCCACCGGTCGTCACCGGCCCCGTTGGGCCGCTGGTCGTGGGCCAGATGTACACCGACGCCAGCGGGTTCATCGAGTACGTGCCCGGCGACGCGCCGCTGGTGATCGTGGCGCCGCATGGTGGGACCCTGAGCCCGGCGGGACTGCCCGATCGCAATTGCGCCGGCTGCACGACTACGAACGATCTCAACACGCAGGAGTTGGCGCGCACGGTGGTGGAGGAGTTCCGTCAGCGTACCGGCGCCCGTCCGCATCTGATCGTGAACCGGCTGCATCGCCGCAAGTTCGACGGCAATCGTGATCTCGCGGAGGCGACGGGGGGGACCACGTCGCTCAATGCATCGTGGACGTGGCTGCACGCGGCCATCGACTCGGCCAAGGCCGGCGTTGCCCGCCGCCATGCCCGCGGACTTGTGATCGACCTGCACGGACACGCCCACCCGATTCCACGCCTCGAGCTCGGCTACCTGCTGGGCGATGCCGAACTGCGGGCCACCGACGCCGCGCTTGCTGCCGGCAACGCCACGTCACGGTCGAGCGTGGCCCGCCTGGCGACCGACACGCGCACCCTTGCCGATCGGGGGGTGGCCCTTTTGCGCGGGCCTCGCAGCCTCGGGGCGCTGCTTGCGGTGGAGGGCATCCGCTCGGTCCCGTCACCGACCGATCCGGCGCCCCTGATCGGCGAGGAGTACTTCAACGGCGGATACAACACGCAGCGCCATGGCTCGCTCGCTGGCGGGTCGCTCGACGCCATCCAGATCGAGTGTCAGCTGCCAGGGATCCGCGATTCGGAGAGCAATCGCGCCGCCTTTGCGCGCGCCCTCACCACCGCGCTGCGCACGTACTTCACGGTGCACTACGGCTGGACGGGCCCGACCTCGTGACCGAGGCATCGATCGGTACGCCCCCGGTACCGGCACACGTGGTGGCGGCCATGCACGCGGCGCTCGTCGAGGCCCGGGCCGCGGCGCGCGCCGACGAAGTCCCGGTCGGAGCGGTCATGATGCACACGACCTCCGGCGAGATACTCGTACGCGCCCAGAACCGGATGCGCCGCGATGCCGACGCCACGGCACACGCCGAAGTGCTGGCGCTACGCGCCGCAGCCCAGGCGGTCGGTGATGCGCGGCTGCACGAATACACGCTCGTGGTGACACTCGAACCCTGCGCCATGTGCGCCGGCGCCATCGTGCTCGCTCGCGTTGGGGCGTTGGTGTTCGGAGCGTGGGACGACAAAGCCGGCATGTGCGGCAGTGTGGGCGACCTTGTCCGGCACGGCCGGCTCAATCACCAGCCGCAGGTGCGGGGGGGCGTGATGGCCGAAGAAGCTGGCGACGTACTGCGCACCTTCTTTTCCGCGCGGCGCTGAGCGCACCGGCGGCCGTCATGCCCGGACCGGGTACAGGTCACCGCGATGAAAATGACGGCGCAATCGCCACTGCTGTTCGGCGAGTGTCAGGGTCAGTACGACTGCGCAGATCCCCAGCGTCGCGAGCACTTCGCCGGTAAGCGCATCCCACCGGCTGACAAAGAACACCACGGCGAACGCCGTCATCATGCGTAGCATCTGTTGCAACGTTGACCGGAACATGCCGGGAGTGGCCGGCGTGACGTATACGATCGGCACCACGGCGATCAGCAGCGGCAGCACCATCCAGTTCTCCGTAATCGGGGTTCCGCTCATGCTGAACGGCAGTCGTGGCACCCGCAGCAGTTCGAGCAGCAGCGCCCACCCCAGGGTCAATCCGCCGTGCATGAGCATGCCCGAGTGGGCGATCCGTGTCGCGACGGCGAGTCGCTCCGCTCGGTCGAGGGGCCAGAGAACTTCAATCCCCTTCTGCACCGGCACGCTCCCGATCGTGATGAGCAGCATCGACGGGTCGGCATCGAGCAGGTGCCACACGAGGACCCCGACGAGGTAGTGCA
>JBEILM010000203.1:0-5400 GCA_040379205.1 Gemmatimonas sp.
ACCCTGCTGCTCGACGGGCCGCTGGCGGCGGAACTCGGGGAAGGTGTCGCCAGGGGCCGCCACGTGGACGACGTGCTCACGCTCTTCCTCGATCGCTGAACCGGTGACCCGCACCCCTGCCGACTCCCTGACGATGCTGGGTGTCATCGCGATGGCAGGATAGGCATTTCAATCGGGCTGGGCCGCTTTCCTGTGGAGGAGAGGGCGCGATCACCTGCCTCGCCAACGCCTCGTAGCGGGCGGCGGCCTGACTTCGATTGCGCGCGGGCAGCTTCCGCGGCGCGGGCACTTCGGTAGCGGTGGGTAGCCGAACCCAGCCTCGACCCGTCGGACGCGCCGGTGGAACGACCGCCCACGCCGAAGGTCCCCGCGTGGTGGCGGCGGCCCCCACCCTCACCGCCGATAGCCCGTGAGCAACCGCGTGAGAAACTGCACGTCGTCGAAGTTGTTCCGCTCGGCCGGCCCGTTGCGCACGACGGTCAGTTCGAGCGAGGGGATCACGTACAACTGCTGCCCATAGGCCCCTTTCGCCATCACGAAGTCGTTGGGGATCATGGCCTGATCGACGATCGGCTTGATCTGCTGCGAGTACTGCCGCTTGTTGTTCGCGTCGATCGTCGCCGCCAGCGCCGTGGGCACCGGCTTCTTGAGCCACCAGTAGAAGCCGTAGGCGGGGTGGGCCGGATTGCCGGTGAACACCTGGTCGAAGAACGCGCGCGGCAGGATCGACGGACCCGTCCACCGTGACGCCATGGTGAGGCGAACGAACTCGCCGAACTTGGCCCAGTCGCGCGCGGTCACGTACGCGCTGCCGGACAGGTTGGGGCGGCCGTCGGCGAAGTTCGTGGCCCAGCGCAGCGACGTGATGCCCAGCGGCTGCAGCAGGCGGCGTGCGAGATAGTCGACCACCGCCTCCCCGCCGAGGCGTCGCTCGAGCGCCAGGCCGAAGATATTGGGGTCGCCGCTGTACACGAACGTGCTGCCGCCCGGATAGTCCACGGGTGCCGGCAGGTAGTCGAGCCAACCGGACAGATCGTTCAGTTCGCGGAGCCCGCTTGTCATGGTGAGCAGGTGCCGATACGTGATGCGCGATTTCATGGGATCGCTGCGCCACTCGGTGATGGCGCGCTGCGCAACCGGCTCGTCGAGGTCGAACAGCCCGTCGGCCGCCGCGATCGCACCGAGCATGCCGGTGAACCCCTTGGTGGCGCTGGCGAGCAACTGAATGCGATCGGCGCTCCCGCCATTCGTGTAGGTCTCGTCGAGCACCTGCCCGCGGTGCAGCACGAGGAACGTCTGGCCGCCCATCGATGTGCTGTACGCCTTGGCGGCGGCGATGGCCTCGGGGGTGGGTCCAGCCACTGGTGCCGGCGCGTCGGGCGGCGTTGGGGCCGCCGGACTACCGGATGCGCCGCAGGCAGTACCGAGCAGCAACACCATTAACAGGGCCGTCAGGGACAGGCCGGTCCGCCATACGGTATTCATGAAGCTGAATGGGAGTGATCGTTTATGGATTGAATGCCAGCCGCAGGTCCCCCGCGTTGCCGCCATCATGGGGAGAACACGCTACATCTGCGCATCCCCATGTGCGCCTCGCGGCGCTCACCGCCGCCGCCCCGCAAAGAACGCCCACGCCACCGCGGCGAACTCGATATCCCGGCTCTGGATCCCCGTCGGAGCATTCGCCCCCACGAGCCCCGGGCGCGCCATGGCGAAGGCGTGCGCCATCATCGCCTCGTTGGATCCGCCAGCCGTGAACTCCGACGAGGCGGGCAATCCGCCGCTGGTGCGCACGCGCTCGATGAGTGCCGCCAGGAACACCACGTCGTCGGCCGGGCCAGTATCGCGGTTGTCGCGCCGGCGCCGGCTCCGCCGCCGCCGTGCGGCACGAACACGACGGCGCGCGGCGTTCCGTTCAAGATCGCGGGAACGTGCACGTGATATTGGCGGGCGGCGCCGGCCACGGAAAGCGCGTGATCAGTGAGCCCCAACGGGTACGGTGCAGACATCTGCGGGGGCGCGGTAGCGGCACTGCCCGCGTTGCGGCCGCAACCGCCCGTCAGCGACTGCAAGCCCGTCGCGAACAGCACGGGCAACTGCCGGCGTAAGGGGGGCGCGCGGAGGTCGTCGGTTGGACATGATCGCCTGGTCGAAATCCACGAGCGGACATCCGGTGGTCCGCCTCGGCGGTTTCGACGACGCGGTGCCGCCGCAGGTGTTCAGCGACGGCGAGGGCACAGGACCTGCCAAGCGCGAGGCTTAACGCACCGGCCAACGGCGCCGTCGAACGTTCGGGCGAGACCCTCCACCTCTCGCTGCCGGCGTACCCCTTCGGTGACCGCGCTATGCGAACACGACCCACGATCGTCCTGCTGCTGTCCCTCGGCGCCCTGCTCCCGTCCATGGCCGACGGGCAGCGCCGTCCACGTCCCCGGCCCACGCCCGGTGGGCGCGGTGGCGTCGCCCTTGGCACCCTCGGCGCGCCCACGACCTCGCTCGGGATCCGGGGCGGGTACGATGCAACGGTCGACCGCTGGAGTGTTGGTGCGCAGTTGCGCCTGCCGGTGGCGCGCCGCCTGGCCTTCGTGCCGAGCGGCGATGTGTTCCTCGGGGACAGCGCCACCGACTGGCAGTTGAACGCCGACCTCACCCTTCCGCTGCGCGGACTGTACGCGGGCGGCGGCATCGGCCTCTTGCGGGCCGATGACCGGGAGACGGGTGAGCGCGGTACGCGCGCCGCCCCGAACCTGCTGGCAGGCTTCGAGCCGCGGGCGCTCGGCGGTGCCGTCCGCCCCTTCATCGAGGGGCGCTGGACCTTCCTCGACGATGGGGCACGTTTCCGTCTGGTCGCCGGCGTGAGCGTTCCGATCGGCGACGGCGGACGACGCCGGCGATAGCGCATGGCACGACGAGACGCGGCGAGAGACCCGCCGGGCAGCAAGCCGTTACGACCACCGCAGATTCCCTGACCACCGACCCTCACAACACGTCCGTATGCGCCGTATTTCGCACGTTTGCCGCTGGGTAGCCCGGTTCGGGCTGCTGCTCGTTACAGTCCCAGCAACTCTCGCGGCCCAGCACGACCACACCGGCCACCATGGCCACGCCAGCACCCTTGTCGACTGCCGCACCCTGGCGGCACCACCGTTTACCGGGCTGTCGTCGTCAGATCGGCTGGCCATCGAACAGGTCCGTCGTGCCGCGGCGTCGCTGGCCGGCACCGATGCCGCGGCGGCAGCCGGCTTCGCCCCGTCGTTCGGGGACATTCCTACCATGGGCGTGCACTGGATCAACCGTGCACGCATGCAGGACGCCGCGCAGACGGACGCGCCAGACCACCTGCTGTTCGCCCGCATCGGCGGGCGGGACAGCCTCGTGGGGGTCGCCTATGCGTTCCGCGGACCGGTCGACGCGACGATGCCGAAGCTGTTCGAGAGCCCCCTGGCCACGTGGCATGACCATCCCGGGCTGGGTGGTGGCAGCGGCAACACCTTGCACATGCTGCACGTGTGGTTCGTGCCGTCGCCCTCTGGTCCGTTCGCAGGCAACAACTTCCTCCTGCCGTTCCTGACCGCGGGGCGAGCGCTTCCGAATCCGTGCTGGCTGCAGTCCGCGTCGGACGTGTCACGATTCGAACTCGTGGCCACGCTCGTGGACATCCTGCACCGGCGCGCGGATTCGACCGACGTGACCGACGATCGTTCCGCGCGCCGCGGTCGCCTTGGGGCTGTGGGGGCTCGGCGAGGCGTGGCCACCGCGCTTGACGAGCTGGCGACACGTGTCGCCCCCAAGCTTGCGGCGATGGACACCGCCTCCCGTTCGGGCGATCGCGCCGCCTGGGAGCGGGATGCGGACAACGTGGTGGCCTCTCTCCGGCCAGGTGAGCGGCGCCTCGTCGAGGGGGTGCGCGACCGGCTCAAGGGAATCCAGTCGAGTACCGCTGGCCAACGGCGCAGAGGGCGCCAATGAAGGCGGCGCTGGTGCTGTCGTGCCGCTAGCGCCCCAGTTCCCGCGGCGCCGTGCTCGGCGCCGTCGGCGGGGTGGTATTCGGCTGCGGCGCCAGGGACGCGTCGCAGCCGACGGATCCCGCTCCCGAACTGGCCGGGCAGCGGGTCCGGAGGTGGGTGAGGCTCTGGTCGATCACCGACGCCTGGCTGATGAACGCGACGAGCCGCGTGGGCCCACGACACGTCGGATACGACACGGACGATGGCGGGCGGCCCGGCCGCCGTTGCCAGCGCCGCCTTTCACCGCGTGCCCTGCGGGCGGTTCGCATACCAGCCATTGTACCGTGTCGTGACATGCCCCTTGTCCGGGATGTACACCAGCACCCGAGCCAGGAACTCGAGCAGGTCGGCCGTCTCGGTGCCGGCCGTCGGGCCCTCCGACTAGTCGGACCGGTACGTCACCGCCTTCGCGCTGCGGTCGTAGGTGAGCCGTTCGAGCGCGACGGGATTCCGCGCGCAGTACCGCGCGAGCCGGGTGGCGAAGGCGCGATCGTCTTCCGACACCCAGACGGCCGTATGGACATGGAACCCCGAGTGCGGCTACGTCAGGATGCCGGCGGCTTGGTCCTCGTTGCGGAGTTCGAGGCGCGCGAAGAGCCGGAGTACGGCGCGGCGGAACGCCTCGGTCAAGCGCGCCGTGCGTCTGCAGGCAGGCCACGATGCCCACGGCGAGGTCGCGCTCGCCGGTCCGTGTACGAATGGCGGCGGTCACGGTGCGGGCGGCGACGCGGGCGATCTCGCCGAGGAGACGGCGGCGGTAGGGGCAGTAGGCGCGGAGCCGCCTGGGGATGGTGAGCACGATCTGCCGATGCGGCACCGGCGCGAGCGGGGTCGTGTCCAGCCACTGTGTCCAGATCGTCACCCGCTTGGCGTGACCGCTCGGACAGCAGTCGCGGCACGTGCACGAGAACGCGAGGAAGAACTCGCGCGCACCGTCGTCACAGCGACTACGCGCAAACCCGTGGCGGTAAGCCACTGCCAAGCAGGCGGCCATCTACGCCTCAGTTAACGCCTTGATCGTCTGCACGTCCAAGGAGGAGGTCGCCCAGCACCGATACAGCGGCGAACGCTCGGCCGAACTACCCTCTGGAGTGCCATCTGCATGCGATATCGATACGCCCACTTCCTGCTGCTGTGCCTCACGGCCGCCTGCGCCGGCGGCGCCGCGTCCTCGGTGCCCACTGAGCCTCCCCCGACAACGCCCCCGTATCCGGTTGGACAGATGACCGACCAGACCCTCGTCGTCGGTGGTGTGACACGGCAGTTCCGCGTGCACGTGCCGGCGGGGACGACGACGCCGAAGGCGGTGGTCTTCGTGCTGCACGGCGGCGGCGGCGAAGGGCTCGACGTCTCGGTCCTCGGCCAACATGCCCTGTCGGTGTTCCGCACCGTC
>JBEILM010000204.1:0-5395 GCA_040379205.1 Gemmatimonas sp.
CCCAAGCCCCGAAAGAAGACCCTGCGGTGACGCAGGCGCGCGAGCGCGAGCAGCTCCGCGCCGAAGCCACGCGCACCGAGGAGACGCAAGCCCTGCGCATGTCTGACACGCTGCGCCGCCTGCGCCGCTTTGGGCGCCTGCAGGGGGCTGCGGCCGCTGCCGGCGGCGGCGTTTCGATCGTCAGCCCCGTGGCTGGCGGCGGTGGCGGGGCGTCTGGCGGCGGTGGCGGGGCGTCTGGCGGCGGTGGCGGGGCGTCTGGCGGCGGCACCTACGAGGCGGTGCTCTACTGATGGCCGAGCAGATGGACATCCCCGCCCGGATCAAGCGGGCGCGTGCCGATCGCAGCCGTCATGCGGACTGGATCGACGAGACGCTGCGTCTCGCGCTGCCGACCTATCGCCGCATCAACGACTCGACGACGGCCGATGATCGCAACTTCGAGCAGGATGATCTGTTCGACACGACGCTGCAGACGACGGTCGAGGACTTTGCCTCGGACATGATCTCGACCTTCACGCCGCGGCACGACCGCTGGGTGCTGTTCGAGCCCGCAGAGGATCTGAGCGAGGGCGAGAAGGCGTACATTCGCCCGCAGCTCAAGATGATCGGTGACAAGGTGTTCGCCGAAATCGAGCGATCGAACTACTGGGAGGCGGCGCAGGAGTGCTTTGCCTTTTGGGCCGTGTCCGCCATGGGTGTCGCCGTCAGCGACATGGGGCCGCTTAACGCGCTGCACTTCCAGCCGATCGAGATTCCCGATCTGGTGATCGAGCGCGGGCCGGATGGCAGCATCCACGGCCGCTGGCGCGAGATGAAGCTGACCAAGGCCGAACAGCGCGCGCTGTTCGGGGCCATGTTCCCGTCAGACTTCCCGCCCCCCGGTCGCGAGCGCGACGGCAAGCAGGCGGTGTTCGAGGGCTGCGATCGCGACTGGTCGACGCCCGGCGTGGAGCGTTGGCACTATCGCATCGTCGTCGCCGGCAAGGAGCGCGTGCGCCGCACTTACGATGGCGTCGGTTCCTGCCCGATCATCGTGTGCCCGTTCCGCCAGCAGTCGGACAGCGCCTGGGGGCCGGGGCCGGCACACAAGGCCACGCCGCTTGCGCGCGTGCTTGACGAGCTTTCGTACCTGAACCTGAAGGCGCTGCAGAAGGCTGTCGATCCGCCGTACTCTCACGAGGAGGACGGCACGTCGAACTACGAGGCTGGCATCGAGGCCGGGCGCTGGTACGCCCGCGCCCCCGGCTCAAGCGCCCCCGAGCCGCTGCTGGCCGAGATGCGCTTTGACGCCAGCTTCTTCCAAGCCGACCTGATGAGGCAGGCGATCAAGCGCGCCCTGTATCAGGACCGGCCCGAGCAGCCGGGGCAGACCCCCCCGACCGCGACCCAGTGGGCGGATGAACTGGCGTGGAACACGCGCCGGAAGGAACTGCCGCGCGATCGTTGCGTGCGTGAATGGGTGCTGCCCATCATCGAGCGCGTGGCCTGGATCATGGCGCAGCGGGGCGAAATCCCCGAGGTCAAGCTGAAAGGCGGGCGCGTCGTCAGCGTCAAGCCGGTGTCGCCGCTGTCGAAGGCCAAGGATCTTGAGGACATCAACCTGACCGGACAGGTGCTGGGGCTGGCCCAGTCGGTCGGGGCGACCAAGGCTCAGGGCATCCCGATCAACGTCATGGCCACGACCGAGAACCTGATCCGCACGGCGCGCGAGCGCCATATCGTGATGATGACCGATGAGGAGGTCGCGGCCGAAGCCGCCATGGCCGCTGCGGCGAATGGGGGGCTGGGTGTCGGGGCCGCGTAAGTTCACGAGCCTGCGCCAGAAGTCGGCCCCGGCCCGTGTGTCGCCCGAGGAGCCGATCGAGGCGAAGATCAAGCGCGCCCTGCTGCTGGGCGACGGCCCTGCCGTGCTGGCGTGGCTGCAGGATGAAGCGTTCGCGCTGACGCCGGCTGGGTGCTCCGAGGCCATGCTTCGTGAGGCCGAGGGCGCCCGACGCCTGGTCGACAAGCTGATGAAGGTGGTTGAGTCCTAGCCCCGCCGCTGTGTGCGTTGAGAGCACGCTCAGCGCGCCGCACGGTCGCGGTCATGACGGATCAAGCCGCCACCCCTGTTGCCGAGACCGCTGTCCCGGTCACGCCGCCGACCAGCATCGTGTCGGCGCCCGAGCCCGCGCCCGCGGCTGAAGCCACCCCTGCCGCGCCCGTTCGCCCCGAGGGTCTGCCTGACGCCTACTGGGACGACGCCGCCGGCATCAAGCCCGAAGCCTACGCCAAGCTGGCTGAGATTGAGGCTGCTGCTGCCGATCGCCCGGCGAGCCCGGTCGACTACAAGCTAGAGCTTCCCGAGCCGGTGCTGGGGCCGAACGGCCAGCCGGTTCAGTTCGACGCGAACGATCCGCTGGCGCAGGCCGTGCTGCCGGCGCTTCATGAGGCGGGCGTCAGTCAGGCTGGCCTGTCCAAGATTCTCGCCGCCTTCGCTCATGTCGAGGTCGAAGGCGCCAAGGCCCAGGCCCAGTTCATCGCCGCCGAGCAAGCCAAGCTGGGCGCGGAGCACGCCAAGCGCACTGGCGCGGTGTTCCAGACTGTTTCGGCCAAGATCGGCGGCGAGAAGGCGCAAGCCCTCATGAACGTGCTCGGCACGGCCGACGCCTTCGTTGCCCTTGAGGCCCTGACTCAGGGCCTGACCGGCCCGGCGATTTCCGCCGCCCCTCCCTCCGATCCCGGCGCGGCCTTCGAGGGCCTGACCGGAGCCGACGCCCTCGCCGCCATCCGCGCCCGCAAGGCCGCCTAGAAGGACCGACTGAACCATGCCCGCCATCAATCTCGTCGAATACTCCAAGACCCTGCAGGCCGGCACTGTCGAGCGCGCGGTCGTCGAGCTGTATGCGCAGTCGTCCGACCTGCTCGCGGCCATTCCGTTCAAGACCACGGGCGGCGCCTACCAGTACAATCTTGAAAGCACCCTGCCGGGCATCGCCTACCGCGGCGTGAACGAAAGCTACACCCCGGACACCTCGATCGAGAATCCGCAGGTTGAGCAGGTCTTCATCGCGGGCGGTGAGGCCGACGTCGACAACTTCCTGCTGGCCCTCGACCCGGCGCGCCGTGCCCGCGAGGAGAGCCGCAAGATCAAGTCGATGGCGCGCGCCGTCACCAATGCCTTCCTGACCGGCGACAACTCGACTAATCCGAAGTCGCCGGACGGTCTGCAGCGCCGCCTCACTGGCCGTTCCGTGATCGCCAACTCGAACACTGCGGGCGGCGCGGCGCTGTCGCTGGCCGCGCTGGACGAGGCGATCGCGAACACGGTCGATGCGAGCCACATCCTCCTGCCGTTCGCGCTGCGCACCAAGTTCGGCGCGGTCATGCGGAACCCGACTCTGTCCGGCAACCTGAACCTGACCAAGGATGACTTCGGTCGCGAGGTCATGAACTACAACGGCCTGCCGTTCCTGGTCGGTTACGAAACCGGCCCGGACACCGCGCTGCTGCCGTTCACCGAAACCGGCGCCGGCGGCGGCACCGCCCAGTGCTCGTCGATCTACGTCCTCTCGCTGAAGGAGGGCATGGTCTGCGGCATTCAGGTGCAGCCGATGACCGTCCGAGATCTCGGCGAACTGCAGGACGAGCCGAAGCACCGCACCCGCGTCGAGTGGTACAACGGGTTCTGCATCGAGAACCCCTATGCCGCCACTCGCCTCACTTCCATCACCAACGCCGCGATCGTGGCTTAAGGGGAACCAGAGATGGCTGTCGCCTCGCAAATTCGCTCCTACACCTACGACGCCGATCTGGCCCTGAAGGACGCCGGTCTGGTCGCGGCTGACGCCGCGGCCACGGTCGGCGGCAGCGCCCGAAGAATCAACGTCGGCGATGCCGTCTTCAAGGGCGTGGCCGTCATCGACGTTACCGCCATCGAGGTAGCGTCGAACGATGAGTTCTACCGCATCATCGTGCAGGGCTCGACGTCGCCCACGTTCGCGTCTGACATCGAGAATCTGGCCGAAATCACTCTGGCCGCTGCGGCTGTGCGCCCCGGCGGCGCCAAGGTCTCGACCACGGGCCGCTATGAGCTGTTCTTCGTGAACGAGCAGGACGGCGTCGTGTACCCGCACATCCGCCTGTTCACCGATGTTGGCGGCACTATCGCCACCGGCATCAACTATAGCGCCTTCATCGGCCGCGATCACCTGACTCATGCGTAAGGTGATCTCCCATGCAGGTTGATAAGTTTGGCATGACGGTCCTGGTCGATCGGGAGACTGGCCAGGATCACAGATGCACCGCCGTGTCGGCGCGTGAGATTCTTCGCAACGCCAGCCCGGCGAGCGACAAGGACCCGCGCTACGTCGTCAAGCCCGACTGGGACGGCGTGCTGGCCAAGGACGCCAAGGTCGTCAAGGCTGAGGCCCGCAAGGCCGCCGAGGAGGCCGCGAAGGCCGAGGCCGAGCGCAAGGCCGCTGAGGAAGCTGCGGCGCTGCAGGCCAAGGTTGACGCCGAGATCGAGAAGCGCAAGCGCGCCGGCAAGCTCTAACTCCCTAGCTACTCCGTGCCAGACTGGCCCCGCTTCGGCGGGGCCTTTTTCTTGTGCGTCGCCCTCAACGCACAACCGCGCCAACGTCGCGCCATGACCGTTTATGCCAACGAGATCGAAGTGGTGCAGGCTGCGCTGCATCGCATGGGCGAAGAGTCGATCTCGTCGCTTGATGACAACTCGACCGCCGCCAAGGTGGCGCAGTCGAACTATGAGGGCATCATCCGGGGCTACCTGACCCGACACGCCTGGACCTTTGCCAAGCGCACGCTTCCCCTGACCTATCAGGGCGTCGTTGATCTCGGGCCTTGGGAGTTCGCCTATGTGATCCCGACCGAGGCCCTGAACGTGCGCTGGGTGCAGCGCGCTGGCGGCGGCAAGTTGCGCTCGGCGGACTACGCCATTGAGGGCGGACGTGTGCTGACACGCGCGGACGGCACCCTGCAGATCGTCGCCACCACGCGCGTCAACGAGAGCGACTGGCCGGCTGATTTCGCCGAGGCGGTCGTCGTGCGCCTGCAGGGGCTGTTCATTGAGGCGCTGGCCGACAAGCCGCAGGATGCTCGCCTCAAGATCCGAGACGCTGAAGGGCTGATGCGCGAGTGCATCACGCGCGACAAGCGCCAAGAGCCGGGCGCAGTCGTCGAGTTTGTTCCGCTGGTTGAGGCGTGGCGATCTCGCGGGCGCCGGGCCGCGCGGGCCGAACTGAATGGCTAGGCGCTACATCTTCGCGAACAGCATGTCGTCGGGGGAGGTCGCTCCCGAGTACGTCATGCGCACCGACCTGCAGCTTCGTGGCGAGGCCGCGCAGACGCTGCGCAACTGCCTGCTCATGGCTGGCGGCGGCTTTCGTCGCCGGCC
>JBEILM010000205.1:0-5283 GCA_040379205.1 Gemmatimonas sp.
CTTCGAGGAGCAGGAGGAGCGGACCCACGCAGCGCTGCTCGCCGGGATGGCGCAGGTGACGGCGACGCTGGCCCAGATCAGCGAGCGACTTGCTTCGCAGCAGCAGCACCAGGCGACCACCGCGACCGCCCAGACGCAGCTGGCGCAGCTGCTCGGCGACGTCGCCACCCAGATCCAGACCCTCAAGAAACCCGCATGAAGACCCTCCGCCGCGTCCTCCCGTTCCTCTTTCTCGTGCTCGTCGCGTGCGCCGGTGCCGCTGCGCGCCAGAGCGTGCTGCTGCCGTCGATGGCCAGCACGTGGCAGCAGCTGCGCCCCGGCATCGAGCGCGAGCTCGCCGCGGCGCCGGACCCCGCCGGCACCGCCGCCGTCGCATCGGCGAACGAGGCCTTCAAGGCAGCGAACCCGGCCGCACTGATGACGGTCGACTGGCAGCTTCTCGACTCACTCGCCGAAGCCGACGTCGTGCGTCAGCTCGCGGCCGGGAAGCTCGGGCCCATTGGGGCCGATTCCCGCCGCAGCCTGATCGCCGAGTTCGCCGAGGCGCGAGGCATCTACGCCAGGACACGCACGCCATGAAGCAGCAGATCAAGGACCAGTTCGCGCAGGCAATCTCCGCCACCGGCCTGCAGTTGCAGGCAGCCGCCGCCGACGTCGCCGAGTTCGCCGCGGCCAGCTCCGAGCGCGTCTCGGCGGCGCAGCTGGAGCCCGGCTTCGACCAGGTCTTCGGCGACGAGACGAACCGCGTCTTCCTGTTCGCGGCGAAGCGCGCCGTGCGCGCTGGCGACTCGGCCGACGCACAGGCCTTTGGCCTGATCCGCGGCTTCCTGCTCGGCCTCGCGTCCGCCTGATCCCGCACACCTGACACCCGCAGAGGAACACCATGGTCGTCCAACTCAGCACCACCGGCCGCAACGCGATGGCGGATGCGCTCGAGGCGCACATCACCACCGCCCCCGACCTCGAGATCCGCAGCGGCACCCCGCCGGCCAACTGCGCAGCCGCCGACACGGGCACCTTGCTCGCGACGGGCGCCCTGCCGCCGGACTGGCTCGGCGTAGCGGCGGGCGGCGCGAAGGCTTTGGCCGGCGCGTGGAACTACACGGGCCAGGCTGGTGCCGGCGGCGGCACCGCGCCGGGCCACTACCGCATCAAGAAGACGGGCACGTGCCACATTCAGGGCACCTGCGGCCCGTCGGTGGCGCTGAACACCAGCGCGATCACCGCGGTCAACGGCAACGTGCTGACGTTCGCCAGCACGACCGGCGTCGTGGTCGGCCACAACGTCAGCGGCACCGGCATCCCGGCCGACACGCAGGTGGTGGCTGTCACCGCGACGACGGTCACGCTGAGCCGCACGTCGACGGCGGGCGTCGCCAGCGGCGCGGCGATCACCTTCGCGCCGGACCTCGTCATCAATAGCCCGACGATCAGCAACGGGCAGACGGGCTCGGTGACGAGCTACACGTTCACGGCCGGCGGGGCGTGAGGTAGCGCGTGCCGGTCCTCGCGAAGTGGGTCTGCCGAAGCGGCCTCCGGCGCACGACGCCGGGGTTCGTGCACGACCTCAGCGTGAAGGCCGAGGCCGGCCAGCACATCGACCGGGTCGAGTTCGCGATCTCGGCGAACGGCGTCCCGCAGGGCACGCAGACCGCCAGCTCGAGGGCCATCCGCACGCCCAACTTCTCGGACCAGCCGTCGCCGGACCCGACCGTGCCGGCCGGCCAGCAGAAGTCGTTCGACGGGTTCGGCATCGGCCTGAACCTCAGCACCGTGCCGGCCGGCACCATCACCGTCACCGCCACCGCGTTCGAAGTCGGCGGCGCCAGCCACGTGCTGCCGGTGCTGACGATCTACAACGACACCGACGGCGGAGACCGGCGGCCGCGGACCGTGGCACCGCTCTACGTCGACGGGGACGCCGGCAACGATGCGAACAACGGCAGCAGCTGGGCGCTGGCGGTGCGCACGCCGATGCGCGCGCTGCAGCTCGGCCGCAGCGCCGGCGGCGAGATCGGCGGGCTGCGGATCTTCTGCCGCGGCACCATCGTGAACATGTCCGGCGGCATCTTCCCGGAGTGCACGACCAGCGGCGACTGGTGGTGCGAGTGGATCGCCGACGCCGCCGGCGGCTACCTGAACCCGCCCGGCGATCCGGCTCCGCTCGGCCCGCGCACGATCTACAGCGGCCAGTCAGGCGCGAGCGCCAGCACGGTGACCTGTCGGCATCGGTGGATCGGGTTCCGCTACGGCCGCGAGGGCTGCGTCAGCTACTCGTTCGGCGGCATCGTCGTTCACTGGATGGACGGCAGCTACCAGGAGGCCATCAACTACCTCGGCCCGACGCGCGTCTCGGTGCGCTACGCCTACGAGGGCGCCGACGGCGTGTTCTGGGGGTGGGACGGTCCAGGTCCCGCCGGCGAGCGGCACTTCTCGCAGTGCGATCTGCGCGGCGTGCTCGGGGGCTACGAGGTTCACAAGTTCCTGTGGGACTGCCGCTGCCTCGCCTTCCTGGGCATCGCTGCGAAGCTGGGCTCGGCTGCGCTGGAGATCACTAGCGGCGGCCTGCTGATGCAGTACGAGCGCTACGCCGCGCGCAGCGTCGAGGGCTTCGTGCGCATGGACAACGACGCCACGCAGGGCAAGGGCCGGCCTGCGTTGGTCGTCACGAAGCCGACCGGCACGACGGCGCGGATCACGGGGCCCGTGGGCGGCTACGCCTTCGACATCGACGCCGAGGCGCTGGTGGGGCAGACCTACTGGGGCCTGCGGTTCGCCGGCACTGGCGCCACGAACCTCGACACCACGACTGCCCACATCGTCACGAACCGGGGCAACGCCGGCGGCGCGCCGTGGGTCGAGGTCACCGCACCGGCGGCGGTTGCTGGCAGCATCCCGGCCGACACGGCCTCGTTCTGGACCGCGCAGGCGACGGGCCCGGTGCCGGGTCGCGAGTACTGGTATCTGCACCCCGACGGCTACCAGATCTTCCGCGACGGCTTCCGCGACGCCATCTTCGACTGCGCGCTCGTCGATGCGCCCGACCTGCAGAGCTACTTCACGACGGGCTACGACCTCAACTTCTGCCTGATCGACAACATCCGCGACGACGGTAGCGGCCTGAACGTGATGAACTGGTTCGGCACCGACTGCACGAACAGCATCGTGCAGCGCGTGACGAGCCGCGGTCAGTTCCAGAACACGAGTACGGCCAGCGGGTGGGCCGGCACGTTCGTGCGCGACTGCGTGTTCGGGACGCTCGGCGGCGACGCATCGCTGATCCCGTCGCGCGGCGGCACCGTGGACCGTTGCCACGTGATCAGCGGCAGCCCGTTCGGCACGAACGGCACCAGCGGGCCGTGGTTCGCTGTCGACCCGACCGTGGCGCCGTTCAGCATGGCGCCGAGCAGCGGCAACTTCGGCACCGGCACTGCAGAGCTGACGGTGCCCGCCGCGTTCCGCTACGGGTCGACCGGGGCTACGCGCGGCGTCCTGAAGAACGTCGGCGACCTGAACTGGGCGCTGCCGGCGTCGGGGCTCGTCGCGATCGGCACCGCCAACGTGCCGATGACGGGCTCCGGCGCGTCGAGCCTCACCGTCGCCGCGAGCTCGAGCTTCACCGTGCGACCCGCGGCGGTCGGCGCGTCGAGTCTGTCGCTCGCCGCCAGCGGGTCGTCGATCACGCCGATGCTCGCAACCGGCGCCGCGTCCCTGCAGGTGGCGAGCAGCGGTGCCGCGGGCGTCCCGTTCACGGCGGTCGGCACGTCGACGCTCGGCAGCGTCGGGACGATCGCGACGGGCCTCGCCATGGTGCCGTTCACGGCTACGGGGACGGCCACGCTGGCCGCTGTGCCCGTGATCTTGCCGCCGCCGCCTCAGCAGTCGCCACGGCCGATCGGGCGTCAGCCGGCGATCCAGACGCGTCCTCGGCGTTGGCGGTGGATTCCGCCGTGGCTGTGAAAGTCCGGCGGCCACAGGCGCCGCCGGGAGCCATGACTTTGCCGGCGACGAGCCGGCACCTACCTAGTGGGGCACCGGGGGCAGGCGGGCGGCGGATTTCTCGGGCGGAGGCACCACGATCTGCAGGTGCAGCGTGAAGCCCGGAGCCGAGTAGGTGCGCTGCACGATGGTGGGGGGCTCGTCGATCGTGGCGGCCTGTGCGCTCAGCTTCTGCGGGAACCTGGCGTCGATGTAGGTGGCGCCTGCACCCTCCACGGCTCCTGCGGGCTGCAGGAGCGACGAACCGCCGAAGACCCAGGAGGACACCGCCCCCGGCGTTACGAAACGCAGCGTCGAGCCGTCGAGGAAGGAATCGCCGACAACGGAGGCGCCTGCGACAGACGCAGGGAGCGACCGAAACCGCTCCGAGCCGGGGTAGATCGTCAGGGTGGTGCGGTAGCGGCCGAGCGCGTCAGGCTCGGCCTCGATCTGCAGCCACGCTTCGCGCGGCACTCCGTCGGGGTCGTTGTAGGTGCCGTAGT
Source organism: Gemmatimonas sp. (assembly GCA_040379205.1). GTDB lineage: Bacteria > Gemmatimonadota > Gemmatimonadetes > Gemmatimonadales > Gemmatimonadaceae > Gemmatimonas. The sequence goes on from JBEILM010000205.1 coordinate 4,482, forward strand.
ACTTGCCCGGCAGCTGCGCGGGGGAGACGGCGGCCGTGGTTCCGCCGCCGCCGCCACCGCAGGCGGCGAGAAGAAGGGCGAGGGGAGCGAGGCGAAGCATGGTCACCGCTCCTTCAGCAACGGGTTGAGCGGAAGGCCGACGCGGTCGGCTATCGCGGCCAGCTCGCTCGTGATCTTCTGGTCCTGGTCGATGTTGCGGAAGACTGCCGCAGGCTCGGAGATGCGCTGGAACGCCTGCTTGCTGTCGATGACTTTGCGCTTCAGGTCGACCTTGGCCTCCTCGATGAGGTCGAGCGCCTCGTTCAGTTGCTCCACTCGCTTCGATAGCTCTGTCCCGATGGCGCTGGCGCGTCTCGCAAGATCAAGAAGCTCGGAAGCCTTGGCCTTGTCCTCCGTGATCTTCGATCGCGCGATCGCGGCATCGGCGATCCCCACTGCTTGCCTTGCCGACTCGATGGTCGACTGGGTGTAGACGTGGAAGCCCGTCAGAGCCCCCCGGAAGACGGCGATCGTCGAAGCTCGCTCGTCTTCCAGATCGACGTCTTTGGTCGCCTCGGCCTTTTTCGGCTGATCTGGCTTCGGCTCCTGCGCGCTGGCAGTCTGCGGCAGGAGGAACGTCAACATCCCCAACAGAAACAGTCGCATCATCTTCCTCTCTTCCTTCCTCTCCGGCGCCCCGTCTCACCCTGAGCCGCGCGCCTGTAGTTGTGACGTCCCGCTGCCGATGCGAAGTGCATGGGCAAGCTGCTTCTCGCCGTGGCCGCTGTAGCGTCGCTGTCCTTCCAGACTCCCCACGAAGGAC
>JBEILM010000206.1:0-5244 GCA_040379205.1 Gemmatimonas sp.
CAGCGTCTCGCTGGCCTTCTCCTTGAGGAGACGGGAGAGGACGTAGTTGTTCTTGACGGCCTCGTTGATGACGGCATCGGCGGACTTCAGGTACGCAGGGCCAGTGCTCTGCATGAAGTCATTGAACTGGGTGATCGAAGGCATGGTGCCTCCTCCTTATCTGCGGGTAGCGGGACGGAGGCGACTGCCACCGCCCGACATGATCTGGTCAAGGACGTCGTCGTCCGGGTCGCGCGGCGGCGGCTTCACCGGGGCAGGCCCGCCCTTCGGGGCGGTCGGCTGGCTGGCACGCACGTTCGGCGGCGCGGACGGCTTCGATCCAACGATGGCCTGATAGGCGGCGGCGGCGAGGTCATCGACCGACGCATACCCACCCGGCTTGGCAGCCCCGAGTTCCGACATCTTCGCCACGACCGAGTCCCACGAAGGCGACTTCGCCCCGTACTGGACACGGAGTGACGCATCGGACGCACGGGCCTGCGCCATCAGCAGTTGCTCCTGCATCTGCTGCTGCTGCTGCTGGAAAGCCTGACGAACGGGCGCGACGATGTCATCGCCGTACACCTCCGCCATCTGCGCGAAAGGATCCTTCGCGGCCTCGACGGGCGCGGCAGGCGTGTTGTCCTGCTGCACCGACTCCGGCTGCTTGGCCTTCGCCAGTTGCTCCTCCAACTGCTTCATCCGACCGCCATACGAGTCAACGTCCTTCTGCCGCTTCGCCGCCGATTCCGCCCACTTCGCGAGCGTTTCGGGTGAAGCCGAGGAGATGATCTCGTCGGGTACGCCGTCCCTCTTCAGGATCTTGGCGACCGCATCACGGTCGATGGCGGACGTGGTTGCTTCAGGCGACGAGGGGGCAGCGGACGAATCCTCTTCCGCCTCCTCGCCTTCGGAGTCCACGCTTCCGAGCAGTTTGGCAAGAACGGCATCATCCTCGTCGTCCATCGGTTCGGCCTCGATGGCCTCGATGGTGGGCGTGTCGTCCTGCTTGACCTGCTCCTCCGCCCCGCTGGGCGGAGTTTCGGCCTGCACGATGGGTTCAGCGTCGCTGTCCATGTCAGTCCTCTGCTCTGACGTAGCCGTGGCGGGACGCGACGTTGCGTTCCTCACGGCGACTGTGAATGATCGGGTGTCCCTGCGCATCGCACTTCGCGCCCTCAAGGTTGCGGGGAAGAGCGTGGCTGACGTAGGGATAGGTGCTGGTGGTGAAGTTCGGGCTGACCTGCGCCGCGCTGGCGATGCGCGTGATCTGCCCGAACGTCGGGTGGTCGTAGGTCGAGCCGATCGTTGGCGCTTCGCTCATGGCGAACACGCACTCGATGACCAGACCGTCGGGGGTGATGAACTCGTAGGAAGGCATCAGAACCTCGCCGCAGCACCCTGAATAGCCGCCTGCGCACGGGCAGGGACGGCCTGCGGTTCACCAGTAGGAGAAGGGGAAGGGCCACCGGACGGAACACCCCCCTCCGCAGGAATTCCGGACGGGGTAGGAGCCGCCTGCTGCGCCTGCTGCATCTGCTGGAGCACCGACTCGTCGATGAAGTCCTGCATCTGCGGCACGTTCTGGGCGTCCCCGAGGAACGACAGCAGGTCGCGCCACTTGACCCACGGCATGGCAGGGATGGCCTGCGCCGCGGTCGTGATGACCTGAAACGTCTCCAAGGCACGCTTCTGCGACAGCATCTCGCTGGTGCGCTCCATGCTGTAGGCGTCCACGTCGATCTGCATGTCTTCCCATGCCCCGACCTTCAGGCCACCCACGAAGACCGGGTCGGTCATGCCGACTGCGCGGGTGTCTTCCCCGCCGACCGGAATGCTGATGCGCCCATCGTGGAACATGTACCAGCCGACGTTGCGGAACACCGTGTCGCAGGCATCCTGAAATGCCCGCTTCAGGTGGGCGATCCGCATGGTGCTGGCGGATTCCGCCACCGCAACCTCCGTCGCGCTGGCCGACCCGGCGACGTTTCCGCGCATGGCGTCGGACATGCCGAGGGCGCGGTCAAGTCGCTCCTTCGCCGTCTCCACGGACTGAATGTGCTGGTTGGTCGAGCCGCCAACCTCCACGGGCTGGAGGCTCCGGGCGTCCAGACCAGCCTCCGCGAAGACGTACATGTCCGGGGCGTTGACGACGTCCTGAAGGAACTTCGGGTTCTTGGCGTCGCCGACGAGGATCCGCTTGTACCGCTTCTGGTTCTCCTGCTGGCTCAACGCCATGTCGTTGCAGTACTGGATCTGGTCGCGGCAGGCGACGATCGGGGACAGCGGGTACGGGTCATTCGGGACGGTGAACGCGCCGAACACCGTGTAGGGGCCAGTAGCAGGCCCATAATACGGCAGCGGCTTGCGAATCAACTGGCATTCGCACTTGTCGGTGCCGCCCTGATACTTGGCGATCGTCCAGATGGTGCCGTTGAACAGGGCGTCATCCGCCGCCTCGTCGATGAGTTCGGCAGCGGCCTCGTCCATCTCCGGAACCCAAATCTCGTAGATGGCGAGTTCGTACCGCTCAGGGATGTCCCGGCTGTCGCGCAACTCGTCCACGCCGTTGTTGGTCGCCAGACCCTCGATGACCTCCTTGTTCCACGTCTCGTCCATCTCCGCACGGCGGAGCAGGTCTTCCTTGTCGGTGACCCAGACGTGGCCCATGAAGCGGGCCTCCTCCCAGTGCATCGCAGCCGGGTCGATGATGAACCGGGCGGGGTCGATGCGGTAGACGCGGGGCAGGTACGGGCCGTCCCCGTCCCACTTGCGCTCATGCCCCTTCGGCTCGTTGACCGTGAGCGACACGCCCCAGCCGAGCAGCATGTCGGTGGCGATCCGCTCGATCGTCCCGCGAACCTTGGTCATCTTCGACCAGCGGTTGAGCGCCGCCTTCATGGCAACGCACGCCGTGCGCTGCACCTGCGGGCGGGCGCTCGTCACGCGCACCTTCGGGTTGTCGTGGATGATGCGCGGCAGCACCATGCTGATGTAGGCGTGCACCGCGTTCTCCGGGTGGTTCACCCCGTACCCGTCGCGGTATCCCTGCCCGCAGAACCACTCCCGGAGTTCCTTCGGGGTCTGAAGGTGCAGGTCGCGGAAGTACTCCGCACGGTCGATCTCGTCGCGGATCGAGGCGATCGAACTGAAGTCAAGCATCGTTCTTCTCCGTCAACGCAGACATCTTGCTGGGAATTGCGCCGATCTCGTCCTCATCGCCGATGATCTTGCGGACTTCGGCGAGCATCCTCGCCATCTCCGCGACCTTCGCCGGAAACATTTCCTCGATGTCGAACAGGCGGTCGTTCACCTTGCGGTCGAGCGCGGCCAGTTCGGTCTTGGTCGCGAGTTCCTGACCGACCGGGCGTCCGGGCTTCTGCGCGGAGGAGTTGCCCTTGTTGGCGCAGATGTCGTGCACCTGAAGCAGAACCTTCTCGCTCTCGATCGGATCAAGGTCGATCTTGATTCCGGTCGAGAGATGGATCCGCAGGCGACCGCCGATGTCGTCGATCTGGTCGATCGAGTCGAGGGGAAAGTACGTCATGCGGATCCGCAGGAACATCAGCGTCCGCCCTTCCGGGAAGCCTTCTTCTTCGCCGCACGGGCGGGAAGGCGCTTCATGGACTTGGTCTTCGACGCCATTTCCTTGGCGATGCGGGGGTGCTGCGCGAACATGTACCCCTGCTGCGCCTTGCTCTTGAAAGGCATCAGCGGCCCTTCGCCTTCTTCATGGGCTTGCCCATCTTCTTGGCAGCGGCCTTCGCGGCCATCTTGCCCTTGACGGTGTACGGGAACGTCTTCTTTCCGACCTTCGGCATCACTTGCTCTTCTTCCAGCCGCGCTTCATGGCGGCATAAGACTTCGCGCTCACGGACTTGGCAGACTTGGGGCGCGATATCCCAAGTTTGCGACGCTTGTTGATGTTCCCGACGAGGGAGTTAGCCATTTGCTTCCGACTCATCGACCAACTTGTGGAACAATTCCCTCTGTCCTTCTGGAATCTTCGCCTCGATGGCCGTCATGCTTTCAAAGCGGGCGTACTGACGGGGCGTCATCGGCTTCTTGAGAAACCCTTCATCATTGAGGACTTTTCTGATTGCGGCGTAGTTTGACGCCATTCTCTTGAAGTCCTCGTAGGACATCGGTTCAGTGGAAATGGGCTTTTCCGCTGGCTTGGTGATTCCCTTGGAGATGTTTCCAGCGGGACTTTCGGATGGCTTGATCGCTTTCTTGATGTCTTCTGCGTTCATGTCAGCAGCCCCATCTCTTCCTCGCGGCCATGCCGCGCTCGCCCTTCCACGACCGACTGCGCGCGCAGAAGGACTTGTGGCGGGGATTGTCCTTGTCCTTCGTCGGAGCCTGCAACTTGCTGCCCGTCGATCGGTTGTACTTCGCCCGCCCCTTGGCGGTCAGCCCAGCACCCTGCGACACGGGCAACTTCTCGCCCCTGCCGACCGAAAGGTTCGGGCCACGCTTCCTTGCCTTCGCCATCAGTCGTTCTCCTCGTCGATCTTCGGCAGGAACGACCACACAGGGGTTGATTCCCCGACATACGCCGCCACGATGTTGAACTCAAGGTGCTCGACGGCGTCGTCGTAGTCCATCTTCTGGTCGTTGACGAGAACCTGAACCACCCGGTGGGTGTCGTAGACGACCCGGTACGCGCCAGTCTTCAGGTCGCGGGTCAGGCCGATGACCGCGTCGTCCAGCCCGTCGGCGAACAACGTCGTCACCTCGTTCTCGTCGATCCATGCCCGCACGCGGTCGGCGTTGCAAACCATCATCGGAAGACCTCCCAGTGCTTGAACACGTCGCCAGCACTGCCCGGAGCGTAGTCATCCTGCTCCTGACCGGGAACAGGGGCGTCGTCGAGCGCCATCCACGCCAAGGCAAGCGCAATCACGCGGTCGCCGTGATTCTCCCTTGCCCCGGTGCTTTCATCCCTCAATCTGCCGGGAATTACTCGCCCGTTTCCGTCAAGCACGTAGGCAAGCATCTCGTCCATCGTCCCCGTGCAGTGCACGATCACCTCGCCCTGCTGCACCGCGCGAGACAGGTTGCCGAGCAGGATCCGCTTCGTGCTCTCGCTCGACACCCAGCCGACCCGATCCACGATCCCGTGCGTGCTCTTGCCCTCGCGCCTCGGCTTCCAGACCCGGTGGAAACGCTGCGCCTCGAAGTCGCGCTGGAGGCTCTGGCCGGGGCCGTTCACCTCCCACGCCACCACCGACTCCCTGAACGCCCCACGGCACACGTCCGCCA
>JBEILM010000207.1:0-5081 GCA_040379205.1 Gemmatimonas sp.
ACGCAACATCCGGTTTCGCGGGCCTAACGATGCTTGCTGTTGACGAGCGGAGGGAGCATCCGCGCAGCGCGAAGCATCGCGCGGTCCGCTCGCAACAGAAGCTGGCGTGATGCGGGTCGGTGACCCGAGCTCGAGGACTAGCAAATAGTGCGCCATTGGCGTAGCATTACTCCATGCGCTTCATCGAGACGCCGATCTTCACGGCGACCCTCCGCCGGCATCTCGACGATGAGCAGTATCGCGCCTTGCAGGCAGCGCTCTCCTTGCGGCCGGAACAGGGAGCGTTGATCCCCGGTGGTGGCGGCCTCCGCAAGCTCCGCTGGGGTGCCGACGGTCGCGGCAAGCGCGGCGGCGTTCGGACGATCTACTACTGGGCGGCTGAGGACGGCGTTTGCTACATGCTTTACCTGTACGCGAAGAACGAACAGGGCGATCTCACCGCGTCGCAGCTGCGCACACTCGCTCGAGTGGTGCGGGAGGAGTTCAAGTGAAGGCTGAAGCATTCGACGAGCTGCTGGCGAGCGTGCGCCAGGCGGGGGCGATTCGCCGTGGCGAACAGAAGCCTGCGCGCACCCGGCAGTTCAAGCCCACTGATGTCAAAGCCGTTCGGGCCGATCTCGGCCAGTCGCAGACCGAGTTCGCGCTGATGATCGGTGTCAGCGTCGCGACGCTCCGCAACTGGGAGCAGGGTCGGCGCGTGCCTGATGGTCCGGCACTCGCTCTCCTCCAGGTCGCGGCGCACAACCCGGCCGCGGTTGTGGAAGCGCTGCATAGGCCGAAGCGGCGCGGCGCCGCATAACGACGCTTGCGGCAGTCGGGCGCAGTCGGTGGCGCGCTTCGCGCGCGTTTCGTTTGATCGCCCGCTGTCCCCCTGTGTCAGGATAGTTGTCGCACGACCGCTGTAAGGGCAGCGGTCGTGTAGGACACATCGGGGGGCGAGGTGGACCGTACCATGCCGGTGTACAGTGCCGCGTTCAAGGCGCGGGTGGTGAAGCGATTGGTCGGGCCGCAGGCCGTCAGTGCCACGCAATTGGCCGAGGCCGTCGGGGTGCCGCAGCCCACGCTCTCGCGGTGGGTGCGCGAACTCCGTAGCGTAGACGTCATGCCACGACGCGAACGGAAGGACCGGACCGGCGCAGAGAAGCTCCGGATCGTGCAGGCGGCCGCCGGCTTGGACGAGGCCGCGCTGGGTGCCCTGCTGCGCCGCGAGGGGCTCCAGATGACCGACCTGACCGCGTGGCGGCAGGCGCCCGAGCAGGCGCTCGACGCCAAGCCGGCGCGCCCGAAGGCCGGGCCCTCCGCCGAGGCGAAGCGCGTCCAGGAGCTCGAGCGCGAGCTGGGGCGGAAGGAGCGGGCGCTGGCGGAGGCGGCGGCGCTGCTCGTCCTGAAAAAAAAGCCCACGCGATCTGGGGGGACGCGGACGACACCACGCCGCCGAGGAGCGGGCGCTGATGCGGGCGCTCGTGGAGGAGGCCGTCGCGAACGGCGCCCGCCGGGCCCCGGCATGTGCCGTGCTCGGCGTGAGCGTGCGCACGCTCGAGCGCTGGCGCGCCGGCGCTGCGGCGGACCAGCGGCAGGGACCGCGCCAGCGCCCGGCCAACGCGCTCACGGCGGCCGAACGCACGACGCTGCTGGTCACCGTGAACAGCGCCGCCTACTGCGACCTGACGCCGCATCAGATCGTGCCCCGCCTCGCCGACGCGGGGCAGTTCCTGGCGTCGGAGTCGACGATGTACCGCGTGCTCCGCGCCGAACGGCAGCTGGGCCATCGCAGTCGCGCCGCCGTGCCGCAGCGGCGTGCGGCGCCGGCGCACGCGGCGACCGGGCCGAACCAGGTGTGGAGCTGGGACATCACGTACCTGAAGTCCCCCGTGCGCGGCGTGTTCTGGTACCTGTACCTGCTGCTCGACATCTGGAGTCGCAAGATCGTGGGCTGGACCGTCGAGGCCACGGAGAGCAGCGCCCATGCGGCTACGCTGTTCCAGGCCGCGTGCGCCGCGGCGACCACGGATCCCACCGGCCTCGTGCTGCACGCCGACAACGGCGGGCCGATGAAGGGCGCGACGATGCTCGCCACGCTGGAGCGGCTCGGCGTGCTGGCGTCCTTCAGCCGCCCTGGGGTGAGCAACGACAACCCCTTCTCGGAAGCGCTCTTCCGGACGATCAAGTATCGCCCGGACTTTCCGCGGGAGCCCTTCGCCGACGTGGCGAGCGCCTCCGCGTGGGTGGCCGCCTTCGTCGCGTGGTACAACGAGGAGCATCGCCACAGTGCGATCCGCTTCGTCACGCCGGCCCAGCGGCATGCGGGCCTCGACGTCGCGATCCTCGCGCAACGGGCGCGCGTCTATGCCGAAGCGAAAGCGCAGCAACCCGCCCGTTGGAGCGGTGCGACCCGCGACTGGTCGCCGATCATGACCGTCGCGCTCAATCCGCAGCACGTCGCTGATGGAGGGCTCACGCTGTAGTCGCAGATACGACAACTATCTTGACACTCACCGCTGTAGAAGCCAACGTTCGGCGTTCCAACAACTTCGTCTGAGTGAAATCCCATGGATCTTCTTGCCGCATTACTGCTCGTTGTTCCGTCGCCAACCATCCCTGATAAGCCTCGCCCATGTCGAGACTCAGTGAGCGTCGTTGCGGATGCATCCGTAGAGCGGGTGGGCCCTCCGCGCAGTGATTCCCTCGTTCGTTTGCTCCCTCGTTTCAGTGCGCCGGCGTTTCCGCCCGAGCTGCGCTCGCTGCGTCAGGGGAGCGTCGAGGCGCGTTTCGTCGTCGACAGCGCCGGACGCGTGCTCAAGGGAACCGTCGTGATCCTCGCAGAATCCGATCGAGGCTTTGGCCGCAGCGTCTGCCAGTTTCTCGAGCAACAGGGGCGCTTTGAGGTACGGCCAATAAACGGCAAGAAAGGGAGTGTTGAAGTCAGGCGTGCCTTGTACGCTTTTTCGATAGGATAGTAGGCACGGTGCCGAACGGAGCGCTGCTGCACGCGGGGCCACCTCGGGCAGCGACGTGTGCGCTTCGCGCGGTCGCCGCATTTCATGGGAACGGCGCCGCGGCAGAGCTTTGCGTTCGGCACGAAACCGGGATCCAAATGCTGAAGAATCCGATGCGTTTTGTACGCGGCCTTGTCGGCACAGCGCTGACTTGGGGGGTGGCGTGGTCGGCGCTCCAAACGGCCGTGCTCTTCGTCCGATGGCTGCCCAATCCCCCCGAAGGTGTAACCCCAGGTCGCGTGGCCGTGGCCATCCTCGGCAACCAATCGGTCAGAGCGCTCGTGTGGGGCACCGTGCTCGGCGCGCTGTTCAGCTTCGCCGTCGCCCTGATGGCACAGCGCTGGCCCAACCGTGCGCTCCAGCCGGGACGCCTTGCACGTATTGGTGGGATTGTAGGGCTCGGCCTTGGCGCGCTGCTCGGCGGAGCAGGCGCTTGGGCAGATGGCAACGCTGAGCTTCTCGTGCCGCCAGCGATCGCGGTCGCAGCCATCGCCGCCACGGGCGCCGGACTCGGTGGTCTCCTCGGATACCTGGCGGCGAAGGCTCGTCAGGCGATTGGCCGCGAAAGCACTTCATCCTCGCTTCCACGTACCTGACCCAACACTGCGGCAGACGCTCGCGTTCGGCTTCACCGCTGCTGCCCCATCTCACGTCCGCTCACCGAATGGTGCCCGTGCTCGTGCTGAGCACGGACCCGATTCGCGAGCCTGGTGCGTACGCTGCCGGGTGATCTGGCGAACACGGCGACCGCTATATCCCACCGAGAAACGCGCGCAGCTCCTCCATGAACCACGCCGGCTCGTCGAACATGATGAAGTGGTACGCGGTGTCGCTGAGGCGCGTGGTCTGCCGCTGCAGCCCCGCGTACTGGTCGGCGAGAATCGTGTCCATGCGGGCGCGTGTCTGCCCGTATCCCTTGTAGGCAATCCAGGCGTGCAGGTTGAGCACCGGCACGCGAACCTGCTGCATGGCCGGGCGCAGATCGGTGGTGTACAGCGCGTACATGGCCTCGGCCACGGTGGCCGGGTCGCTGGTGCGCTGCATGGTCCGCAGCATGGGCAGGCGCGTGGTGTCGCGCACGAGGGTGCGCAGCTGCGCGTCCATGGCGCTTTCTGGCAGGGCCGATACGCCGGCGCTCATCTGGCGTCGCATCTGGGCCGCCATGGGACGCACGGTGGCCACGGTGCTGCCGGGGAAGCTGGCGGCCGGGAGGAACGGCATGCCGTCCACGTTCACCACCGCCCGCGGCAGGTCTGGTGCGGTGGCGGCGATGTCGAGGGCCAGATAGCCACCGAGACTGTGCCCGATGATGACCGGCTTGTCGAGGCGTTGCGCCCGCACGTACGCGATGATGGCGTCGCGCATGCGTGGCACCCACGTGCTGTCGGCGGTGACCGCCGGCGTGCCGGCAAAACCGGGCAGTGACAGGACGTGGCACTGATAGCGCGCCGACAGGGCGGCGACGGTCTCGTTCCACACGTCGCCGCTGTTGGTGAGGCCTGGAATAAGCACGAGGGGCGCGCCCTTGCCCACCACCCTGACGGCGAAGGGCGGGGACGATGCGGTGGCAGCCTGTGCGAAGGCCGTGTGGGCCGATGCAGACGACATCACACCACAGGCGGCGACGACGAGGGCGAGGCGCGAGCGACGAGGCACGGGTGCTCCTCCCGAGGAAGCAGTGGGATCAACAGCGTTCGCGAGCCGTACGGGAGGGGAGCGGTCGGGTTTCACGCTGACGGCTCAAGGGGTGTTCGGCCCCATCACATGCTGTTCGCTTCCGACGGCTGGGTCGCAAGCTCGGGCGAAGCGATGGCCGTCGCCTTTCGCGGGCGTGCGCAGACTCGATCGTTCGGCACACCCACCTGCGGCCTGTCCACGGGAAACAGTACGTGGTTCCTGAGCGACACCTCGCGCCTGGTTATCACGTCGGCCATCATGGCCGAGCGCACGCGGCGCGCCTACGGCGACGTGATTGTGCCCGATGAGCGCATCGCCGATCCCAACGAGGTGGTCACGCGGGCGATTCAGTGGCTCGTGCAGTCGGCGGTCCGCTAGCAGAAGCCTCGGTGACGGAGCGCGATGGGG
>JBEILM010000208.1:0-5064 GCA_040379205.1 Gemmatimonas sp.
ATCGAGAAACACCGCGTTGTACAGCACGCCCAGCACCTGCGCCGGCGGTGGATAGCCGGCGACCTGCGGCTGGGCGGCCTCGGTGCCGCTGCGATCGTAGCGGGTGGCAATGGTGATGATGCGCGAGGCGCCGAGGTGCAGCGCCGGCGAAAGCGGCGACGTGAGGCGGATGCCGCCATCGCCGAACCACTCGTTGCCCACGCGCGTGGCCGGGAAGAGCAGCGGCAGGGCCGTGGACGCGAGCACATGATCGACCTGGATGTGCGTCCGCTCGCTGCGCCGCTGTGGGCGTTCCCAGAGGGCGATGTCGCGTCCCTGCACCCACGTCACGCTCTGCGACGTCGTGTAGCTGGTGCCGCACAGGGCGAGTGCGCGCAGGTGCCCGCGGTCGAGGTTGTGGGTAATGCCAGGCAGCGTCCCGTCCGGGTTGCGTTCCAGCACCCGCTCGAGAAAGTCGCGCAGCGGGGCGGTGTCCACCATGCCCTGGAACTGCTCGGGGTGCCCCTGCCCGCCGGCGACCAGCCGGAAGCCGCTGCGCATCACATTGGCGGCGAGCGACGAGGCGTCCACGCGGAACACCTGGTCTGGGGTGAGCGACAGCCAAAGCCGCACCAGCGCCTGCATGGCGTCGGCGAAGGTCCCACGGTGGGAGGCCAGATGCGTGGCGTTCACCGCGCCGGCCGACACCCCTACCAGAATGGGGACCTGCAGGCTCGGGTAGCGGGCTGCGATGGCGTGGAGTACCCCCACCTGGTAGGCGCCGCGCGCGCCCCCTCCACCGAGGACCATTCCGAGATCAGACGTGACGGGTGCCGAAGCAGGCATGCGAGGTGGGGTGGAAGACGGCGGAAACTTAGCGCCCCGTTCAAGCCGGGCACCGTGGGCACCATTCTGCAGGGACCGGGGCGGCCGTACCCGGGCATGTGCGGGCCCATGCACACAGGGGGCGGGAACCGGCACCGGCCGATTCCCACCCCCTGCATGTGTTGCGAGACGACGCGCCGCGCCGGTCAGTACCCAGGGTTCTGCGTCAGCTGCGGGGAGACGCGCAGGTCACGGATGGGCAGGGGGAAGAGCGCCTGCCCCGGACGGTCCTGGATGCCCTTCACCTGAATCACGCGCCCCAACCGCACGAGATCGGGCCAGCGATCGCCTTCCAGCGCAAGCTCGAGACGACGCTCGAGTTCGATCTGGCTGATGACCGCCGCCTGCGTAGTGACCTGATTGCCGAAGGTGTGCGGCGCCAGCCCGGCACGCACGCGCACCTTGTTGTACTGGGCCACCGCCTCGGGGAGGCGGTTGAGGCGGGCCAGCGCCTCGGCCTTGATGAGCACCACCTCGGCCAGGCGAATCACGTGCACGTGCTCCGTGCCCGGACGCGCCGACCACTTGGTGCCGTTGAGCGGGCGCGATGCCACGCCGCTGGGGCGCACGGTCACGGTGCGGCGGATGTCTCCCGCGGGATACGCCGCGTCGAGTCCGGCGCTGGGCTGCACCTCGGCCCGCCCTACGGAGAGGTAGTAGTTGCTGAGGCCATTGCTCTCGGTGGCGTTGAAGGCCACGCGGAAGATGTCCTCGGTGGTGTTGCTCCCCAGCGCCGAGAAGAGGTCGGCGTAGGGCACCACGAGCGTGTCACGCCCCGCCAGCACCTGGTTGGCCACATCCAGCGCCGCCTGATAATCGGCCTGGCTGTTGGCGTTCCCCGGGAGCCCCGCGCGGTAGAAGAGCACGCGGGCCCGCAGCGCCCGCGCCGCCGTGGGCGTGGCGAAGCGGGTGTTGGTGGTGTTGCGCGTGAGCGCCTGCGCGCTGTCGAGATCCTTGAGCACCTGCGTGTACACGTCGTTCACCGGCGTGCGCACGTAGGCCTTCGACTCGTCGGGCCCGGTGGTGACCTTGGTGGGAATGGGCACGGGGCCCCAGTACTTCACCAGGTTGTGGAAGCCGAGCGCGCGCACGAAGTACGCCTGCCCCATCACATCGGAGCGGGTGGGCTCCGGGATGGCGCTCACCGTGGGCACCTTGTCGATGATCAGGTTGGCGCGATTCACGCTGGAGTAGATCGCCGTCCAGAAGGCGGTGACTTCCTGGTTGTCCGCCTGCATGCGGTTGGTCTGCATCTCCCCGAGGAACTGGAAGGTGCCCGACCAGACGGTGTTGTCGGCGGCGAGATCGCCCACGAGCTTCGCCGTGAGGCCGTAGTAGCTGCCGCTCTGCAGGGCATCGTAGACGCCGTTGAGCGACGCGGTGGCCGTGGCGGCGTCCTGAATCATGAGGTCCTGCGGGAGCGAGGTGACCGGCTCCGTCTGCAGAATGCCGTCGCAGGCAGCGGTGGCGGCCAGGGCGGCCAGAGCGGCCAGGCGCGCGAGCGCGCGCGTGCGGGTCTTGAGGGAAGTCATGATCACCATCCGGCGTTGATGCCCACGGTCCAGGTGCGGGCCAGGGGGTACGCGTAGAAGTCGACGCCGAGCGAGAGATTCGCGTTGGTGCCGGCCGAGTTGACGTCGGGGTTGTAGCCCGTGTAGTTGGTCCACGTGACGAGGTTGCGCCCGCTCACGTAGAGGCGGGCGTTGTCGGCGCGCACCTGCTTGGCGAGTGACGCCGGGAGACGCCACCCGAGGGTGACTTCCTGCAGGCGCACGAAGGACCCGTCCTCGATGAAGCGGTCGGACATGAAGCGGGCGCCGCCGGTGCTGCCCATGCGCGGCTGGTTGGTGATGTCGCCGGGCTTCTGCCAGCGGTTGCGCACGTTGGCGAACTTGTTGTCCGACGAGTTGCCACCGTCATCGGCGAAGAGGCGGTTCATGTTGAGGATCTCGTTCCCCTGCGTGAACTGCAGGAAGGCGCGGAAGTCGAGTCCCTTCCAGCGGATGGAGTTGGTGAGGCCGCCGAAGTAGTCGGGCTGCGCGCTGCCGAGGTTGGTGGAGAGGTCGGCGGTGACCGGCGTCAGCGTTTCCCCGCCGTCGCCACGGCGATAGATGGCGTTGCCGGTGGCCGGATCCACGCGCAGGAAGTCGAAGATGAAGAACGTGCCGATGGGCTTGCCGACCATGGCCACGCTCGTGAGGCGTCCCGAGGTGGTCGAGTTGACCGGCTGACCGTCGGAGAGCGCCGTGATGAGGTTGCGGTTCCAGGTGATGTTGAGGTCGCTGGTCCACTCGAAGCCCCCGGTACCGGGCCGACGGATGTTGACCGTTTGCAGCTGCATGTCCACGCCGCGGTTGCGCAGCGACCCGACGTTGTCGGCCACGGTGCTGTAGCCGCTGGTGGCGGCCACCGGCCGGTTGACCAGCAGGTCGGCGGTGGCGCGGTTGTACCAGTCCACCACCAGGTTGACGCGGCCGTTGAAGAAGCCCAGGTCGGCGCCGATATCGGTTTCGGTGGTGCGCTCCCACCGGAGATTGGGGTTGCCCAGCTGCGAGGGGGCGAGCCCCGCAATGCCGGCGTAGGGGTTGGCGGCGGCGAGCGTGCGGCTGCCGAAGTCGGCAATCTGCTGGTTGCCGGTGGTGCCGCGGCTGGCGCGCAGCTTGAGCGTCATGAGGCGGGAGAGCGCACTGGCCCAGCTTTCGTCGCTCACCGTCCAGGCGCCGGAGAGCGCCGCGAAGTTGCCGTAGCGGCTGTTGTCGCCGAAGCGCGAGGAGCCATCGCGCCGCAGGCTGGCGGTGACCACATAGCGCTCACGCCACGTCCAGTTGGCACGGGTGAAGTACGACACCAGCGTGTTTTCGGTCTCACCGCCGTCGAATACGGACACCTGCGCGGCGTTGCGCACGTAGCGCTCGAAGCCGGTGGGGAAGCCCGTGCCGGCCACGTAGTTGAAGTTCGTGTTGTTGCGCTCCTGACTGGCGCCGGCCGTCACGCGCAGCGTCTGGTTGTCGGAGTCGATGACGTCCCAGTTGTCGAAGGTTTCGGCCAGCAGGCGGAAGGCCCGCGTGCGGCCGTCGGCGCCTTCGCCGCCCACGCTCGTGCTCACGGCGCGGTCCACCTTGGGGGAGCGCCAACGCAGTTCGTCGAGCGCGTAGAGGTCGGTGCCGAGGCGGGCGGAGACGTTGATCTTGTTGGTGAGCGCGTAGCGGGCCTCGAGATTCCCCAGCGCGCGCAGCGTGCTCACGTTGAGCGAGCTGTAGGTGGCGGTGGCCACCGGGTTGGAGTAGATGAGACCGTTGGCGATGCCGGCGAAGCCGAACGAGTTGCCGCGCACCGGCGAGAAGGGCTGCATGGCCAGCGCGTTGGTGACGATGCCGTCGATGTTCTGGTCGCCCGGCACGCGATCGTTGGACTCGCGGGTGAGGCCGATGTTGGAGGTGATGGTGAGCTTGCTGGTGGCCTGCGCGTCGGTGTTGAGGCGCACGGCCTGCCGCTGGTAGTCGGAGCCGATGACGATACCCGTCTGCCGCGTGTCGCTGCCGCTGAGGAACATGCGGAGGCGGTCGGTGCCGCCGCTCACGCTCATGTTGACTTCACTCATGGGCGCCTGGCGGAAGACGGCGGCCTGCCAGTCGGTGTTGATGCTGTCGGTGCCCGGGGCGATATGCCAACCGTCCGCGTGGCATGCGCCAGAAGGCGGCGCCGACCGGAGCTGACGGGCCGCCGGCGATCGTCCCCGCGCGACCGCTGGCCCCGACCGAGGCGTCCCGCCGGTGGGCGACCCTGCTTCAGCAGATCTTCGAGGTCGACCCGCTCGCGTGTCCCAGCTGCCACGGCGCCATGCGCATCGTCGCCTGCATCACCCAGACGTCGGTGATCGACCAGATCCTCACCCACCTCCGGACCCACGCCTCCCGTGAGGCGCACGCCGGGCCGCGGAGCCCCCCATCGACGCGGGCCCCCGCGAGCCGGGTGGCGTCACGCGCCCCACGCCCGTTCGCCGACGCGCCGCCGGTCCCCTGAGTTCGGCCCGGACGCCCCGCCACCACGCGGGGACCTTCGGCGTGGGCGGCGGTCCCACCGGCGCGACGGATTGGCCCCCGCCGGCATCGCTCCCCCCACGGTGCCCGCCGTTCCCACGGCCCTCGAGTCGCACGAACACGTCAGCCGGCACGCCGCCGCCCGCCAGTCGGTGCTTAC
>JBEILM010000209.1:0-5037 GCA_040379205.1 Gemmatimonas sp.
ACGCGGCGGGTGGCCGGTTCATCAGGATTCGGCACCCGCGCGGCATTGGCCTTCTGTAACTCGCGCGTGGCAGTGAGCCCGTCCATGTCCGGCATGGAGAGGTCCATCACGATCACGTGCGGGTCAAGGCGTTCGGCGAGGGCCAGTGCATCCTTGCCGTTGGACCCTTCGCCAACCACGGCGATGTCCTTGGCGGTGGAGAGCACGGCCTTGAGCCCGGCGCGCACGATCTGGTGGTCGTCCACCAGCACGACTCGAATGAGGTCAGGACGCATGGACCAACTTACGCCAACGCTGGGAGTGATGGTAAGGGTGGGGGGAACGGCGGAACGGCGCGAGCGGTGAAGCGCGAGCCAAGGGGCGCGAGCCAAGGGGCGCGAGCCAAGGGGCGCGAGCCAACCTTCGCGAGCCTGGCTCGCGCCGTCCCTCGCTCGCGTCGTGCCGCCGTTCCCACCGCCCTACTCCTGTTCGAACGCCGTCTCCCCGCTCTTGAAGACGCGGAACAGGTACACGAAACTCGGCAGCAGGATGAACGTGCCCACCGCCAGCGCCCCGAGGCTGAGCTGCAGGGTGATGCGGGGGGCGGCGAGGGACGAAATGGTGCGATCGGGCGGGAGCAACCATGGAAACTGCGTCCATGCCCACCCCCAGAGGATGAAGCTGGCCTGGGCGGCCGCCGCCAGGCGCGCGACCTGGAAGTGGCGGTTGGAGAGGGCCCAGAGCGACGTGATGGCCGCGAGCGCCGTGATCGCGTGCATGGCGAGCGCCGCGGAACCGGTGGTCAGCCCCGTAAAGAGCAGGGGGTTCTCGACTCTGGCGAGCGCCAGGGTGGCCGCGGCAAGGATGAGCAGCGCCAACTGCGACTGCTGCGCCCGGCGACGGAACACTTCGCGCAGCGTTTCGTCCCTCGCTTCGACGGTGAGGTAGCTGGCGGCCAGGAACGCGAACAGGATGAGCGTGAGCAGCCCCACCGCCCACGGGAATGCCGACCACGCCCAGGGATCGATGAATCGTTCGCGGAACGTGAGCGTGCGCAGGGCGTCCAGCCCGCGCATCGGCACGCCCCCCGAGGCCACCGCGCCGAGGCAGACGCCCAGCACGATCGGGGTGAGCAGGCTGGCGATGGAGAAGAGGCGTCCCCACCGCTTCTGCACCGCGTCCTGCTTGCTGTCGTAGGTGCGGAAGGTGAACGCCGACCCGCGCAGCACGATGCCTACCAGCATGATGGTGATGGGGACGTGCAGCTCGGTGGCGAGGTGCGCGAAGGCCTTGGGGAAGCAGGTGAACAGCAGCACCACCACGAGAATGAGCCACACGTGGTTGGCTTCCCAGATGGGACCGATGGCCTCGGCGATGAGGGCGCGCTGGGCGTCGCGCTGGCGGCCGCGCGCGAACAGGTCCCACACGCCGCCGCCGAAGTCGGCGCCGCCGAGCAGCACGTAGGCGTTGAGCGACAGCACCATGGTGCCCGCCACCGCGTGGGGCAGCGTCCAGGTGAGTTCGGCGGGCGCCATTCAGGACAGGCCGGGGGTGCCGGGCACGGGCCGGGCGCCGGTCGGCGGCGTGGGGATGGGCATTTCGCCGGTAAGGCCGAGTGGTGTGCCCGAGACGCCGGTCTTGAGGATCTGGCGCCAGAGCAGGAACACCACCGCGATGGCCAGCCCGATGTACAGCGCCGTGAACAGCGCGAAGGTCACGCCAAGGCCGGGCATCGGGGTCACGGCATCGGCGGTGCGCATGATGCCGTGCACGATCCACGGCTGGCGCCCCACCTCGGTGACGGTCCATCCGGCCTCGAGGGCGATGAAGCCGAGCGGCGCGCAGGCCATGACCGCGGCGAGGAACCGGCGATCGTCGGGGAGCGCGATGCCGCGGCCACGACGCCGCTGCCACCAGCGCCAGGCGCCCCAGAGCGCGAGGGCGGCCATGACCATGCCGCAGGCGATCATGATCTGAAACGCGAGGTGCACGATGCCCAGCGGCGGCCGGTCTTCGGCGGGCACCGCGTCCACACCGGGGATGGGCGTGTTCGGATTGCCGTGCACGAGCCAGGACAGCGCGCCGGGAATTTCGACCGCACCGCGATGCTCGAGCGTGACAGGATCGGGCCAGCCACCGATGACGAAGTTGCCGGGACCGGTCCTGAGGTGCCCTTCCATGGCCGCGAACTTGACCGGCTGCCGTTCGGCCACACCACGCGCACTCCAGTCGCCGCTGAGCGGCTGCACCAATGCGGCCGGCAGGCCGATCATGAGCGCAATCTGCAGCGCGGCGCGATGAAAGGCGCGATGCGGTGTCCCGCGCCAGAGCGCGAAGGCGTGCACGCCGGCCACGGCAAAGCCGCAGGCCGCGAACGCGGCGAGCGTCATGTGCACGATCTGCGACGGCGCGGCGGCGTTGAACATGGCGTCGATGGGGTCGACGTTGGCGACTTCGCCGTTCACGAACGTGAACCCCTCGGGCGCGTTCATCCACGCATTCGCGCACACCACGAAGGCGCCGCTCAGCGCACCGCTGACGGCCACCACCACACCGGCCACGAAGTGGGCGCGCGGCGGGATGCGCTTCCAGGCGTAGAGATAGATACCGAGGAAGATGGCCTCGGTGAAGAACGCAAAGCCTTCGAGCGAGAAGGGCATGCCGATGACGGCGCCGGCGTGCTCCATGAACGTGGGCCAGAGCAGGCCGAGCTCGAAGCTGAGCACCGTGCCGGACACGGCGCCCACAGCGAACAGAATGGCGGTGCCCTTGGCCCAGCGCTTGGCCAGTTCCAGCATGACGGGGTCGCGCGTCTGCAGCCAGCGCCATTCGGCAATGACCATGAGCGCGGGCATGCCGATGCCCACCACCGCGAACACGATGTGGAAGGCCAGCGACATTGCCATCTGCGAGCGCGCAAACAGGAGATCGGACATCATAACGGAGCGAATGCTGGGCTCGGCGGTGGCGTTCCGGTAGTCCGCCCGTGTGTCTCGGCCTTTCGGAGCGGCTCTCGCGCCAACGACGACGAGCTCGCGTTGATTACCGCGCCGCGATCACGCCGTGACAGTGGCCGAATCCGATCCGCACCGCCCCCTCACGCTCGGCGAATGCCGAGAGTGTGACCTCGTCGCCGTCCTCGAGGAAGCCGCGGGTCTCGCCATTGGGCAACGAGAGCGGCTCGGCGCCGCGCCGTGTCAATTCGAGCAGACAGCCGCGGCTGTCAGGCGCCGCGCCGGAGACGGTGCCGCTCCCCAATAGATCACCGGGGCGCAGGTTGCAGCCGTTCATCGCGTGATGCGTGAGCATCTGCGCAAAGCTCCAGTACAGATCGAGGCTGCTGCCACGCGAGATGCGCACAGCGGGCTCATTCGCCTCGCGCATGCGCTGCGTGCGCAGCCACACCTCCACCGTGAGCGCGAAGCCGCCGTGTGCCTGATCGCCCGTGTCTGACAGATACGGCAACGGCGTGGGATCCCCGTCGGCCCGCGGGGCGAGCGGCGCGCGAAATGGCGCCAGAGCCTCCAGTGTGACGACCCACGGGCTGATGGTGCTGGCGAAGTTCTTGGCGAGAAACGGGCCGAGTGGCTGATACTCCCAGCTCTGGATGTCGCGGGCCGACCAGTCGTTGAGCAGACACAGCCCCCACAGATGCTCCTCGGCCTCGGCAATCGGCACCGTCTCACCAAGCGCGGTGCCGGTGCCGACGAAGGCGCCGAGTTCGAGTTCGTAGTCGAGCGAGCGCGACGGCCCCACACTCGGCACCTCGTCGGCCGGCCCCTTGCGTTGGCCGTTGGGGCGCGTGATGGGCGTGCCCGAGAGCACGATACTCGACGCGCGCCCGTGATAGCCGATCGGGACCCACTTGTAGTTGGGGAGCAACGGCTGATCGGGGCGAAACATCGCGCCCACATTGGTGGCGTGGTGCACCGACGCGTAGAAGTCGGTGTAGTCGCCCACCTGCACCGGCAGGAACAGCTCGGCCTCCTGCTGCGCGACGAGCGCATGCTGCTCGATCTGCCGCAGATGCACCGGCACATCGCTGGCGAGCAGGCGCGTGAGGGCGTCGCGCAGCGCGCGCCGCACCGGTGCACCGAGCGCCATGAGGGCATTCAGCGACGGCGACGCGCAGGCGTGGGCACCGCGCCGCGCGTCGTCGGAGACGTCGTCGAGCAAGCCCGCCGCCAAGCAGGCCGCGATGTCGAGGATCTCGTCGCCAATCGCCACGCCGACGCGCGGCGCCTCGTTGCTGGACGCGCGGCGGAAGACGCCGAACGGCAGGTTCTGCAGCGGAAAATCGGGGTGCCCGTTGGCGGAGGCGACCCAGGAGGTCTGGTTCATGACGACTGGCGTGTGGATGGCGAAAGCCGAGCGGATGGTGTCCGCAAGTTATCGCCTCCGGCGAGCCCCGTCGCCCGGCCGACAGCGATACAGGCCACGGATGCCACCGAAACCGACGGAAACATCAGGGTCAGCTCTGATCCACCCGTTTCCGCGTGATCCGTGGCCTTGCTGGTGTCTGGTGCGGCGCGATGGTGCGTGGCCTACAGCCACCCCAGTCCGCGCCCCTCGTCCACCGGCTCGGTGAACGAGCACGATCCGATGCCCGCCACGCAGCGCTCCCGCGCCTGCTGCAGCACATTGCGGCCGAAGGTGATAAGCCCGTCGGGCCCCTGCCACGCGACCTGCGCCTCGGTGACGACGAACGCCGCGGGATCGGATGACTCCAGCAACGCCAGCGCTTCGGCCTCGCTGCCGCCATTGAGCAGCAGGGCCGCGGTGAGCAGCACATTCAGGTAGCCGAACATCCGCCCGGTGGGGGCGTCGGCCTCGTACGTCAGGCGATAGACCCCGCGCAGCGGGTGATGTAGGCCGGCGGTCGCCTTGGCGATGACATCGTGAGCCAGACAGGCGCGCAGAAAGCGCAGCACCTGCGCACTCGATGGAAATGCGTCGGTGGCCGTGCCGCCCGCTCGCAGCTTGGCGCGGCGGCCCGTGCGGGCGATGACTTCGACCAACTCGTCGAGATCGTCACGCACCGGCACTTCGATGTACGTG
>JBEILM010000210.1:0-5016 GCA_040379205.1 Gemmatimonas sp.
CCTCGGTGGACACCCAAATCCGGCCACCAGTGGACACCTGAAAACCGGCCACCACAGGCGAGCTGAGGCGTAGCCCGGCGGGGCGCCCCGAGAGGGACGTTTCCCGCCATGAGCAACATTTTGGACGAGACCAAACAGCAGCAGGTGATCGCGCTGGGGCGACTGGGGTGGTCGCTGCGGCGCATCGAGGCGGCGACCGGCGTGCGCCGCGAGACGATCAGTGGGTACCTGAAGGCGGCCGGCGTCGCGGTCCGCCGGCGCGGCGGCCGGCCGGCACAGTGGCCGCCCCCAAATCCGGCCACCACGGGGGAGGTGTCCACCGACTCGGTGCCCCCCGATGCGGTGGTGGCCGCCCCGGTGAGGCCCGGCCGCGCCCCGACGGCGAGCGCCTGTGAGCCGTATCGCGAACTGATCGTGGAGGCCGTCCGCCGCGGCCGGAACGCGATGGCGATCTGGCAGGACCTCGTCGACCAGCACGGCTTCGATGGCCGCTATGCGAGTGTGCGGCGCTTCGTCGGGCGCCTGCGCGTGACGTCGCCCGAGCCGGCGGGGATCATCGAGACCGCGCCCGGCGAAGAAGGCCAGGTCGATTATGGCGAAGGGCCGATGGTGCGCGATCCCGTGAGCGGCAAGTACAAACGCACGCGGCTCTTCGTGCTCACCCTCGGCTGCTCGCGCAAATCGGTCCGCCTGCTGACGTGGCGCTCCAGCAGTCAGCGGTGGGCCGAACTGCACGAGGAGGCGTTTCGGCGCCTCGGCGGCACGCCGCGCGTGATCGTGCTCGACAATCTGCGCGAGGGCGTGCTCACGCCCGACGTGTACGACGCCCAGCTCAATCCGCTCTATCGCGATGTGCTCGCCCACTACGGGGTCGTCGCGCTGCCGTGTCGCGTACGCGATCCGGATCGGAAAGGCAAGGTCGAGTCGGGGATCGGGCACACGCAGCGCACCCCGCTCAAAGGGCTCCGCTTTGAGACGATTGAGGCGGCGCAGGTCTACCTCGATCAGTGGGAAGGGCGCTGGGCGGACCCCCGCATCCATGGCACCACCAAACGCCAGGTCAGCGTGATGTTTGCCGAGGAGCGGCCGCATCTGCAGCCGCTGCCGCTCGAGCCCTTTCGCTACTATCGCCACGGCACGCGCGTCGTGCACCTCGACGGCTGCGTCGAAGTCGAGGCCGCCTACTACGGCGTCCCTCCGGGCTGGATCGGCCGGCAGGTCCTCGTGCAGTGGGATGACCTCCACGTGCGCGTGCTCGATCCCAAGACCAGCGGCCTGCTGCGCGAACACCTGCGCACCCACCGGGGCCACCATCGGATCGCGGAGGAGGATCGTCCCACGCGGACGCCGGTGAAAACCCTCGCGCTCCTCGACGTCGCGCGCAAAGCCGGCCCATCCATCAGCGCCGTGTGCGAGCACATCCATCGCACCGAGGGCGTCGCCGCGCCGCGTCGCATCCTCGGGGTGCTGGCGCTCGCGCGCAAACACGGTCCGGCCCTCACCGAAGACGCGGCCCATTTCGCCCTCGAAGCCGGCGCGCCCTCGTACCGCTTCCTCCGCCGCTATCTCGAGCGCGTGAAGCTGCCCGCCACGGCGCTCAAGCAGATCGACCCGCTCATCCGCCAACTCACCGACTACCGCGCCCTCATCGAACAGCGAGCCGCCGCCACATGAACCTCACCGAACTGGATCGCGCCCTCCGCAAACTCCGCCTCTCCGGCATGGCGGACGTGCTCGAAACGCGGCTGCGCCATGCGCAGGCCGAACGGCTGCCGCCGCTCGATCTCATCGCCATGCTGGTGAACGATGAACTGCAACGCCGCCAGGATCGTCTGCTCGAACGGCGGCGCGTCCAGGCGCGCTTCCGTGATCCGAGTCGCTCGCTGGACGCTTTCGATTTCACCTTCAACAAGAAGATGAACCGCGCGCTCCTCTTCGAGCTCGCCACCGGGCGCTTCATCACGCAGCGCGAAGATCTGTTACTCGTCGGTCCACCCGGTACCGGGAAAAGTCACTTGGCGCAGGCGCTCGGTCAGGCCGCGATCCAACAAGGGCATCGCGTGCTGTATCGCGAAGCGCACCTGCTGCTGGAGGAACTCACCGACGCCACCCTCGATGGCACGCGCAAGGAGGTCTTCACCGAGCTGAGTACCGTCCCGCTCCTGATCATCGACGATCTCGGGATGCGGAAGCTGCCGCCCACCGCCGCCGAGGACCTGCTCGAGCTGATCATGCGGCGCTACGAGCGGGCGTCCACGATCCTCACCTCCAATCGCCCCGTCGACGACTGGGGCAAGCTGCTCGGGGACACGGCCGCGGTCACCGCGCTGCTCGACCGGCTGCTCCACCACGCCCACGTGATCACTTGCGGCCCCCGGAGCTGGCGGACCAAACTCCACGCGGCGACCGACCCCTCCGTCACGCCGACCCGATAACCAGCCGCAGCCCGCTGTCGTGGTGGCCGGTTTTGCGGTGTACATCAGTGGCCGGATTTGAGGTGTCCACCGAGGGCACCACGGTTTGTGCCAAATTGCGAAACAGCCAAAGCGCCGAGATCGAACGGTGCTAGGAGAACTCCGACGAAGGGCCCGCGAGCGCACTGTTGCGATCGCGGAGCGGGGGGAGCTGCCGCGTCGTTCGAGCGCCGCTGCTGCCCGCGACATGTTAGCCTGCGCCCTGCTTCAACACCCACTGGTAGGCTCAGCCCCACGGTTCGATTCGCATTACGCGCGAACAGCTCAGCGCCAATATAGCTAGCGATGTTGACCCGCCAGCGCGGCTCGCCAATTCGTTTGAGGCGATACCCACCCGATAGCTCCACGCCGCTATTGAGTAGCTGCTCCGCCTCTTCGTTGGACCGCGCGGTTGCGAGGTCCGCCAGAAACTGCATTCTCAGCACGGTGGGCTGTTGCGCAGATTCCTTTGGCACGAACGTGATGACGCGGGTGAATGCGGAGCGATAGTCGCCCACCCGCAGCGCTTGCGCAAAGCTTTCTCCCGAGCGATACGCCAGAAGAACCGTGCGCGCCTTTTCCGGAGGGAATTCTGCGGCCGCCGCTGTCAACAATTGGCCCAGTATACGTATGGCGCGCATCACCTCGTCTTCATCTGCCGAGGTCTGTGCCTGTTGACGAATGGCCGTCAACACCTCGATCGATGTACCAATTAACTCAATGGCGGCGCGGCTCACGGTATCAGCCAGCGCGTTTGCCGCGGCCATTCGTTTGCGCACGCGTTCTAGGTTTACGTGTGCCAAATTGGGTAGACTATCGGACGCCATGAGGTTGACCAGCAGCACGCGCGCACCCAGTTCGAGTGCCTCAGTCGTTGAATAGCCCTCCTCAATAAGGGCGCGAGTAGTGAGCTGATCAAGGTCGCGCACGAGCGGTAGCAGTTCGAGTACTGGCTCCAGCGCCTCACCATAAGTCGACGGATTGAAGTCGACCAGGCTCAGGAGCGTGCGTCTCTGCTCTAGACGCTGCAGTGCATCAAGCACCAGCCAGAAGACAGCCGAACGAGCATCCATATTGCCTGCCGTAGGCTTCGGCAGCGTGCTCAAGAGCGCCGTGTTCATGTCCTCACGAATGGCGGCAACGAGCATGTCGCGGGACGGGAATACTACTCGCTCGTCGGCCCCGTCGAGCAGTCGGCATGTGCTGGCAAGCATCACGGTATCGTTGGCGCGATACCGCGCGCACAGGCGCTGGGACGCCGTGAGCGAAAGCGTCTGAGAAAGGTCTCGCTTGGCTTGCGCCACCACGCTGTTGCTTACCGCTGTCGCCAGCGCGAGTGTACTCAGTGGCGTGGCGCTGGAGCCCGTGGATTGAGCCCTAGTAGTATTGTCTGAGGGACGCGTGTTGGCCATCATGGCACTGGTTCTAACCTGAACCTCCACGCGACGCAGCGATCCGCGCTCGTCGGTATCCAGTGCCTTCTCAAGTGGGGGACAATTCAAGGGATCGATCCCCAGTCGATCCAAGGTGCTTGGGAGCACTCGGGTGATCTCTCGCCCGGTGATTTTGTCACGTACGCACATGGGCATGTGCAAACGAGTTCTCAGCTTACCCGCATTGATTGTGTTGTCCAGCTGAAAGATCTGGGTACGCGTTCGGTCCGCCCGTTCAAAAAGGACACGAAGGTTCTCGTTGATACTCCCTGCCACCGCGTCTACGCTCACATGCAGCGTTACCGTCTCGTCTGGGTACTGAAGCTGTAGCGCCTTAATTCTCCGCGTGAGTCGCTCGAGATTCTCACGTTGTACCTCAAGGTCGACACTGGTCACTCGACTCTGGAAATACACGGATCCACCTGGGGCCATTTCGAGGCCGGCGCTATAGGCACTCTGGTATCGCCGCTCTGCTTCGGTATCGAGTTGGGTCGCGAGCCTTCGAAGCGTGGCCCGATCCCGGTCAGGCCAGTGCCTGTTGAGCGTGTCACGCCAGGCGCTTACGATGGCGGAAGTAGCATTGATGCGCGTGGGGATCGACGAGAGAGCGCAGAGAGCCGTGAACCTTGAGACGGCCGATTCGCCCGCGTTTGCTCCACCCCCGCGTAAGCTTTCTGTAAGCCTGCACCAGCGTGACCACTCGGCTACCGTGATCGCGTCATGGTCGGCAGCTTGAGCTTGTACCGCTGCGGGCACCGCAGCAACGATCGATAGCATCAGGCTTGCGCAATGGAGAATTCGACGACTCATGGCTCGAAGATGGTGAGTGATGATGTGACTCTTGCCGCAGCAGGGCTAATCCAGCGCGTACTACCGAGCGTCGCGACCCATATTGCCTCGAAATCCGCGTTGAATGATCAGGGAAGGTAGGCCGGCGACCATCTACTACGCAGACCCTTGACTGCCGATCGCGCGCTCGCCCAGGCATCTTCCAATGCATCATGGTGTTTCGGAAGCCTGATCCGCTGACTGTGGCACACCTTAGGCAACGTCGCCAGGGCGTACCCCCAGTGATCCCTTGCGAGCCGGATTGTGCTGGCGAAGGGCTGCGGCGGGTGTTTGAGCCGGTA
>JBEILM010000211.1:0-5011 GCA_040379205.1 Gemmatimonas sp.
AGCGTTACCACTCCGCGCAACGCCCCCAGTCCCCCATGCCCCATCGTCTGCTGATCATTGCCCTGCTGGCCATGGCCTGCCGCAGCGCCGACACACGCGACGCCGTTGCCGACGCCGAGGACGCGGAGTCCGCCCGCCAGTTCGTGCAGGCGTTCTACGACTGGTACGTGCCGCTTGGCAACCGCACCCCCGCGACGCGGCTCGACAGCGTGGTGGCGAGCGGCCCGCAGTGGTTCACGCCGATTCTTCAGCGCGCTCTGCAGCGCGATGTCGACGCCCAGCGCAATGCAGCGGACATCGTGAGCGTCGTGGGCGACTTCGATCCGTTCCTCAACGCACAGGATCCCTGTCCACACTACGCGGCGCTGGCGGTCGTGCCTCGCGGAACCGGCTGGCAGGTCACCATCACGGCGCAATGCGAGAGCGGTGTGGCGACGCCGGCCGTCCTGGGGGACGTCGTGCCGGAAGGTACCGGCTGGCGCTTCGCCAACTTCCGCATGCCCGAGCGACCGACATACGATCTCGTCTCACAGCTTGGCGCCGCGCAGGCGATGCGCGACTCGGCGAACCGCTCTGATCAGGCACGCTCGATCCACTGAGACGCTCGGCGGTCCGTGCGTCTGATTCCGCGCGGCCAGATCACGGTCGTCACGGCTGCCGTCGCGGGGCTCTGACCACGACCCGCTCCGGCAACACGTGCACGTCGGATGGCAAAGACGGTGCGGAACGGCCAACGGCGCAGCGCGCTACCGCCACACTGCGCCGAAACGCGCCTCCCCGCCCACGGCGTAGCCGGCCACACACCGCGTGAGCCGTCCCGCCCGCACGTGCTCATCGATGAGGGCGCCGAGCTGGGCGACCAACAGATCGTGTCGCCCGGCCGGGCTGGCGCGCGATGTGCGAAAGACCGCGGAGAAACGCACGCCGCCATCGTGCTGGTAGGCCGACAGGTAGGTCACGCGACGTCCGGCTTTCCACTCCTCCTCCCACTTGGCCTCGTACTGCGCCGGCGTGAGCGCGGTGTGCAGCCGCCACGACGTACCGTCATCCTTCTCGAAGAACGCCGCGTACGAGCGCTCGCCGTTGATGGACACAACCGACACGTTGACCGGGCCGAACCCGTCCTTGTCGAGCCGTGCGACCTCGGCGAGCTGCTGAGCGTGCGTCCGGCCGTGATACGCGATCCAGGCGGGGCCTGCCTTCTTCTCGAAGATGCATGCGTAACGGACACGCCCGGCCTCGACATACGACGTGAGGTTGCTCAGGCGAAAGCCCTTGCCGGTCTGCTCGGTGAAGAACGCCTGATACTCGGCGGCCGTCAGCCCGTGCCGGGAGAGCCACGGCGTGCGCTTGTCATCCCATCGATAGAGCGCGTTGAAGAACGTCTGGCCACCAACCTCGTAGGCGTCCACCCACTCGGGGCGATAGTGGCTGTCGAACGCGCGCTTCGCCCAGCGCTGGTATTGGGCGGCGGGCATCGCGGTCTGAGACACCTCCCCCCACTCGGGCGGATACCAACCGGGTTTCGTCGGTGCGGGCCAGATCAGCACCGGCTCCAGCGGGATTCCCTCGCCTGCCAGCAGCGCCCACGGCCCGGTTCGCTCGCTCGTGAGATCCGGCTCGTCGATCACCCACGTGTCGCGCAGCGGCATCGGCTGCAACCCGAGCCCTTCCTCGGTGCATTCGATACGCAGATGCGGCGCCGACGAGTTGCCGGTGTTGCCGCACAAGCCGAGCACCTGCCCTGCCTTCACGGTGGCATCGTTCACGACGGCGGCCGGAATGGTGCCCGGCTGAAAATGGCAGTAGCGCATGATGTCCGTCCCGTGTCGCACACGGACCACATTGCCCCCCTTCTTTGCCGGTGCCGGATCGGGGAACCCCGGCGGCGTGTTCTCCGCCATGCCGTCATCCACGTCGATCACCACGCCATCGGCCATGGCGCGCACGGGAGAGCGCGAGCTTGCCGAATATGGCGGAGTGTGTGACTCCAAGATGCAAACTCAGCAAGCCACCCAGTGCGCTGCCGGCCAATGCCGTGTCGCGCGCTCCGCGACGCGTCCGCCACTCCCGATCCACCCACGGCTTGATTTCGTACACCAACATCTGGCCATAGCCGCCAGCCATGCCGCCGGCGTCGTGCATGCTGTCCCGCCTCCGCGTGTACTCGTCAATGCGATCACGACCCGCGTTGCCGATGGCCACCAGAATGATTGGCTCGATGACCTGCGCGTCCATCAGCGCGCGCGCCGTCGTGTCCACGCCCCATTGTACGCCAAAGGGCGAGAGCGCCAGATCGTCGAAGACGTTCTGGCCGTCGTGCAGATAGAGCACCGGATAGCGCCGCGCGGGGTCATCGTCGTAGCCGGGCGGAGGACACACGATGACATCGTGCGGCTGCGGCAGGAATCGCGAGCGCAGCCCCGGGAAGTGCAGCAGCGAGCCGACGCGCACCGCCGCGGGCGGCGCGAGATCCTGTGGCGCAGGAAGACCAGCACGGTACCGGTGAGTGTCAAGATAGTTGTCGTATGAACTGCTATTGACGGTGCTCCCCGGCCGCGACGACGGACGTTGGATTGAGCCGGACGGTGGTCACGGGTGTCCAGTCCCGTGTCGCGCCACTCCACCGCGCCGGATGCCGAGCTTGCGCTTCGGCATAGACGGCGGCCCGCTTGGCAAGGATGGCGTCGTCACGCCGGTCGTGGCGCTGGGCCGGTGTGACAAAGCGAAGCGCGCTATGCTGGTGTTCGTGGTTGTACCACTGCACGAAAGCCGCCACCCACGCCGCGGCACTCGCCACGTCGGGAAAGGGCTCGTGCGGGAAGTCGGGGCGGTACTTGGCCGTGCGGAACAGCGCTGCTGAGAAGGGGTTGTCGTTGCTCACGGCGGGCCGGCTGAACGAGGCGATCACCCCCAGGCGTTCAAGCGCGGCCATCATGGTGGCCCCCTTCATCGGCCCCCCGTTATCCGCGTGCAGCACGAGGCCGTTCGGATCGGTCGTCGCCGCAGCGCAGGTGGCGCGGAAGAGCGCGGCCGCGTGGACGCTGCTTTCGGTTGTCTCCACGGTCCAGCCGACGATCTTCCGGCTCCAAATGTCCAGGATCAGGTACAGGTACCAGAACACGCCGCGTACCGGGCTCTTGAGGTACGTGATGTCCCAGCTCCAGACCTGGTTCGGGCCGGTCGCCTCATGCGAAGGCGTGGCGCGTCGCTTTGGCACGGCCGTGCGGCCGCGATGGGCCAGTTGCTGCTCCGCGCGCAAGACGCGGTACATCGTCGACTCCGAGGCGAGGTACTGCCCCGCATCGGCGAGGCGCGGCACGATCTGATGCGGCGAGAGGTCGCAGTAGGGGGCACTGTTCACCGTCGCCAACAGCGTGGCCCGCTCCGGCGCCGTGAGCGCGTTCGCTGGGCGCGTGCGCGGGCCATGCCGCTGATCCTCCCCGGTGCCATGCCGCCACCGTTCGAGGGTGCGGACACTCACCCCGAGCACCGCACACGCGGCCGCGCGGCGGGCGCCGTCCGCCACGGCCTCCTCGACGAGCGTGCGCATCAGCATCCGCTCCTCGGCGGGATGCTGTCGTCCGCGTCCCCCCAGATCGCGTGGGCTTTTTTTTCAGCACGAGCGGCGCCGCCGCCTCGGCCAGCGCCCGCTCCTTGCGCGCCAGTGCTCGCTCAAGTTCCTTAACGCGCTTGGCCTCGGGCGCCCCCCCTGACTTGGGGCGCCCCGGCTTCGCGTCGAGCGCCTGCTCGGCCGCCTGCCGCCACGCGGCCAGGTCGGCCATCTGGAGCCCTTCGCGACGCAACAGCGCGCCCAGCGCGGCCTCATCCAGATTGGCGGCGTCCTGTACGACGCGGAGCTTCTCCGCGCCGGTCCGTCCTGCTCGTGGGCGTCGTGGCATAGCTTCTACGCTACGGAGTTCGCACGCCCATCGCGAGAGCGTGGGCTGCGGCACCCCGACCGCCTCCGCCAACTGCGTGGCGCTGACGGCTTAGGGACCGACCAGTCGCTTCACCACCCGCGCCTTGAACGCTGCACTATACACGGGCATAGCCTGCTCCACCTACACCCCCAACGGGTCCTACACGGTCGATGCCCTTACATCGGCCGTGCGACAACTATCCTGACACAGGGGGGTACCTCCCCAATGCTAACCGGCACCCGGAGCACGACCAATTGCCGCCACGTGCCACGAAATCGGCAATCGTGACCGAACAGGCACGAGACTGCGGCCAAGCCGGTATCCCGTCGCAATTTCGCGGCCCCAGAGTGCGGCATGACGCATTCGTCGCGCTCCACTCCGCCCGTCATCACGCGACTGACCCTGTTCACGGACACCTGGCTGCCGCCGGTCAACGGAGTGGCCCGCACGCTCGACCGGCATGTTTCCGAGTGTCACCGTCGTGGCATTGGCACACCATGGTGGTCACGCCGGATGACGGGTCGGCGGACACCGGGATGGTCGACGCACCCGATGGGCCATTCTGGCTGAAGCGCTGGCCCGCGCGTCCCTTCTGGGCCTACCCGCAGTTGCACATGGCCACGCCCTCCACGGCCAGGGCGCGTGCGCTGCCTCAGGACTTCCGCCCCGACCTCGTGCACGTGGCCACGCCGTTTGGCGTGGGACTCTCGGGACGTCAGGCAGCGCGCGCGCTGGACTTGCAACTGGTGAGTTCGTATCACACGCACTTCACGGCCTATCTCAAGCACTATCGCCTCCAGCATCTCGATGCGGTGGCCTGGCCCTTCCTCCGCTGGTTCCACAAGGGAGGCCGCGCCACGTTCTCGGGTCTGTCCCCCGTCTAGTTGAAAGTTGGGTGGTGCCTCCATACTGAAGCGTTGATCCGTGCCAGGATTCGCGCCGCAATAGGAGACACCCCCCATGCCAAGCGTACGAACGAAGGCGCCGGTCCACCAGTCGCCGACCCCCACCCCCAGCGCGGCGCCGGCGCCCGTCGAGGCGAACAGCCTGGCGGTCGCCATGATCCAAGCGCTGATCCCGCTGGGCCT
>JBEILM010000212.1:0-5004 GCA_040379205.1 Gemmatimonas sp.
CATTTCGCCCGATGGGCGTTGGCTGGTCATGCAGGGGACGCCGAGGCAGCCCGGCAGCGACAGCATTGGTACGGTCAGTCGCTACTCACTGTATCTGCGCGACCTCACGGAGCTCAGCACCCGCAAGCTTCCCGATACCGACAGCGCAACGGCCATCTTCTTCTCCCCAACGGGCGACGAGATTGGATTCGTTCGCGGTCGGCAATTGTATCGCTTGGCGTTGTCTGGCTCCGAGGCGCAGCCTATCGCGGCACTGCCTGAGGGTTTTGTCGCGGGCGGCAGCTGGGGTAACGACAACCAGATCGTGATTGCGGTGAGCAATCAGATGTTGCAGGTCCCGGTGTCGGGTGGAACGCCGACGCCGCTGTTCACCTCCGAGAAGCCGGATGTGCAGTTGGGTGGACCGCAACGGCTGTCGGACGAACAGGTCATGTTGTATACCAAGGGCGGCTTCGCGTTTCAGCCGCAGATCGAGTGGCGATCACTGGCCACTGGCAAGTCGCATGTCGTGGTGAATGGCGCGACGCCAACCTACCTGCCGGCACAACGCAGTTTGCTCGTGGTGCGGAGCGACGGCGCCTTGATGCAGTATCCGTTCGATCTCGCCACCGGCGACACCACCGGCCCTGGGGTGCGCATTGCGTCGAACATCACGCGCCGCTCACCGATCGTGATTCATGGGGAGTATTCCGCATCCCGCACGGGCACCGTCGTGCTGGCCACAAGAGGCGACGAGCGGCTCGGCGCGGGCGCGACCAAGGTGAATCTCGTCGGCGGGGCAACCACCGGCCGCATACTTGACGAGTTCCTCTCGTTCGGCGAGATGCTGCCGGATCCCACTGGCACACGCGTCCTGGTGCAGGCCGCTCTGGAGCGAGGGGCGCCGCGCGGATGGTATGTGCACGATCTGCAGCGCAAGGTGAGCACGCGTCTCTCCTTGGAGGGTACCGTTTCATCGGTCGCGTTTACGCAAGGCGGCGATTCGTTGCTCTACTCCGTCACGCCGGAAGAAATTCTCGCCGTGTCCATCGACGGCGCCCGCGCTGCGCGGTCGGTGCTGCGACTGCGCGGTTGGCGTGCATCGGGGAGCCGCATGAGCACGTGGGGGCCGTGGATTGCGTTTGTTGGCGGGCAATTGAGCGATTCGGGGCGCGTTACGAGTATTGCGGTAACCCACCGCGATTCGGCTGGCGTTGTCCGCAAGCTCGAGCCGTCGCGGTACATGCAGAACAATCCAAGCATTTCTCCTGATGGACAATGGATCGTCTATGTGTCGACCGAGAACGGACGTGACGACATCTATCTGAGCCGCTTTCCCGTGGCCGACGGCCGGTTTCTGGTGTCGCCAAAGGGAGGCACGTTCCCCAGCTGGTCTGCCGATTCCCGCACGGTCTATTTCCAATCGAACAATCTGATCATGACGGCACGCATTACGGCGCCCGCCGCGTCGGCGACGGCTGCCCCAGCGATTGACCTGCCTCGTGTCCTGTACAGTCGGGCGCCGTGGGGAATCTTTGGCGTGATGCCCAATGGTCAGTCCCTGCTCTTTGTCGACCGCGTTCGCGAGGGAGATCCGAAGTCACTCATCGTCTCGATGAACGCACTGGCGCGGCCGTAGTCTTCGCACCCGCGCTAAGGGGTCCGCGCCAAGGGGTCAGAGTCGTTGCATTCCACAAACGACTCTGACCCCTCAAAACGACTCTGACCCCTCAAGCCTGGACCCCTCAAGCCTGCTATTGCGCCGGGGGCATCCAGCGGGCCCGCTTTTCCGGCCGGAAGATTTCCATCCGGCGCATCGAGGGGCTCGATGAGGGAGGGGAGGCGGGCCTGGACCGTATGCTGGAGGTGCTCGGGGTGTCCGGTGTACCGGATCTTGCGCGGGTAGCACTGCCCATTCGGGAAGCCGAGCGGCGTGTGCGTGACGTGCTCGTGCAGGACGCGGCGCGGGAGCAACGTGGGTGACCATGCGGTCATCGTGCGCGCGGGGGCGACGGGCTCCGTCCTCGTGTAGGTCGCGGGGTGGCGGGGCAGATCACGGTGCGAGAGCGCCTGGATGCTCTCATCGGCTTCATGGAGGCGCGTCACCGCCGCGCTCGGCGCTCCCGATCGACCGCTGCGAGGCCGCCGCGCTCGACGAGTGCCGGGAACCAGCGCCCCAGGCGCCAGAGGAATCGGGCCCGCGATGGGCGCACGATGACGCCTTCGTTGCGTTCGACCGCGTCGAGTGTTTCTCGTGCCAATGCCTCGACCCCGTACGGTGGTCCGGCGAACGCCTCGAGGAGGCGTCGCGTGTCGGGGCGCCAGGGCACAGCGGGCAGATCGGCCGGCGGGGTGGAGTCGAGCAGCGGCGTCTCGATGGCCGATGGGCAGAGCACGTGCACCTGCACGCCGTGCACCGCGGCCTCGATGCGCAGGCTGGTGCTCAGGCCGACCACGGCGTGCTTGGTCATCGCGTAGGGCGTGAAGAGCGGTGCCGGACCGAGGCCGGCAAGTGACGCCACGTTCAGGATGTGCCCGTGCCCCTGACGCACCATGATCGGGTAGCCCGCGGCCACGCCGTACATGACGCCACGCACGTTGATGTCGAGGATGCGCTCCCAATGGGCAAGCGGGATCTCGTGCACCTCACCCGAGACCCCGATGCCGGCGTTGTTGACGAGCAGGTCGAGACGCCCGCCGGCAGCGGCCCCCTCGATGGCCGCGCGCAGTCGCTCCGCATCGCGCACGTCCACCTCGACGGCGTGCGCTCCCGCCCCCGCCGCCGCCGCAACCCGCTCGGCCGCCTCACCGTCGATATCGGCGACCACCACCTGCGCGCCCCGGCGGGCCAGCTCGAGGCTCAACGCGCGACCGATACCGGAGCCCGCTCCGGTGATGAAGGCGACGCTATCCGTCCATGGCATGGTGACAGGGGCGACGGGGAAAGGGGAGGCAGAACGCCAAAGTTAGCGCCCGCGTCGGGTCCGTGGGGGGGGCATGCCCATGTGGGAATGTCCGTGTGCGAATGCCGGTCAGCGCGTGCGCGTCAGAGGGGCCCCCGTCGCACCAACCCGATGCCGCTGACGAGCACGGTCGCGGCCACGCACGCCGCCCCCAGCCACAGCAGTGTGGCAAAGCCGGGGTGGAAGGCGAGGCCGAAGAACCCCCCCGACAGCAGCATGGCGCCCGCCACCGCGAGAATCCGGGCGGCCCAGCGGGCGCGCTCGGGCAGGATCGCCGAGTCCAGCAGCCCCTGCAGGACAAGGGAGAGGATCACCAGGACCCCGGCGTGCGCGTGTCCCGCGCGGAACAGCGCCTGCTGCGTGGGCGTCAGCTCGAAACCCGGGGGCAATCCGTGTGCGCTGCCGGTCACGATCCCCAGCAGGGTGAGGCCGCCGTAGACGATGGTCGGGACGGTGAGCAGCGTGAGGCCCGCCATGAGGCGGGCGGGGCGGGAGAGGGTCATGGGAGGCGTCCGGTTGGGGTTCGGGGGGTGGATGGTTCGGGCGGCGCGAGCAGCGCGGCACTGATGCGGGCCGTGAGGGCCCGGGGCGAGAGGCGGGCTGACTGGGCCATGAGCTGGTTCAGCCGGCCGACAATGCGCGTCGGGCGTCGCGTCTCGAGCGCGGTCATGGCCGCCTCGACCACGTCGGCGACCGTGAGCAGCCGGCGGAAGACCGCTGTTGACCGGGCGCCGGGTCCCGCGGCGTCGACGAACGGGGTATCGACGGGGCCAGGGCAGAGTGCCGCCACGTGCAGCCCGCGACCGCGGTACTCGGCCCAGAGGGCCTCGGAGAGCGACAGCACGTAGGCCTTGGTCGCGCCGTAGGCGGCCATGAACGGGGCCGGCTGAAAGGCCACCGTCGACGCGATGTTGAGCACCGTGCCCCGGCGCGCGAGCAGGGCGGGGACGAACTGGTGGGTCAGCTCGGTGAGCGCCACGACATTCACCTGCAGCATGTGGCTCAGATGGTCGGGCGCCTCGGTCTCGAAGCCCCCGTGGAACCCGAAGCCCGCATTGTTCACCAGCAGGTCTACCGGCAGGGCGAGGCGCTCGACCTCATCGAACAGGCGTCGGGCCGCCCCGGGGGCCGCGAGGTCGGCGGGGAGTACCGTGGCGCGGCCGCCGCCGGCCTCGATCCGCGCGCGGAGCGCCTCGAGGCGTGGCACCGAACGCGCGGCGAGCAGGACGTGTGTGCCCGTTGCGGCCAGCGCGGCGGCCAGGGCCTCCCCGATGCCCGACGACGCGCCGGTGAGCAGGGCGACGCGATGGCGCGGTTGACGGGGGGTCATGGCGCACGCCGCCACGTCTGGGTGCGGCCGAAGAGCGAGATGCCGATGAAGCCGCGAACCTCCAGGGTACGGCCGTCCGGGCTCGGGGTGAGCTTGATGCGATACGTCTTGCCGTTGTCGGGATCGAGGAGTTCGCCCCCGCCCCACGTGTTGCCATCGCGACGGACGTTGCGGATCATCTCGAGCCCGGTGATGGGCTGGTTGCGGCGGTCGCCGGGACACTTGTCGCAGAGGCCCTCGGGCTCGCCCGGCACGAGGGTGCCGCGGATGATGCCGGTGAGGACGCCGTTGCGCTCGACGATCTCGACCACGCCGCGCGGCTTGCCGGTGGTTTCGTCGACCGTGTGCCAGGTCCCCACGGGGGTGGGGGGTGTTTGCGCGGCGAGCGGGGTGGCCATGGCGGCGGGAGCCGCGGGGGCCGCGGCGAGGAGCAGCGGGAGCAGGCGCGGGAGCAGGCGCGGGACGGTGCGGCGCATGGCGAAAGCCTCGAGGTGGAAGGAGGGAAGCAGGGATTGACACCGGTACCTGACAGTGTCACATGACAATGTCTACCACGCGGGGTTGACAGTGTCAAGCCCCAGGGCGATCGTACGTCATGACGGCCGACCTCAAGCAGCGCGTCCTCGACGCCAGCGTGCAGTTGATCGACGACGTCGGGCTGGCCGGCCTGTCCATGCGCGAGGTCGCCCGGCGCGCCGGCGTGAGCCACCAGGCGCCCTACCACCACTTCGC
>JBEILM010000213.1:0-5002 GCA_040379205.1 Gemmatimonas sp.
CGGCGGCGAGAACGGCGTGGCGGCACTCCAGCGAACAGAACTGCTTGCGCGGCTTGATCGGTAGGACGGTGCCGCAGTTCTGGCAGCGGCGCGTCGGCGCTGCGCCGCGCGCTCGTTCGCGCTGGCGCTTGGCACCCTCACGGACGCACAGCCGGCACTTGTACTGAATGCGCCAGCCGGGGCGGGCCTTCGAGTCGGGGCCGATGTAGAGGTTGACGCTCAGCGGGTCGGTGAGGTCGTGGCCGTTCCTGCACTGCGCCGGCCGGTCCATGGCCAGCGCGTACCTCGACGCCTCGGTGTAGGAGGTCGTCGGCGGCAGGCCGAGGATGCGGCACGCCATCTGTCGCCGGCGGTCGCGCTGGGCTCCTCCTCCGGTGTTGAACATCACCCCTTCCCCCGGATGCGGTGGACGGCGAGCTTGGGGAGCGCGAGCTCAAGCGCGCGCTGAACGACCGGCCACGCCGAGACCGGCACGGCGGCGAAGGTGATGCCGGCCACGCCGTCGGGCGTGCTGGCGTCGACCTGCGCGAAGCCGGCGCGGCCCTGCTGGGCCTCGTGCAGGCACCGGAACATCGCGGAGACAAGATCAGAGTCGGCAGATGGCATCGTCAGAGAGTCGGGCAAAGGCGGAGTGGTCGATGAGCGGACGCCATCGCCGGCGGCGACGGCCGAAGCGGGCAACCTCTACGCACTCGTGGAGGTGCCCCCAGATGTGCTTGCGGCAGTGGGTTGCCAGCTTGATGCCTCGGCTTGCGTCGAAGGTCAGGATGGCGCGCCAAAGCCCCATGCGGGCGGCTTGCAGCAGGTCGGCGGAGTCGATGCCCGCCGCACGAGCGCGCCACCGACCGAAGCGCAGCACGTGCAGCGAGCACCATTGAGCATGTTCCGCGAACAGCGCGAGCTGCTCGGGCGTGGGATCGCGGCGAGTCATCGCCGCATGGTAGGTGTGGGCTACGGCGCACTGGCAGCCACCAGCCGGGAGTGGAGCGCGCGGGCGCTGGTCAGGTCGGACGGTCCCCACATGGCGGGCCACGTCGCGGTTGCGTACTGCGCGGCCGGCGTGCGGCCGATCAGCAGCCCGGCCGGGTAGAGCGTGCCGACGCCGCGGCCGACCCAGATGTCGCCGGCTCCCCAGGACAGCACGATCGGCGCGGCGAGCTGCTGCTGGTCGCGACCTGGGCCAACGACGCTGGCCGAGGTCTGGACGGCGATGGTGCCGCGGCTGGATGGCCACCACATGGCTTCCACGGTGACGAGGACGCGCGGCTCGGGGATCGCGTAGCCGCGCAGGAGGACGCCGGCCCCGACGATGGCCGGCGGCTGCCACGTGATGGGCACGCCGGCGACGAGGAGCTGGCCGTACGCGCCGAGGCCGTCGAGGTACGGCAGCGGTCGGACGGACGGCCGGCAGAGTGCGAGGTCCACGGCGAGCGAGCCGTACGCCGGCACCTCGGCCCAGATGTCGACGACGTGGTGGCCGGGCTCTTGCTCGTGGGCGACGTAGTGCCAGCCGGTCGGGTGCCATCCGCTGCCGGCGGGCGGTGCGGTGGCGACCTCGACGCGGTACCAGCCGCGGAAGTCGTAGCCGCTGCTGTTCCAGAGCGTCGCGGTCTGCGCGGGGAGCGCGGCGGCGAGCGCCAGGATGGCCGGGCGGATCACGGCGTCTCCTTGTGCTTCTCCAGCAGCGCGTCGGCGCGCTCTTCGATCGGCACCCATTCCTCCCTGGTGAACCACGCCGTGCGGTAAGCGCGCAGCAGTTCCACCGCCTCGCGCAGGCCGGCGCGGGCGGCGTCGAGTTTGCGCAAGAGGGTGCTGCGTTCTGCCCGCAGCAGATCGAGTTTGTCCAGCATCGGCTCGGCGCTTGGGCCGATGGGCGGCTGCCAGTCCTGCCCGCCGAGGTCGGTGTAGCCGCCTGCCAGCAAGGATCGCTTGGCACGCTCCAACTCGGCGCGGAAGGCGTTGCGCTCAGTCCACGCCTTAGACAGCGCAAACATCGCGTACGGGTCGATGTTCACGGCGTCTCCTTGTGCTTCTCCAGCAGCGCGCCGCACCTCATCGCCCACCTCGACACTTCCCTTGCCCTGTCGGCGCGGAAGACGAACATCCGCACTTCGCCGTTGTCGCGCAGCAGTTCCACCGCCTCGCGCAGGTCGGCCCGCAGGGTGTCGATTTCGGCCAGCATGGACTCGCGCTCTTCGTCCCTTCCGAGGTCACAACGGTAGCAGCCGGGTACGACTTGTTTGTGATCGTGGTCGGTCATTGGTTCGTCTCCTTGTGCTTCTCCAGCAGCGCGCCGCACCTCATCGCCCACCTCGACACTTCCCTTGCCCTGTCGGCGCGGAAGACGAACATCCGCACTTCGCCGTTGTCGCGCAGCAGTTCCACCGCCTCGCGCAGGTCGGCGCGGGCGGCGCGGAGTTCTGCGGCGACGGCAACGCCCACGCCGAAGCCGCAGTACGTCCCCTCGATGATCTCGCGCAGCCGCTCTTCGGTGATGTCAGCCACGGGCCACCTCCAATCGCTGCCGGATGATCTGCGCCAGCGCCTCGGCCTGCTCGCGCTGCGCTTCCGCTACGGCAGGCGTCCACGCCAGTTGCGCAACGGGGTCGCGTGCTCGCGCAGCAGCCCAGCGCATGTCGACCTCGGTCGCCTTGTGGCTGCACCGGTACGCTTCGCCCGCGCGCGACTGCGCCGCGTACGTGCTCTCCTGCTCGCGGATGGCGCGCTCAACGAGCTGCCTGCAGGCATCCAGCCACTCGGCACGGATCGCGGGCCAGTCCAGCGCCGGCGCGTCGACGTGCAACAGCGCCACGACAGCCCACGGTGGGGTGATCTCAGCCACGGGCCACCCCCATCGCCTTCTTGATCGCGTCCATCAGCGCGTCGGCTTGGGCGTCGCGGGCGGCGTAGCCGACGTGGTCGGCGGCGTCGGCGGCGTCATAAGGGGCACAGGCATAAGCGGCATGATAGGCGGCGTCGGCGGCGTAGGAGGCGGCGGCGGCGGCGGCGTCGGCGGCTGCGTAGTCGGAGGCGGCGGCGGCGGCGTCTTGCCCCTGCTGCACGACAAACGCCAGCCACTCGGCGCGCACCGCGTCCCAGTCGATCATCGTCCACTCAGGGCGCACCATCGCCTCGCCCCAGCGGATGGCGAACGCCACAGCGTGCTCTTTCGACTGCCCGTCGAACAGCGACGGCAGCGCCAACGCCACCCACGACGGCATCAGCGACGCGGGGCACTGGTCCGCGTTGTTGATCCCGGCCGCAGCGCCGAGCAGGCAGGCGACCTCGCGCCCGTCCCTCTCGCCGTGCCAAGTGCCCCGCACCAGACGGCCCTCGCGCTCGAACGCGAGCAGGCGCTCGCCGGCCTGCTTCGGGTCGGTGATGGGGTCAGCCACGGGCCACCCCCATCGCGCGCTCGATCGCGTCCATCAGCGCGTCGGCCTGGGCGTCGCGGGCGTCGTCGGCGGAGGCGTCGGCGTAGGCGGCGGCGTCGGCGGCGGCGGCGGAGGCGGCGGCGGAGGCGTCGGCGGCGTAGGAGGCGTAGTCGGCGTAGGAGGCGGAGGCGGCGCGGGCGGCGGCTTCGATGGCGGCGGCGTAGGAGGCGTAGTCGGCGTAGGAGGCGGAGGCGGCGCGGGCGGCGGCGTCCTTCGCCTTCTGCACCACGAACGCCAGCCACTCGGCCCGCACCGCGTCCCAGGAAATGCGCTGCCACTCGGGGCGCACCATCGCCTCGCCCCAGCGGCGGGCGAACGTCTGCGCGTGAGCCGGCGTCTGCCCGTCGAACAGCGACGGCAGCGCCAACGCCACCCACGACGGCATCAGCGACGCGGGGCACTGGTCCGCGTTGTTGATCCCGGCCGCAGCGCCGAGCAAGCAGGCGATCTCGCGCCCGTCCTTCTCGGCGTGCCATGTGTTCTGCACAAGGCGGCCCTCGCGGGCGAAGGCCAGCAGGCGTTCCCCGGCGAGGCGCGGGTCGGTGATGGCGTCCATCACGCCACCCCCGCCACGTCGGCGTCGGCGTCGCGGTCGGCCCGCAGCGCGTCCAGCAGGGTCTCCAGTTGCTCGACGCTGCACTGCGTCAGGCGCTGCCGCGGCACGCTCACGCGGTCCATGAGCGCGTTGAAGGTGTCGCGGGTGTAGTTCAACGCCTTCGCGCCCTCGGCGACCTGCTTGGCCAGCTCGGACACGGCCGGGTCGAGGGTGACGGCCTCGATGGTGCCGCCGACGGCCGCGGCGACGCGCTCGGCTGCCGTGGTCGGTGCCGGCGGCGGCGGCGCGGCCTGCTCGGGCTGCGGCGGCCGGCGGCCGGCGATCTCGTCGGCCTCGTCGATCTCGTAGCACCCGAACATCACCTCGCCGGCGAAGGCACGGCCAGCGGTGGCGACGCAACGCGCCTGGAGCATCGTCTGCGGGTACCGCTTCCAGGGGTCCTTACCACCCCACAGACCGGCGGCCTGCGCGCGCGCCTTGTCCCAGGTCTCGACGTGCGTCTCGCCGTTGGGCGAGGTCAAGCGCAGCGTGACGGCCTCGGTCGTGAGCTGCGGCCACTCGACGCGGTAGCCGGCGGCGCGCAAGCGGGCGATCCAGAAGTCATAGCTGGCCACCGGCTTGCCCTCCACGATGTGGAAGGCACGCAAGCTAGCCATCGGGCCGACGCCGAGTTCCTGGCCGGCGAGCACGCAAGCCAAAATCTTGCCGGGGTTGCCGAGGTACGCGCGCGGGATCAGGCCGTCGGCCTTGACCACGGCCTGCGCGAACTGCATGGCCTCGGGGATCGAGAGAGGCGCAGACGCGCCACGATGACGGACGAGAGCCGGCGCGGCGGCCGGTACGGGTAGATCGGTCACAGGTTGTGCCTCCAGTTCTTTGCCACAGCCAGAGACCGATAGCGAGTCGGCTTGACTTGCGCGGTGTAGCCCGCGCGTTCCACCACATTACACGATACGACGGGCTTTCCGCCACTGCCAAGCGCGACTTCCGCGTCGCCCATCAGCTCGCGCAA
>JBEILM010000214.1:0-4994 GCA_040379205.1 Gemmatimonas sp.
CGCGCGTGCTCCACTGCCCTCTCGGGCCTTGTCGGGTCGGCGGCCATCCACGGTCGCCGTGCCCCTAAAACCCGCGGCGAGCGTTGAAACTCGCCGAGGGCTGGATGGCTTTCGTGGGCCTTGAACCCCACGCACGCACGGGAGGAGTATGACTGACGCGGATAAGACTGTCAAGTAAGTGCTCAGTTTATATCAACATTTACCCAGTTTGGGGGATAACTTGACACGGTCGCACACTGTGTCACCCTGAGGCATGAACCCTGTGCTCGAACTTCGCAAGGGGCGGGGTCTGACGCAGATCGCACTGGCCGACGCGGCCGGTGTGCACCATCGCACAATCTGGCGGATGGAGCAGGATGACGGCGGCGCACTGCTTCAGAACCTCATCGCCGTGCTCAGCGCGCTGCATCTGATCCAGCCACTTTCCACGACAGATCTGCAGGCGTGCGCCGACCGCTTCAAGGTTCCCGTCGCTGTCCTGGCCCGCTCAGTCGGCTCGGCGCCGCCGCCATCGGCGCGGCCGCCGTCGCCCACCGCGGACATCGATCGGCTGATCCAGAAGCTGCGAGTCGCCGTGAGTGAACTTGGGTTCTCGGAAGTCGAGCAGGCGCTCAACTCAATGATTTTGCATGCCCTTGGCGGACAATCCGCCCCCGTTGCCGCCGCGGTTCAGGATGACACTCTCATGACACACGTTTCCCCGCCGCGGAATAGTTCACTCGGCCCGAACATCCTCGAGCAGGAGTTTCGCCACTACTCGCCAGCCCCTCCACCAGCCGCGCCCACCGAGCCTCAGCAGTCCCCGTCCAAGCACGCCCCCAAACGCCGACCCGGATAACTCTTCGGCCCCGAAGGGGCCGCGGCCTGTAGCCACGGGTGGAGCGCAGCGCAACCCGTGGACAGTCTTCGCCTTCGTTCCTGCCCCGGCAGGGGCAGAGGATTCTCGGTGCCGCGACCGCACCAGCCCGCACGCGACCATCGCCGCTCTCTTTGCGTTGCCGATTCACCGCGATCATCATCAAAGGCCCTCCCTCATGCCCACGTACCACATCCACACCGTCATCGACGGCCGCCGCAAGATCGCCAAGCTCGATGCACCCTCCGAGGCCGCCGCCCGCGATCAGGCCACCCGCGCGGGCCTGATCATCAACGCCATCGAGCTCGCTCCCGAGCCGCCCCAGCCCGCCAGCCAGCCCGCGCCGGAACCGCTCATCACGCCCGCCTCGGCGCCTCCGCACGATGCTGCCATCGCCGATCTCCTCGCCCGCATCCACGCGGATCTTGTCGTGCTCAAGGCCCACACAGCTTTCCTCGAGCCCATCGCCCGGTGCGAACTTCTCCGGCGTCCAAACTTCACGCTCATCGCCACCGTCTGCCTGGGCATCTTCTTCGGCGTGGTCTTCCTGCTGG
The DNA here is from genome assembly GCA_040379205.1 of Gemmatimonas sp. Taxonomy (GTDB): domain Bacteria; phylum Gemmatimonadota; class Gemmatimonadetes; order Gemmatimonadales; family Gemmatimonadaceae; genus Gemmatimonas. Next base: position 1,411 of record JBEILM010000214.1, read on the forward strand.
TCGTGGCGTTCTTCGTGCTCCTGACTTTTAACCAGGTCGGTCGTTTCACCCGCACCGGCGGCTGACACCCACCCGCCGACCGCACCAACCACCCTTATTTGACCATTTGACCATTTGACCATTTGGCTCTTCGCCTCCGCCCCACCCTCCACCACCGGTCCAGGTTCGTCACCGCCCACAGCGTGACCCTGACCGCTCGCTTGAGCGGAATCACGCATCCGCACCCGGGCACCTTCGGCGCCAGCGGCGTGCTGATCTTGCCCTGGCTCCAAAGCTCCAGCCGTTGCCACATCGGCGATCCCCGCGTCCGCACACGCACGCTCACACGCCCGATCGTGATCGGCGTGCTGACCACGCCCTTGGCATCCGGATGGCGGCCCTCGGGGCAAGGCAGGCCGTAGACCGTGTGCTCGTCCACCGTGTACCCCGACCGCGAGCACACGCCGGCATCGGCGTGCTCGCCGGTCTGCCGCATGTTCGGGCACGCCGCGCAGATGACCGCTCGCGTCACCGTCTGTCCGTCGCGCTTCGCGCCGTTGCGACACGCGATCGTGCCCTTTGTCTGTCCGCATCCGCAGGTCATGGCAGGTTTCCTCCTCCGCCCGGTGACGGATCGAGCCCGGCGCACGGGCCGATCGAAGATCGAAACACGTTTCCACACGCGGTCGGCTTGACCACCTGTGCAAAGTACACCTGCTCAGATGTAACACGAATCTCGCCATCATCAGAAGTTCCCAACCGGCGAAATGTCGCCCGTTTGCAATCGGCGTATTGCGTCAAAATGTCCTGAGTAGGCGGAGCCCCGACCGTGCCACCGCTCGATCCGATGCAGAACGCTGGCGGCACTCCAGATACAGAGCGGAAGGTCGGCGGGCACTCGTACTCGGGGTCGGTGGTATAACTCGTCGTCACATCAAACGGCGGAAATCCTGGCGCGATGTCCGCTTCTCGATCTCTGACGGTCAGCGTTCCGGTCAGTCCGTAGCATTCCGCGGAGCCTGGCGCTGGTGGTCCGACGACCGCCTCGTTGTCCTGGTCGATCTCCCTGATCGTGTAGCGGCCTGCTTGTGGTCCGGTGTACCAATCGAGTCTAACACGAAAACGAATCCTGAACCGGAAGGTCGCCGTTCTGCCGTTGTAGATGTTCCCAGGACCGCAGAATTGCGGACAGCAGCAGAAGAAGCACTGGGGCTCACCGGCGGCGGCGTTGCAGCGCGACCAGCCGCTCGCTTCGCTGCATGATTCCGGGCATGCGGTCGCAGTTGGCACATTTGCCGGTGGCGACGGGTCAAACCACGGGGGAACTGGGCCCGGCCCCCACGGCGGCTCGCCATTCCACCCATCACCGCAGCACTCCTCGGCGCACGCGGCGGTGGCCCCGCGTCCGCCCTTCCGCCCGCCCTTGCCGTTGATCCGCAGCATCTTCTGGGCCATTCACACACCTCCCCCGCCGCCCGCACTCACGCAGTCATCGGGCGCGATCTGCTCACGGAGAATCCACAGCCGCGCCACCGGCTCCCCCTCGCTGTCGACCTCGCGCACGACAAAGCACAGGTCTCCAACGACCGACGGATGGATGACCCAGTCATCCCCCCGGCTCGGCCGCCCGTAGTACGGCGTCATGTTCGCCTGCTCGAATCTCTCGCCCAGCGCCGTGACCGTGTACGTCACGCTCCCGGCCGCCGTCGGCGTGTTGTGGCTGGCGGTCGTGATGCGGCATGGGATCACCATCCGCGCCAGCAGCAGCGCAAAGGCGTGCAGCGCATCGGCGGGCCTTCCGGCAACGCCCTGCTCGCGCACCTGCGCGATCGCCGCGCCCAGCGCGTTGAAGACTTCGGCGGTGATCGGATCCCGCCGCTGCACAGTCGGGATCGCCGGCAGCGGCGTCTGGTTCGGCTGCGTGCTCATGGGAACAGCACCCCCGCGTCCCAGGAGATCTCGGGGTAGATCTTGGCGCTGACAAGCCCCACGCTCCAGTCCAGCACCCCGTTGCTGTTCTCCGGTGCCCAGCGCACCAGGTGATCCTCGGCCGCCACAAACTCCAGCACGAACCGCAGCACGCCGTCGACAACCTCCGGGGCTCGAATGCCCCGGAACCGCAGTTTGCCCGCGTTGTAGTTCTGCTTGCCGCTGATGCCATAGGGCCGCGGCACCGCGATCGTGTTGGCGTTGACGCTGTCCAGGTAACTCAGGATCGTGTTGTTGTTCGTCGCGTACCAGCTCGGCGAGCGGAAGACCGTCACGCGGATGATCCTGCGGCTGATCTCCCGGGGCACGCCCTGCCCGTTGGCCAGGGGCCTCGCGCTGGTCGGCGCTCCGGTATCGGGCCGCCAGGGCTGGTAGATGATCACGCTGTCCTTCTCGACATCCTCCTCGCAGAAGGCCGTGTTGGCGATCGCCCGCCGCCGCGCCGCCCCGATCGTCGGCGGCGCAAAGTCGCAGGTCACTTCCCACTGGCGATTGGGCGACACGCCGCCGATGTACTGCGGGTCCATGTTCTGCAGCAGGCTCAGCGCACCCGCGCCAGCGCTGAAGGCGTCGAACATCGCCGGCATACCCGTCGCCGCGTAGACCGCATCGAGATCATCGGCCCCGAGCACGCGGTAGATCTTCCGCCCAACATACCCGTCGGTGGTGCGCCGCAGCGACGGCGCCTTGCCCGTAGCCGTGATCAGTTCCGCCGTCGCCATGGTCGCTTCCTTTCACCTTCGCAGCTTCTTCCCGGTCCTCCACCGGTTCCCACCGGGGCAGGTGCGGCGTATTCGCCGCGGAGGGGGCGCATTCATTTGGCCATTTGACCATTTGCCCATTTGCCCATTTGCCGCGTCTTCGCGGCTACCCAAACACCGCCCCCCCGTCCCTGGCCGCGATCTTCTCCAGCAGCACCACGGCCCGCTGCACACCCGCCGCGGTCTGCTGCGTACTCGTGGCCGTCGCCTGAGCAAAGGCCATCGCGGGCGACACACCAAAGACCTGGGCCGCCAGCCCCGCGTTGATCGCCCCGCCCGCCAGCGTGCGGGCCTGGGTGAAACTGCTCGGCTCGGGCCTGCTCGCCTCGGCGGCAAAGCGTCCGCGCAGGGCCTCGTTGGCGATCAGCGCCCGCGTCCGCTCGCTCTCGCTCAGGCTGGTGTTCTTGAGGATCTCCGCCCGCCGCTGCTCAAACTCCAGCGCCGTGGCCGCCAGGTCCGCGTCCTTCTGCCGCCCCTGCAATCGCAGGAGTTCGATGCGGTACTGCTCCTCCTGCAGCCGGATCGCCTCGGCGGCCGCGTCCTGCTCCTGCTGCCTGGTCATGTTCATGCGGGCCTGCGTGGCCTCGTAGGCGGCCTGGGCCTGGTCGATGAGCTCCTGCCGCGCGATCGGGTCGGCCACGTCCATCGCCGCGGCGCGGGCCTGCAGGAACGCGGCCTGGGATGAGAAGAACTCCGCCTCGCGGTCATCGCCCCGGCTCTGGGCCAGCGCCGCGCGGCTCTGGGCGATGGCGATCTGGGTCTTCTCGATTTCCTTCTCCGCCGCCAGCCTGCTCTCGCTCTCGGTCTTCATCGCCTTGGCCGCGGCCTCGGCGGTGCGCTTCTGCTCCTCGAGCA
>JBEILM010000215.1:0-4991 GCA_040379205.1 Gemmatimonas sp.
CTCGCCGGTCCGCTTGATGAACTCCTTGGTGCCATCGAGCGGGTCCACCAGCCAGAAGCGCGCGGCGGTGACCTCACCGCCCTCGTCCTCCTCCGACACCAGCGGGATGTCGGGGGTGAGCTGGGCCAGGCCGGCCACGATCACGGCGTGGCTGCGCCGGTCCGCCTCGGTGATGGGTGAGTCATCGCCCTTGCGCACGATATCCAGCGGCGACGCCTGGCCATACACGTCGAGCACCGCCTGTCCTGCGCGTTCGGCGAGGGCGGTGATGTGCTGCACCAGCTGCGGCATGTCGGTCACGACAGACTCCATTGCAGAGCGGTCAGCCCCACCAGGCCAATGTAGATGATCACGGTGAGCGGGAGCCCCAGGCGGATGTAGTCGCTAAACCGGTATCCGCCCGGGCCGTAGACCATGGTGTTGGTCTGGTATCCGATGGGGGTGAGGAACGACGCCGAGGCGGCCATGGCGATGGCAATGCCGAAGGAGCGCGGATCGGCACCGCTCTGCTTGGCGGCCGCCACGGCAATGGGAAAGAGCAGCACCGCAGCGGCGTTGTTGGTGATGAGCTCGGTGACCACCACGGTGGCCAGCACGATGGCCGCCAGCACGGCCACCGGGCCGATGTGCATGGCGGGGGTCACGATCCACCCGGCCACGAGGCTGGCCAGCCCCGACGTTTCGATGGCGGTGCCGATGCCGAACGACGCCGCGATGAGCAGCAGCACATCGAGGTCTACAGCGGTGCGCGCCTCGTTGGGGGTGAGCACCTTGCCCACCACCATGAGCAGGGCGGCGACCAGTGAGCCCTGCAGAATGGGCACCACGTCGAAGGCCGCCAGCCCGATCATGGCCATGGCCACGGTGAGCACGAACCACGACTTGCCGGTGCTCACGGGCAGTGCGCCGTCGAGCTCCAGCACCACCAGAAAATCCCGCCGGTCGCGCCACCGGGCCACAAACCCGCTATCGGCCAGCAGCAGCAGCGTGTCGCCGGGCTCGAGCGCCACCTCGCCCAGCTTGCCGGCCACCCGCTCCCCCGAGCGGTGGATGGCGAGCACCGTAGCCTGGTACTGCTCGCGGAAGTCGGCCTGCTTGAGCGTCTTGCCCACCAGTGGGGAGATGGCCGCCAGCACCACCTCCACGAAGCGGTGTTCTCCGGCATCGAGGCCGCGCACATGCTTGTGGGCGGCCACCCGCAGCCCGCGCATGGCCTGGAGGTCCATGACCTGGTCCACTCCCCCCACGAACCCCAGCCGGTCGCCCGCCTGCAGGGTGTCGTCGGGGCCGATGGGGGTGATGAGCCGGTCGTCGCGGCGAATCCAGGCCAGGAACACCCCCTGCAAGTGCCGCAGCCCCGCATCGGCCACCGAACGGCCATCCACCGCCCCGCCCGCCTCCACCATCATCTCGATGGTGAATTCGCGGAACTCGGCGCTGAAGCGCTCCTTGAGGCCGCGGCGCACCGGCAGCAGCCGTGGTGCGAGCAGCACCATGGTGATGATGCCGAGGACGGCCAGCGGCAGCCCGATCCAGGTCATCTCGAACATGCCGATGGGGGCCAGCCCCCCCTGCTGCATGAGCCCCGACACCACGAGGTTGGTGGAGGTGCCGATGAGCGTGGTGATGCCTCCCAGCAATACCGCGAACGACAGCGGCATGAGGTACTTGGACGGGCTCTGCCCCTGCCGTTCGGCCGACGACGACACCGGGCCGACGAGCATGGCCACGATGGGGGTGTTGTTCATGAACGCCGACGCCGCCGCCGACGGCACCAGGAGCCGGACGAGGTTGCCGCGTTCGGTGCCGTCCGGGCGCATGGCGAGCTCGAGCAGGGGGCGAAGCGCCCCGGTGCGCTCGACGGCCCGGGCGATCACGAACAGCGCCGCCACCGTGATGGGCGCCTGGTTGGCAAAGCCGGCCAGCGCCTCCCCGGCATCGATGACCCCCGACACCAGCAGCAGGACCATGGCCGTGGTGATCACGAGCGCCGGGGCGGCCCACTCACGGACGAGCGCCAGCAGGGTCAGGAGGACGACGACAGCAGTAACGACCAGTTCGATGGACACCGGGTGAGAACAGGGGGAGCTGACGCGGGCACCTGAAGGACGACCGCCGGGACGGGCGGCAACGGCGGAGAATGTAACCGAACCGTTTATGTACAGTCTTGGTATCGTCAGGCGTACCACGCGAGATTGCAGCGGTCACGCCGCCATTCCTTCACCCCGTCGCATGCCTCCGGCCTACGCTCAGCCCTTGCCGGCCCCTCGCGGCCGTCCTGTTGCCGCCCGCAGTACCGCTGTGCCCGAGCGGGTGCTGGCGCTGCACCTTGGCGCCATCTGGCGCAGCATGTGCAGCCAGTCGCCGGCGTTCTGGGCCACGTTCCTGTACATCTTCTTCGAGTACGTGCGGCCGCAGAGCATCTACACGTGGCTCGATTTCGCGCCGTGGCCCAAGATCTTCCTGTTCTCGGCGGTAGGGCTGACGGTACTGGAGGGGCGGCTGCGCTTCACTTCCAAGGCGCTGTGGGGGTCGGTGGCGCTGTTCACGGCGGTGATCGTGGCCTCGTCGCTCACGGCCCAGTATCCGGAGTACTCCTGGAAGAACAAGGATTTCTGGGTCAACTGGCTGCTGCTCATGCTGATCGTGGGCGGCGGCGTGAAGAACCGCACCGAGTTCTTCCTGCACCTGCTGGGGTTCATTCTCTGGAATGTGAAGATGACGCAGCATGGCGTGCAGCACTGGTTTCTTTCGGGCTTTTCGTTTGTCGCGTGGGGGGTGTCCGGTGGCCCCGGATGGTTCCAGAATTCCGGCGAGTTCGGCATCGAACTGTGCGTGTTTCTGCCCATTGTGGGCTACCTCACCTTTGCGCTCTGGCCGCGCCTGTCCAAGAACCGCCGATTGGCGATGATGGCGATCGTGGCGAGCGCGCTGATCAGCGTGGTTGCGAGTTCGTCGCGTGGCGCGTTTCTGGGGACCGTGGTGCTCGGCGCATGGATTGCCCTGCGCAGCCCCTACCGGCTGCGCGCCATCGCGATCGTGGTGCCGTTGGCCGCGCTCACCTGGGTGATTCTTCCCGAAGGCAACAAGGCCCGTTGGCGCACCGCCGGCGACGACCCCGACTCTGTTCGCCGACTGACGTATTGGAAGAATGGCATCAAGATTGCCAAGGAGCATCCGGTGCTGGGCATCGGCTACCAGAACTGGATTCCCTACTACCGCGCACGGTACGACCCTAAGGGTGAGCTGCCGCACAACTACCTCATCGAGGCCGTGTCCGAGCTGGGCTTTACCGGGCTGTTTGTGTTCGTGGGCATGACGGGTGCCTTTTTCTGGCAGAATGGGCGCACGCGCAAACGGGTGTCGGCCGATTCGGGCACGCCCGACCGGGTGCTGTGGGCCATGACCTATGGCCTGGACGGCGCCATGATCGGCTTTCTGGCCAGCGGGTTCTTCGTGACCGTGCTGTACTATCCGTACTACTGGATGAACATGTCGCTGGCGATGGCGTTGACACGCGTCGCCAGCGTCCGCATGGCTGGTCCACAGTACTCTCGCCCGCCGGCCTCCAGTCACTTCGCGCAGCGCGTACCAGGCTCCAACCACATCATGCCCGTGCAGGCCTGAAGGGTGCCGGCTGCACCACCCATTCCCACGGCACAAGAAGGAGCTGACGATTGCGCGTGCTGCTTGTGGACTACTCGGTAGGGTTCGGCGGAGCGACAAAGAGCATTGGCCTCGTGTTGCGACAGTTGCCCGAGGTGGAGTTTCATGTCTACACCTGCCAGGACAGCGTCCAGTGCAAGCTCTGGTACAACACGCTGCCGGTGGTGAGGTTTCGGCAGCGCGTGAACTACGTGACCCTTGGCCAGACGCGCCGCGTGGCAGAACGAGTGCTCGGTATCGTGGGATTGAAGCTGGTGGCGCTCGGAGACCGATGCGTCTCGATCATCTCCTTCTTCCGGCTGCTGAGGCATGTGCGCCGGGCGCGCATCGACGTGATTCACCTCAACAACGGGGCCACCCCGGAGGAAGTACTCTGGGTGGCGCGGGTGCTGCAGCTCCCGTTGGTGGTGTTTCTTCGTGGTATCCCCGACGTGCCGCCGGGTCGGCTGCCGCTCCCCCGCCGCCGACGGCTGGTCGCGGTCTCGCCGAGTGTCCTGAAGGCACACGCCGGCATGGAGGTGGACGCCACGGAGACTTCGGTCATCTGGGACCCGGTCGATCTTGAGCTCTTCGACCGCTCCGCGCATCAGCGCGATCCCATCCGCCGGGCGATGGGCGTCGGGGATGAAGAGATTGCCGTCGGCATCTTTGGGCGCCTCATCCGCCTAAAGGGGCAGTTGGAGTTTGCACGTGTGGCGCTGCGACTGCTGGCCGATGGCCACGACATTCGTCCGGTCATCGTCGGTGGAGATGGCGACTTCGGTGATGGCTATATCGGCGAGATCCGCGCCTTGGTAACGGCCTCCGCGTATGCGGACCGCTTTGTGTTCGTCGGCTATCAGACGGAGCCCGCCGGATACTTCCACGCCATGGATATCGTGGTGCATTTCTCTGTGGAGCCGGAGGGACTGGGCATGGTGATTCCGGAGGCAATGGCCGCGGGCAAGCCCGTGGTGGCTGCTCGATCGGGAGGACCAGCCGACATCATCGAGCACGATGTGGACGGCCTGCTGGTGCCTTACCGCGATGAGGAGGCGCTGTACTTGGCACTGAGATCCCTGATCGAAGCACCGTACGATCGCGATCGCATATCAAGAGCGGCGGGAACTAAAGCGCATCGCGAGTTCTCCATCGGGTCGGCGGCGGAGCGAACGCGCGCCGTTTATGCTGAGTTGGTTGAAGGTTCATGAATCCGACTGTCCCCTCTGTTGCTGAAAGCGGGAAACCCAAGGCATCGGCCGATACGCAGCATAAATCCGTGCGTCCTCCCGGACACGCTTCCGAGCATCAATAGTCGCACCTATCTCGCTCATGAGTCGCTTCAA
>JBEILM010000216.1:0-4984 GCA_040379205.1 Gemmatimonas sp.
AGGCCACGATGGCCGCCGGCGCGTGCCCGCGCCCGCGGGTGCTCAGGATGCGCGCGCCCTCGACCGTGTGCCGCTGCATCTCGGCGCGCTCGGCCTCGGTGAGCTTGCCCGGCTTGACCAGCACCTCGAGCGACACGCGCACCTTGCCGATGTCGTGCAACAGGGCGGCGGTGCCGATGGCCCGCACGTCGTCGGAGCCGAGACCGACCTCCTCGGCCAGACCCATCGCCAGCATGGCCACGTTGCAGGAGTGGGTGGTGGTGTACTGATCGACCGACTCGAGCGCGAGCAGCGGCAGCACCACGTGCTGGTCGCGCTGCATGGCCACCGCCAGTCCGTGAATGACCGCCTCGACTTCGGCGATCGGCACGATGTCGCGCCGCGCTACTTGGTCGTGGATCCAGCGAACCGCGTCGGTCTCGGCGTTCAGCATCGCTGCGGCCACGGCATCCGCCACATCCACGGTGGACACGGCCTGCCCGTGCCCGTCCATGACCTTCATGCCGCCGAGACGGATGCCGGGAATGGCGAGCGGCGCCGACTCCGCACCGGCCGGCGCCGAAAGCCGTACGACCAGCGCGTCGAGCAGCCGGTCGAACGCCTCGTCGGTCGGTCGCGTATCGATCTCGAGCCGTTGTACGCCGGCCTGGAGCAACTTGGCTCCCCAGTCCCATCCCACCAGTTCAGGGCTGGCGGCGTGCCCGATGATGAGGTCCTGATCGAGAAACGACACGCGCAGCGGCGCGCTCGCCGTCAGGGTGTGGTCGAGGGCGGCGAGGGTCCTGGCCTGGGCACTGGCGCGCGCCGGATGGCCGGGCTGGTACAGCGACATGGTCGCCAGCGTCTGCCCGAGAGAAATGAGAAACGGAATCGCCGGATTCATCGCGGCTCACCGGACGCCGCCGGCCAGGGGACGCTGCTGGCCGACGAGGGCGTGGCTCGCGACCCCAGCCGGTTGGCGCGCATGAGTACCTGCTGCTCGTCGGGCTCGTCGGCGTCTTGTCCGGCCAGCAGGTCGAGCGCCGCATCGACGGCCGGCCGGGACGCCGCGATCCTGACGCGGCGGAGCAGGCGCGAGCGGTGCGACACGAGCTGCAGCAACCAGGTGCGCACCGCCGGCGCCGGCGTGACGGCCAGTGCCTGGATGGCGCGCACGCGCGTGGCCTCGTCGCAGTGGGGGGCATTCACCAGCGCCATCAACCCTCCGGCAAGCTCCCGCGCGCGCTCACGGGCGTGGGCCTCGCGCGCGGGCGGTCCGTGCGGTGTGCGCCCGTGGGGCTCCCCGCTCACCTCGGCGAGCAGGGCGTCGATGGCGGTAGAGACCTCACGGAGGCTGTCGTCGCGCAGGGCGCGGCTGATGGCCGCGTCCCGGCTGCCCGGCATCTGCACGAGCACCCGCAGGGCCTCGAGCCGGACCTGCTCCCTCGCATGCGACTGGTCCGCCGTGATGAGCTGCAGGGTGGCCTCCTGGTCGAGGCCGGTCGGCGCGCCATCCGCCTGATCCCCGATGTCGCGCCGCAGCGCCAGCAGGTTGCGCGCGAAGTACCACGGCGGCGTGCCCCCGAGTCGCCGGTACACGATGGGGAGGAGCGCCGCGCCCTCGCTGCGCAGGCGGTCGTAGATGAGGCGGCGGGCCTTGCGTAAGGTCACCGCTTCGAGCGCGTCGAGCAGGGCCGGCCCCAGCACGCTACTGGTGGCCGCCAGCAACCGTCGTGCGGCCTCGGCGTCGAACGGTTCGCTGCGCAAGGCGGCGTTGAGTCCGGTCGGTGACAGCAGCCGGGCGCGCAGGGCACGCGTCCCGTCGGACTCCGGTGCCTGTTCGAGGCAGGTGACCAGCTCACGGGCGAGTCCGGCGGTCATGAGCGTATCGACTCATGCCAACGCATCGTCGCCGGCCACGCCCAGCTCGCACGCCATCTGGATGAGGCGCAAGCCCCCGGCCACGTTGCTCGTGAGGTCCGCCTCGGTCATGGCGCGTGTGTCGGTGGTGTCGCGCTGCGGGGCGGGCCGTGCGGGGACGTTCAGGCGCGCGATGTGGTCGAGCAGCAAGGCGTGCTCACAGGGGTTCGGATCGCCAAGCTCCCAGTCCTGCACGATGTTGCGCGTCGCGGCGCGAAAGCCGTCGGGCGACCAGCCCCGGCCGTCGCTCGGACCGTCGCTCCGGCCCGCGTGGGTGGCCAGCTTGGACAGGATGCGGAGCAGGTGATGCGACAGCTCCTGCCCGCTCGCGCGGCTGGCGACGTCGAGCCAATTGACCACGGCCGACAGCGGCAGCACGTCCAAGACCGACGTCACCAGATGGCGTTGGGCCCGCTGGTCGCCGACCGAGGTGATGATGGTGGCGATCGTCGAGGCGTCGAGCCGCGCGATGACCTGCTGAAGCCACCCGGCGATCACATCGCGCACTCCCGGCGGTGCCTCGGCGAGGCGGGCGGCGAGGGGGCCAAGCTTCACACCAAGCCGCTCGGCGTAGGGGCGCTGGCCGGCGCGGGCGCGAATGGCGTCGGCAACTGATTCCGGGGTGTGGGTGGGGCCGTGGCCTCCGGACCTGTCGGTGGCGCCGGGGGGCTCGGTGTGGGGCGCGTCCGTCGGCGGATACGCCGTGCCGAACGCTGCGTCGACGGTGTCGTCGAGGGCCGCCACCGCGAGCGCCTGCCAGATGGCGTCGATTTCGGCCTGCACGGCCACGTCGTCGGCGAGGGTGAGGCGGTCGTATGCCACCCGGCCGATGATGACCGCCGGGATGCTCGGCGGCACGGACTCGGTGCCCTCGCGCAGCGACAGCCAGGCGAGCAGCGCCTGCAGCCCCTCGAGCGCGACGCCGCGCTGGATGGTCAACGCGCCCACCCCGCGGCGATGCAGGCGTTCGGCCAGATCCTCGGCGATCAGGCCGCCGTGCTCGAACGGTGCCCCGTAAACGACGGGCTGCCGGTGGGCGACGCCGATGGCCAAGGCCGATCCGGCGCTGAGCCCCTGCTGGAGCGCCGTGACGAGCGCCTGTTCCGCCTCCACCATCATGGGATGCGACGGGCCGTAGCTGCGCCGCCGGGTGAGGGCCACCCCCAGCCGGATGAGCACCGGTCGCACCCAGTCCCGCCCGGCGCTACCGGACATCTCGTGTCGTGCGGCGGACGCAGGTGGCTGCGGCGCTGGAGCCGGTGGGGGAGCGGGAGGATCGGCGATGCACATGGCAATGGGCTCGGGGGCACCGACGGGCGTGCGGCCGACATGTCGAGGTCGAGTAGCGGGGCGGTCCCGTTTCAACCGGACGGGGATGTCGCGTGGTCGGTCCCACTTCCGAGGGCGGGTAGATTGCGGGGTTCCGCCGCCAATCGGGCCTGACCCGTGGCGCCCCCCAACTCCGATTCCACCGGACTCCATGGCTCCGCAGTTCATCTACGTCATGAAGGCGCTGCGCAAGGTCGTGCCGCCTTCGCGAATCATCCTCGACGACATCTGGCTGTCGTTCTACCCTGGCGCCAAGATCGGCGTGCTCGGCCCCAACGGCGCCGGCAAGTCGTCGCTGCTCCGCATCATGGCCGGCGTCGACACCGAGTTTCAGGGTGAGGCGTGGGCGCACAAGGGCACGCGCATCGGCTACCTGAGCCAGGAGCCGGAGCTCGACGAGACGCTGGACGTGCGCGGCAACGTGGAACTGGCGGTGAAGGCGCAGCGCGATGCACTGAACGAGTACAACGAGATATCCATGAAGTTCGCCGAGCCCGATGCGGACTTCGACAAGCTCATGGACCGGCAGGCGAAGTTGCAGGAGTACATCGACCAGCACGACCTGTGGAACCTCGACAACAAGGTCGAGGTGGCCATGGACGCGTTGCGGCTGCCGCCGGCCGACTCGCCGGTGACCAACCTGTCCGGCGGCGAGAAACGCCGCGTGGCGCTGTGCCGGGTGCTGCTGGAAGAGCCGGACATGCTGCTGCTGGACGAGCCCACGAATCATCTGGACGCCGAAAGCGTGGCGTGGCTGGAGCATCACCTGGAGCGGTTTCCCGGCACGGTGGTCGCCATCACGCACGACCGCTACTTCCTGGACAACGTGGCCAAGTGGATTCTCGAGCTGGACCGCGGCAAGGGCGTGCCGTACGAGGGGAACTACAGCGGCTGGCTGGAGCAGAAGCAGCAGCGGCTGGCGCTCGAGGAGAAGCAGGCCAGCGCGCGCCAGAAGACGCTGCAGAAGGAGCTCGAGTGGGTGCGCATGTCGCCGCGAGCGCGGCAGGCCAAGAACAAGGCCCGTCTGCAGGCGTACGAGGAGCTGGCGAGCGAGGCGCAGAACGACCGGGTGATGAGCAACGAAATCATCATCCCGCCGGCGCCGCGGCTGGGCAACGACGTGGTGCGGGCGAAGGGTTTGAAGAAGTCGTTCGGTGACAAGCTGCTGTTCGAAAACCTCAACTTCGACCTGCCGCGGGCAGGCATCGTGGGGATCATCGGCCCCAACGGCGCCGGCAAGACGACGCTGTTCCGCATGATCAACGGCCTCGAGAAGCCCGATGCCGGGGAGCTGGTGGTGGGCGAGACGGTGCAGATCTCGTATCAGGACCAGCACCGTACACTGGAAGGCAAGCGGACGCTGTGGGAGGAGATCTCGGGCGGGCGGGAGACCATTCCGGTGGGCAAGCGGGAGCTCAACAGCCGGGCGTACGCGGCGAGCTTCAACTTCAAGGGCGCCGATCAGCAGAAGCTGGTGGCCAACCTGAGCGGCGGTGAGCGCAACCGGTTGCACCTGGCCAAGACGGTGATGCAGGGCGGCAACCTGCTGCTGCTGGACGAGCCCACCAACGATCTCGATGTGGATACGCTGCGGGCGCTGGAGGATGCGGTGCTGGACTTCAGCGGGTGCGCGGTGATCATCTCGCACGACCGGTGGTTCCTGGACCGTGTGGCGACGCACATCCTGGCCTTCGAGGGGGATTCGGAGGTGGTGTGGTTCGAGGGCAACTACGGCGCGTACATCGAGGACCTGAAG
>JBEILM010000217.1:0-4936 GCA_040379205.1 Gemmatimonas sp.
AGACCCGCCGCCCGCATGAGCCGCGCCACCCGCTTGCGTCCCACGGCGTGCCCATCCCGCCGCAGGACCGCGTGGACGCGGGGGGGCCCGTACCGCCCCTGACACCGGGCGAAGGTGGCGGTGATCGTCGTGGCCAGGGCGCCATCCGCCGTGGCGCGTTCCGACGGCCCCCGGCCCTGGGCCGCGTAGAACCCCGACCGGGACACCGCCAACACCCGGCACATCAGGGCGATCGGATACTCCGCGCGATGAGCGGCAATCACGGCGTACTTGTCGCTCATCGCGACTCCCTCGCGAAGTACGCCGACACTCATTTCAGGAAGTCCCGCTCCATCCGCAGCGTCTCCAGCTCCCGCTGCAGGCGCCGGATCTCCGCCGCCTCACTCGTCACCCGCCCCTCCCCTGGGAACACCGCGGTCGCCGGCTTGCCCCGCTCCGCCGCGAGCTGGTCCGCCCACCGGCGCAACTGCTCGGGGCGCAGCTCCAGATCCCGGGCGATCGTACGGAGCGGCACCTTCACGGCCAGCCGCTCCTCCACCCGTCGGACTGCTTCTACCTTGAACGCGGCGTCAAACTGCCGTCGGGCACGCTTCTTGGCCATAGGCACCTCCTCCCTGAATCAAATCAGGATAGGCTGGGTGTCCACTAAACCGGGGCAAGTCCATCTCGCGTTTGCAGCGGTCGGTTGGACGCTGACCGCCGTCCGCATTGCGCCAGTCTAAACACCTCAGCATCCACTGCACGGTGACGCACCTGGATGCTGCCTCGCCAATTCGGACATCGATACGCGCGCTATCGCATGGCGTCGGCCGCCGACGCTGACGATCTGACCGTCGTCACGCCGGAGGGCGATCTCTCCGAATTCCCTATGGATGTGTGTTTTCTGGAGGCGGAAGGGCGCTCCACGACCGTAATCCGGAGCCTTGGCCGCAGGCGGCTTTGGAATCGACCCCTGGCATGATCAGAAACCCGGTGCGGGAGGCACCTTGGGTCGGAACGGGATTCTCGCCTTCAGGTCCGCAATCTGCGCAGACGCCTCTCGGCGACAAAGAAAGTCGCCAAAGCCAGGGCGGAAAGAATCGCACAGGTCAGCCCCAGGGCGGCGTAACCCTGATCCTTGATGACCGCGCCGCCAATCCAGGGGCCGACGGAACTTCCCAGCAGGATGACGCCGCCAAGGCTGGCAGAGACCGAACCGCCGGGATCGATCGCCGCGCCCAGCCCCAGCGTATATGTGATCGCAAACCAGAAGCTGAGGCTCAGCATCAACTGCATGGCGACATAGGCCTCGGGCTGCCTGAAGGTCGTGATGACCCATCCGGAGAGCAGCTGCACGACGATCGCAGCGGTCACTGGGGCCAACCGTCCAAAGCGGATGCCGACCAGGGCCGCGAGCAGCGCGCCGGCGATTCCCAAGAAGCCGCCTGCAGCCAGGACGGCGCTCGCAGCCTCGGGTTCGAGTCCGCTCCGCCCTCCGATAATCTGGGAGAAGCCGTAAATCGCCCCATCGCTGACATTCAGCAGGAACGCCGAGATCAGCAGGGGCGCGGCGCGGGTCACGGAGACCCCCGGTTGGCCGCCTGTGGCCCGACGCGGTGCCGAGTTCGCCTCGTCCGGCAGGAGAAGAAAGATCGGACAGAGGATGCCGACGTTCAGGGCGAGAAGCCCGAAGATCCCCGTGTAGCCAAAGTGACTCACAGCCACCGGTGTCGCAATCAGAGCCAGGGCGGAATAGGCTGTCGCGAGGGTTGCCGACAACCCGTAGAGGCGATCCGGGTCAATTGAACGGGCGATGATCGCGTTGCCAGCGCCCACAGCCATTCCTGCCCCTGCGCCGGCAAGGATCCGGAACGGCCACAGGCCAGGCGGCGAGACCAGCAAAGCGGAGAGGTTGGCCACCAGGACCAGGCCGGCACTGGCAATCAGGATATGGCTGAGCCGGACCCTCGCTATCAGTGGGGCGGACGCCATCGCGGCGAGGGCTGTCGCGAGCAATTCCAAGGTCACGTATCGGCCGGCGTGAGCCTGGTCCAAGCCGAGTCCCCCGGCCTCAGGCGCCGCCGTATAGCCGCCGATCAGGCCTGGCGCGATCACCGACATGGTGATGCCGATGCCGCTGCAGGCCACAGAACACACCAGAAGCCGCCAAGTCGACCGGACGAAACTATAAATCGAAGCCTGCTGCTCCACTAGGAATCCCCCGCGCCCATGACGCCAGCCGGAATTTCCTTGGACTGGCAGTGAACCGACCCCAGAGGAAAATCGCGAAAGTCGACCCCGACAACAAACTCGAACCCAACTGACCGGTAAATCTCAATCGCGCGTTCATCTTCTGGAGGATTGAAGAGGGGCAGGATCACCGTCTTGTTGACCGTGAGGCTGTTGACGTAACTCCAGAAATGCCCGTGCCCCTTCGGGGTCTGGGCGGCCGGTACCCGAACGACGCGGTAGGGAGCGCCGCGGCGGGAAGGGGTCGCTGCGAGCCTGGCGGCGATGCGGTCGAAACTCGATTTCCAGGGGTGGCCGGCGACAATGTCAGCGACCAGGACGGTTTCAGGATCGACGAACTTCACGGCCATATCGATGTGACCGGTGACTTCCCCCTCGAGCGCCGGAAAGAGGATCAGGCGGTCGATCCCAAACCAATCCCGTACGATGTGCTCGATATCGGCGATGGTGCGCTCGGGATTGTGTGCGAAGACACTGTCGAACATGACCATCGTGCCGGCGCCATCGGTCACAAGGTTGCCGCCTTCGATGATCAGCGGCAGGAAATGGAAGGGCAATCCGAAGGCGCGGGCGATATCGACCTGGCTGGCATTGTCATGCTTCTGGAAGTTGTGTTCGGACGGCGCATAGGGCGTCGCTACAATTGAAAACGTGTCCTCCTTCGACTTCACGAAGTGAGGGCCGAAGTCCCGGATCCAGACGTCATCTGTAGCGATCGGCAGAAAACGCGCATTCACGGTCGGTGCGACCGCCGCCAGGTAGGCTCGCACGATGCGCAACCAGGCGATCGACGGCGCCAGCACCACCGGCTGCACCCCCGCCTCGGCGATGTGGGAGGCGAAACGCGCGTGGTGGCTCCAGCGCGTGGGGTAGTTGATCGGCCAGCTCAGCAGGACGCCGTCCAGCGGTTCCTGCTCTCCGGGCAGTGTGCATCCGGCCGGCGGCCGGGACCCATGATGGCTCGCCGGTCCGAATTCGAGGACCTCGATTTCAGGCACTGCAGCGAGATCGACCCCGGCATCGTTCAGGAGGGTCATCGCACCGCTCTGCTGCAGGAAGTCTGCTAGACCCTGGAGTTCCGTCTCCTTCCGGACGGGCGCCGTGACCATGGGATAGATCTGCTTGAGCGCCTTCAGGGCCTCTTCGCACGTCGCGAGGCTGACCCTGTCCCGGAGCCAGGGCGCTCCCTGGGTGACAAGGCGGAAGAAAGTCTCTCCGTTGTGCAGGTGAAAGGGCGTTGTCGGCGCCATCTCGACAAACGTCTTCACGATTCCCCGCCTCAAGACGAACTGGGTCGCCCGGGGGAGCAGAAGGGATACGAAGAGCGCTCCCGCTGCGACTCCGAAGATCAATGCGATCATGCGTGTGCTCCGTGCAGGTCTTGAGGGGGAGTATCCCGAGGCTAGTTGAAGTTCGGGTGGGTGCCTCAAGGATGCTGCTCACGCGGCAGCGAGGGGTGACGAGAGTTTGCCACGCAGCGCGGCTTGGAGCAAGCCGAGGTGGTGGCCCTTCACCCTGCGAAACGGCCTCTCGATCTCCCGCAGCGTAGCCGCACACCAGCGCTGCTGCTGAACACTCGTTAGTCTGGCGAAGACAAGATCGTACTTGATCTGGCGTATCCGAACGGATACATTCGGGAATGAGCGTCTTTCTTCGGACTGCTGAGTTCGATGTGTGGTTGAAGGCTCTCCGCGATCCGGTCGGGAAAGCGCGCATTCTTGCTCGGCTTCGTGCGGCCTAGCTCGGCCACCTCGGCGACCACGCGAGTGTGGGCGATGCGGTGTTCAAGCTTCGGATTCATGCGGGTCCGGGCTATCGCGTGTACTACTGGCGGCAGGGCCGCGTCACGTACTGGTTGCTGTGCGGCGGCGACAAGTCCACGCAACGTCGTGATATTCAAAAGGCCCAAAGACTGCGCACGCAACTGGAGAAGGAGCGATGAAGAAGCCTGTGGTATTCGATGCGGCGGACTACCTCGATAGCGAGGAGGTCATCGCCGAGTATCTGAACGTGGCACTCGCCAGCGAACATCCCGATCTCTTTCTTCAGGCCATTGCGGATGTGGCGAAGGCGCGAGGGATGGCACAGCTGGCGAAGGACACGGGCCTCGGACGCGAGAGCCTCTACAAAGCGCTGGCGCCGGGTGCGAAGCCGCGGTACGACACGGTCCTGAAGTTGATCCGCGCCCTAGGAGTCGAGCTTCAGATGACGCCGGTCCCGCGCAAAGCCTAACGATGCTTGCTGCAGTCGGGCGCCCTGGTAGCTCGCTGCGCTCGCAGTTGATTTGAGCGCCCGCCGTAGAAGCTGGCGTTCGCCAGCGCGTGATGCGTTGGGTCTTCGCTTCGACGCGCGCCATCACGCTCTCGATCAGGTTCGTGGTCTTGAAGCTGATACCGAGTTTGGTGAAGACCTCAAGGCGATGCAGGCTAAGCGTTTCGTCCAAGCCTTCTTCGAGACTCCGGGACGCCGACGCGTTGTGCGGCTCGAGTGTCTTGACGAGCTGCCGCAAGGCGCGCAGCGCCTCGGCGTAGGTGGGCTTGGCGTATGCCGCCTGCAGCTTACGTCGCCACAGCGCGTGCTGGCGCTTCGGCAGGTAGCTCAGGACGTTCTCCCGCTTGTGCCACTGGCAGCGCTGGATCGGCACGCGCTCGCCGAACACCTCGCGTACGGCCGCACTCAGGCCCTTGGCGCCGTCCAGCACCACCAG
>JBEILM010000218.1:0-4924 GCA_040379205.1 Gemmatimonas sp.
AAGCGCTCGCGGCGCGTGACCGTGCGCGTGCTGTCGTACACCAGGCTCGCCAACGTCCGCTGCTCGCTCATCTTGGGCTCCACACCGTGCAGGAAAGGGTGGCTTCAGCCGCGCCAATATTGCGCGTGGCGAGCCAAAATGCAGCGTTCTTTGCAGAGTTTCCCTAGGGGAGCAGCAGGCTTCGATCTCGCATGTCGTCCAGTCGACCTGACGGTTTCTGACGTGTGCGGTGGCCTGCAGCGGGATCGGCATCACCATATCGGTGATCGCGCCAGGCCTGATCGGCGGCTACACGGCGGCGCCTGAGGCCGGGGGTCTGAACTTGGACCAAGCTCACGCAGACAGATACGTGACCTGGGCAATGCTCGCGACAGCCCTCGGCGCGATGGCGTCCGCCCCCGCTGATCGAGAGGATGCGGCTCAGCCGTATCCTACTCGCCAGCGTCGGCCTGGTCCCGGTGGCCAACCTCTCCGCTTTGCTGGTCCCACCGCCCGGTCTGTGGCCGTTCCGAATCCTTGCCGGCGCAGCGGCGGGAATGGCAGTGGGCGCTGGCAACGCGATCATCGCCCGTTCAATTGACCCGGATCGCCTGTACGGGTTGTCCGCGACCTTGGCGACGGCCTTTTCCGCAATGGCGCGGTACAAGAAGATCACCGTCGACCCAGACGCGGTCGATCGCTGCTTCGTGCACCTGTTCGTCCAGGGCCACCCGACTGCCCCAGCGGAGATTACGCACGATCTCGACGCGACCGATGATCCGGTCCATGGGATGCAGGAGGGGCGCTTCTTCCAAGAGTACTACGAGCACTACTGCTGTCTGCCGCTGCACATCTGTGCCGGCGAGCACCTGCTGTGTGCGCGCCTGCAGCCCGGCGGCGTGGACGCGAGTGCGGGCGCGACGGACGAGCTCGCGCGCATTGTGGCGCAGCTGCGCGCGGCGTGGCCGCAGGTGCGGATCCTCGTCCGCGCGGACGCGGGCTTCTGTCGCGATGAGCGCCTCACGTGGTGCGAGACGCATGACGTGGACTAAGTGATCGGCCTCGCGCGCAACATGCGCCTGACGGCCGCCGTCGGGGCGGCGCTCCACCGTGTGCAGCAACTTTGCCGCGCGACCGACGCCCTCGCCACGCCCCGATCGTCGATGAGTGCAGCGACAATCACTCGCTGTTCTCGCCGCACGCGTAGACCACCTCACGATCGGCCACGACAACGCCCATCAGTCTGTACCGGTGAGATATTCAGGCTACGTCCTCGAAGGGAGTCACCTCTCAATGTCGCCAAGGGGTCAGTGCTTCATGTCGCCTGACAGCCGGAAGCAGGTATGCCTCAGAGGTTCCATTCCAGGCACAGACGACGCTTCAAGAGTTCAACGTGTGCCCCTCGGTGGGGATCCGAACGCCTCGCGAAGCAGAACGCCAGCGGCATTCAGCCCTGCTACGTTGGCGGCAGTACTGGAGACCGCATTCAGCTTGGCAGCGAACCAAGTCTTGTAACCCATGACCGCAGTCTTCCGGTGCGACAGCAGCGACTGCAGGACAAAGTCAGCTACTCTCTCCGCTGCCACCGGGGGACTGCCCATGCGAGTCCAGAGTGCACCGTATGGACGCTCGGCTAGTGTGTCGGCTGGTTCAGGGCACAGGTACGACACGGTGATGTCCATGCCCTCCAGCGCCAGCTCTCGGTTCATCGACTCGCAGAAAGCCGCCAGCCCAGCCCGGCTCGCCACATCCGCAGAGTAATAGGGCAACGCCATTCGCCCATCACCGAACCCGCCCAGAAATGCAATCACGCCAGCGGGCTTCATCTTGGGAAGCAATTCGCGCGTCAGGAACATGGGGCCCCGAAGGTTCACCGAGAGCTGCCGATCGATGTCGGCATCGTCATGTCGCGCGAGTGGCTTGCGCACGTCGACACCCGTTGCCACCACGACTGCGTCGAGTTCGGCCAACAACTTCACTCCTTCGCCGATGCTGAGTGGCTGTTCCAGATCAATTCTCTGCACCACGATCGTTGGATCAGGGTGTCGCGCTCGCATCTTCTCGGTACTCAGCCCGAGAGCAAGAACTTGAGCGCCTTCCCGTCTCAACGCCTCGACAACCGCACCGCCAAGTCCACCAGCCGCACCAACCACCGCCACCTGGCGACCCGCGAAACTGCGCCCCGTGTTCACCTTCGGAGTCGTCAACTTGGCAGCAATGCCAGGTCCGAGGACAAGCAAGCCAGCCCAGAACATCACTTCTCCTGTGATGACAGAACCAGTGGCGATGGCGGCACGCACACCAACGGAGACCGGTAGGAACGGCGCAATGAAGACGCCACACCAGACCGGCACGGAGCCGATCACCAGCCACCATCCCAGACGTGACCGCCAGGTACTCGCATTTGGTCTTTCACGCAGCATGGGGCATCTCCGTCAGCGTTTCGAGCCATCGCAGAAGCGCTCGCAGTTCAGGTCGGCTTGGCGAGGCTTGCTGTTGCCGAGCGGACCGACCATCCGCGCCACGCGATAGATCGCGCGGTCCGGTTGCAACAGAAGCCAGCGTGAAGCTAGCAGGAGACTTAATAGTCTGGCGTCTCCTCTGGTGTGACGCCAGCGTTCTTGAGTGCTGGCGCGACTTCAGCCAGCGGCGAGCGATGCGGGGAGATGGGCGCGTGCGGGGGGTGATGTTTGCGACGGTGGTGCTGGAGGAGCGGGTGCCGGCCGGGCATCTGCTGCGCGCGCTGCTGCTGCCGCTGCTCTTCTCGATCCGGAGCGAGCGGCAGCTCGTGGAGCAGCTCGAGTACATTCCGCTGTATCGCTGGTTCGTCGGCCTCGATCTGGAGGCCTCGGCGTGGCACGCGACGACGTTCACCACGAATCCGCAGCGTCTGCTCGACAGCGACATCGCGGCGCACTGCCTCGCCCGCACGTTCGCGACGGCGGAGCAGGCGCGCCTGCTCTCGCGCGAACACCTCTCCGTTGACGGCACGTTGCCCGAGGCGTTGGCGAGCCAGTAGAGTGTGCGGCCGAAGGACGACGACTCGGATCGGCCGGTCGATCCCGGCAATGACGGCGTGAGCTTTCATGGGAAGCAGCGGTCGAACGCGACGCATCAGTTCGTGACGGACCCCGACGCGCGCATGGCCCGGAAAGCGTCGAACTGCGTGCGTCCTCGCATCGGCGAGGACGCGTTCGGTCGGTCGCTTCTGCGTGTGGGCGTTCCGCGCTGGGAGGGCTCGAGGCCCCTCCCCGATGTGGTGGACGCCCCGATCGCCTCGGTCACGTTCTGCGATGGAGGGTGTACGATGTCGAGCAGTACAGAAACGCTGCGGTCCTTCTCGCCGGAGTTCCAGCGGGAGGCCGTTCGCCTGATGGAGGAGCGCCTCGGCGGCGAGTCGATCGCGCAGATCAGTCGCGAGCTCGTGGTGCAGCCGGAGCTGCTCCTCGCCTGGTGGCGGGAGCAGGCGGCGAGCGGCAGCGCGGGGGTGACGACCGAGCCGGTGCCGAGCGACACCGAGGAGGTGCGGCGTCTCCGGCGCGAGCTGTCCAACGCGCAGCAAGAGCTCGGCATTCTCACGTCGGCGGCGGCGTACGTCATGCGGAGGGCGCGTTGAGGAACGACATAGGCCGCGATCACCGCGCGTGAGTAGCAGGTCCCCTGCGCAGGATATGCCGAGCGCGTTGGTCCCCATTGGGTCGTTCATCCGGGTCGCCGCGCTAGGTCGCGGGGCGCGCGCTACTCCTCAGCGGTCGCGATGATCACGCGAGACCGCCCACCCAATGCCGAGCCTGGACTCCCGACGTGCCGCGGCCCGGCTAGCCGGTGGCGTTTCGCGAGGACTCTTCATGAGGAGCAGAGCGCGCGGCAAGGAGCCTGTTGGCGTAGCGTATCGACATGAGTGAGGAGGTCACGGCACAGGCAATCGTCAGGCCAGCAAGCACTTCCGTCACCCACCGACCCTCGGTCAGCCTCGGCAGTACAACGGCAGCGACGCAGATCACCGCGCCGTCTCGCTCCAGCAAGCGCCCTGCGTACTGGTTGGCATCATACCACACCGTCTTGTCGGCGAAGGTCGCTCGAGTACGCAGTCCGTACATCATGTTCAGCCCCACGCGGCGTCGACGCATGGGCTCGCCTCCCACGATCATGGCGACGCCAACCAGCACGAAAGGGACTGCGCTCGACTGTTGCGACACGCTATGGCTCCTTTGAGTCACCCTAACGCCGGCTTCTGCAGCGGGCGCTCCAACAGAATGCGCGCGCAGCGCGCTTCCGAAGACCGCCCGCCTGCAGCAAGCATCGTTATGCGACGCGGAGGGGTTGGATGTGCGCGATCTCCCGCTTGAGACCGCGAGCGGCATCCCAGAGGTCGACGTTGCGCTGCAGGTTCAGCCAGAACTCTGGCGTGTTCCCGAAGAGCTTGCCAAGGCGCAGGGCCATCTCGGGACTGACGGCCCGCCGCTCACGCAGGAGTTCGTTCATGGACTGCCGCGAGACGCCCGCGGCCTCGGCCAAGGCCGTGACCGAGAGGTCGTACTCGGGCAGGAAATCTTCGCGGAGGATCTCGCCGGGGTGAATCGGGCGGCGCTCCAGCGGGCGGGAGTTGGGGACGCTCATCGGATCGCTCGGGCTAGTGGTAGTCGCAGAACTCGACGTCGTACGCATCACCGTCGACGAAGCGGAAGCAGATGCGCCACTGGTCATTGACCGCAATGGCGTGCTGCCCGACGCGGTCTCCCTTGAGCGCATGGAGCCGATTTCCCGGCGGCACGCGCAGGTCCGTGACCTGGAGCGCCGCGTGGACGGCTTCGAGCTTCCGGAGCGCGCGCCGCGCCACATCGGCGGGCACCTTCTTGGCCTTGCCGGTTCGGAACAGCTCCTCGGTCTGCCCGTCAGCAAAGGTCTTGATCACTCCAGAGAGTAACGCGTCACGTGACAAATG
>JBEILM010000219.1:0-4919 GCA_040379205.1 Gemmatimonas sp.
CCACTGGTAGTAAGCCAGCCCATCGAACGACACCCATTGCGCCTCGTACTCCTGCGCGAAGGTCAGCGGGTCGAGGTCTTGGCGGGCCTGCTCGATCTCGGCGGGGTCGACGACCGTGGCCGAGGTCCACGTGAACGACTCCCAGCCCTCGCGGGTGCCGGCGCGGCTGTAGAGCTCGTAGAACAGCCCGCGGCCCTTCGGCCGGCCGGTGAACCACGCCCAGCCCGGTGGCCGGCCGCGCGTCGACAGCGCCGGGCGGATGCTCTGCTCCCAGCTCTCGCGCTTCACCTCGGCGATCTCGTCGACGCCGATGCCGTCGAGGGGCACGCCTTCGATGCGCTGCGGCCGGTCGAGGCCGACCACCATGAGCTGCGCGCCGCTGCGGTAGCGGATGGTCAGCTCGGACTCGCTCACCGACGCGACCCACTCCCGCGGCGACAGCGCCTTGAGGTCCTGCCAGAAGATGCGCTTGGCCTGGTCGCGCGTCGGCGCGGCGGCGACGAAGGTGGGGTTGGGCACGCCGGTCAGGCCGGCGAGGCCGCACCACACGAGGCGGCGCTTGAGGCGTTCCGTCTTGCCCGATCGCCGGCCGGCGGCCACGACCCGGAACCGGGCGCGGCTGTTGATCAGCGCGAGCTGCTCGGCGTGCTCGTCGAGCTGCGTCCACCGCTCAGTCAGCACGGCGGCCCTCCATGCGGTCGATCTCGTCGAGGTCGGCGCGCAGCCGGCGGGCGTCGTCGAGGCCCCCGCCCTCCTGCGTCTCGGCGTCGATCAAGAGCTTCGTGCGGTCGATGTCGTTCTTCTCCAGGCTGGCCAGAGCCTTCGCCACGCTGGCCACCTCGCGCGCGCTCTCGGCCACGGCAAGGCCTTCGGTCAGCTTGCGCACGACCTCGGCGCGCATCTCGGGCGACAGGCTCTCCACCCAGGCAGGGGCGGCAGCTAGGGCGCGGATCATCCGGGCGCTCCCTCGGATGCCCAGCCGCTCGGTAACCCCTCCCTTTTCGGGGGTGTCAGTCATGCGGGGTGGTCACAGCTCGACCGTGCAGGCGCAGGTAGCCGTAGCCGTGTTGGCCACGGCGCAACCGCAGCTTGTGCAGGTCGTCTGGTTCACTTGTGGAGTCTGGTCTGGTCCGCTCTGGCGAGTCAAGCCCCCAGGGTGCCGCGGCGCAGGCGCTCCGCTCGTTCGGCGGCGATCCAGCGGGCGTGCTGGGACGGGTCGGCGCGGACCCAATGGGGCGCGGTCTCCAGCAGGATGGCGTCCTCGGTGGCGCGGTCGACGGCGGCTCCGCTCTTGGCCGTCTCCCCGCGCGCGAGGTAGCGGCACGGGCCGCAGTACGTGCGGGCGTCCTCGTACTTGGGAGCACCGCATCGGCCGCAGTAGGCGTACGTGGCCGGCTTCGCCTTGCGGGTCTCGCGCCACCGGCGTCTGGCCTCGCGCAGGCAGGTGGCACACCGGAGCTGGCCCTTGTGCCAGACGCGATCGGCAGCGGCGACGGGGTGGCCGTTGCGGCACCGGGCCGGGGCGTCGTCTGGCTCGCCACTTGGGTGCGGCATTCTGCGCTAGGATCGGAGCATGACCGACGCGCATCCTAACCCTTCTGCTGCACCGGAAACTCACTCGCGCAGCATCGCGTGGGCCTTGTGGACCTTAGCGGTATTTTTTGCCATCGCGGTCGTCTACGGGATGGTGCGCGACTACGAGCCGACGCCTGATCCCTACGCGCCGATGCTGGAGCGGGCGAAGCAGCGGCAGCGCGACGAGGCGACGCGGCGGTACCTCGAAGGGAAGTAGCTGCCGGGCGGGGTCGGGCTAGTGGCGATCCGACTCGCCCGCCAAGAACGCAAGGAAGGACCGCCGGTCCACCAAGCGCCTTGCGCTGCCAGCCGCAACGGGGCGACTCGTCCCAAACCGATCTTCGCTGACCCACCGGAAGATCGTTCGGCGTTCGCATCTCGCTATCCGCGAACACTCGGCGATCGTGAGCCATGGCGATTCGGTCATCGTCTCTGCGGCTTCCTTCCGGCTTGATGTTGGCCGCTGCTTGACCTTCGCACGCGACGCCCGGCGCTGCGGCTTTGGTGGTGCCTGCTGCGGCTTTGCATGTTCGTCTTTCTCAGCGCGCAGCTCCTCGACGATGCCTTGAAGGATCTCTACCTGCTTGGCCAACGCGGCTAGATCGTCCAACAGCTTCAACACGCGATCCGGGCTGACCGTGCGAAGGTAGTGCGCGTCGTGCTCCGCGCGCGTGTTGACGAGGTTGATAGCGGCGCTTTTCGGGCCTCCACTCAACACGCAGACCTGCAACCCGGTCCCGTAGATGCCGATGCGGTGCTCCTCGGGCGTGCTGACGAGCGCCCGGCCCCATGGCCCAGGCGTGGCCGTTGCCGCTGCTAGCCGGATCTCGTCGATGAACTCTTGCCGCAGCGCGAGGGTCTGCTCGCTGCTGGGATGCGGCCGGATTTGGCCGGTTGCGTCGTGTGCTGGTTGTGGCATGTGTCTCGAAGGGAAGTAGCTGCCGCCTAGGCCGACTGTGCCGACGCAGCGGAGAAGACGATGGGGCGGCTAAGCCACGCATTCATCAGGTCCGCGAATGTCTGCCCCTTGAACATGTTGCCGGCGTGGTCCGAGTTGAACAGCGACGCGGCGGCAGCGACGGCCAGCATTTGCCAGTTGTTCGACCGCCATGCCTGGCCGATGGCTTCCTTCGACGTGTTCATATAGACGCAGGTGCCGTTCGGATCGACCCGCACAGCGTATTCCTCGTCGGGGCGGTCTTCGTACTGCACGCTGACGCCACCTCGCCCGGCAGCTCGGCCCAGGATCTCCCCCAGCCCTTCAACGACAGCGGCTTGACGGATGCAGCGGTCCATGCGCTTGGCTGACTCCTCGCGTTGCGTGCCACGCTTGCCGGGACGCTTCGGACGCAGACCGCGCAACGTCTGGTTCAGCACATCTGACAGGACGCCGGCCAATGCATCCATCTGCAGGTGCTGCTTGGCGTGTTTGAGCTTCTCAAGAAGTGGCTGCAGTCGTTGGGCGATCTCGTCGCAGAGCTGCTGGAATGCTTCGTCGGTCACCTGCGACTTGTTCTGCCCCAGCGTCCACTTGTCGTCCAAATCGACGTAGCCAGCGAAGCCTTGCGTGCTGTAGTCGCCGCAGCCGCTTTGCGTGTCCGCCATGATGATGCGGTGCGCAAACCCATACGACAGGCCTCGCCGCCCGGACCGGTCCTCTGGTGCCAGGATGCCTGCGCGCACGGTTGCCTTGCGGTGCCCGACCTCCACATCGAACTGTAACGACTCCGACCAGGCCGGGTCCATGGGACAGGCCAACGGCTTCGCGCGGCCGCCGTTGCGGACGAACTTGATTTGCCTACCAGCACGCAAAGCCGGCGAGAACGTGAACGCCAGCCCCGCCAGCATCTTGTCGAACTGTTCCTCCGTCAGCCATCCACGCGACTTGTCGACGGTGAAGGTGATGCAGGTTCCTCGGCCGTGCGGAAGGTAGCGCAGCGCTTCCTGCTTTGAGATGCGCTCCGGTGCGTCGATCTTCCACGCCCGACGTTCAACGAGGTCGTTCCAGCAAACCCGAACGGTTTGGAACAAGTCGCCAGAGCCACTGACGACGGTGGTTGTGCCGAACTGCTGCGCTAGGTAGTAGCTCGCGTGCTTGAGGCCGATGCCGTACCGACCAAGCTGCAGCGGGCTGCCCTTCTTTGTCGAGTAGCCGCTGACGAACATGCGGTGGGGCTCTGCGCATCCGGTTCCGTTGTCGGACACCACGACGCGGCGGTTCTTCTTGTCGAGCTCGACCGTGATCTGGTCTGCCGAAGCGTCCAGGCTGTTGTCGAGTGGTTCGCCGAGGGCCGAGGCCCAGCTCATGTTTTCGCGTTGCAGGTCTGCCAGGATCTGCCGCGTGTCGGGTGCGATGTCTACAAGTTCAGTCGTCATTGCGAAGGCCCTTTTCGATCATTCGAAGGCGGGTAGCCAGTGCGGAACGCAGGTTGGGGTAGGCCAGGAGCGCCGTTCCGATCGCTTCCTCGATAGCCTGCGCGGCGTCCTCCAGAACGTCGCGCTCGGATCGTTGCTTCTTGGGACGAGGCTCGGCTTCCTCAGCCGTCACCTGCAACCGCTTCGGCTCGGCGGCCTTCTTGATCTCCTTGGCCTCGGCGCGCGTCGTCGCCGGCGTGACCTTGCCGGCTTCGATCGCGGCCTCGAGCGCGGGCGCGGTCATGGTGGCCAGCTCGTAGACCGTGTTGAGGTCGGATGGCAAACGCGAATCATGGTTCGCTTTTGCTGCCTCGATAACCGGGTTGTCGGCCATCACCATCAGCTTCTGCGCCCACCGCTTCGTGAACGGCAGCGCCCCCTCGACCGGCTCGGCGTGGTCGGAGAAGTGCCGACCGAACTGCCCGTGCTCGGTCTTCTCCTTCAGCGCCAGCAGCTCCTTGCCCACGAAGATCGCATCTGCCAGCGACGAGCGCAGCGATCCCTCCAGCTTGTCCCATGCCTTGCGAACGCGGCGCAGCAACGCCGAAACGTCCGCCGCAGGCTGCACGATGATCTGCTTCTTGTCGCCGTCCACTTGGTAGCTCCCGTCCGGTTTGCGTGTGTAGCTGATGACCATGGTCACTTCCTCGGCTGCTTCAGCGCGTCGATGCGTGCCTGAATCTCCGGCCGCAGCCACGCGCGCGTTTCGCGTTCCAGGAGTCCTTGCAGGTCGAGCAGCATAGCGGCCTGCGCTGCCGTCATCTCGGGTACGTAGGGTTTCCGGCCGGCGGCGGCGAGAACGGCGTGGCGGCACTCCAGCGAACAGAACTGCTTGCGCGGCTTGATCGGTAGGACGGTGCCGCAGTTCTGGCAGCGGCGCGTCGGCGCTGCGCCGCGCGCTCGTTCGCGCTGGCGCTTGGCACCCTCAC
>JBEILM010000220.1:0-4915 GCA_040379205.1 Gemmatimonas sp.
CGCCACCGCTCCGGCGCGCGACGCGTCGATCCACTGCGCATCGATCAGCACCTGCCCTCGCGCTGCGCGCTGCAGGCCGGCCATCGTGGACAGCGCGCTGCTCTTGCCGGCACCATTCGGCCCCGCC
Organism: Gemmatimonas sp.; assembly: GCA_040379205.1. Lineage (GTDB taxonomy): Bacteria > Gemmatimonadota > Gemmatimonadetes > Gemmatimonadales > Gemmatimonadaceae > Gemmatimonas. The sequence continues at coordinate 128 of JBEILM010000220.1, forward strand.
AGCAGCGTCACGGCTCCCGCCCGCGCTGTGAACGACACACCACGTAGCGCTGTCACCACCCCCTGCGCGGTGCGATGGGTCAGCTCCACATGGCGCAATCCCATGGCCACGCCGAAGGGCGACGCCTCGGCAACGGACAGCCGATCGGGAACCGCGTCCGCCTCGATCACGGCAGCACGCGCCAACCCACGAGCAGCGCGCCGGCGATGCTCATCAGCACCACCGGCCGCCCGGGGGGCACCAAGGCGGCCAACGCGGGCCAGTTCGGCGCCCCACGCACGCTCATCATGCTGTCCATGCGCAGGGCCCGCTGCTGCGTCACCATGGCCATCGTGGCCGCGAGGCCAACGCTGGTCCGCATGCGCGACGACGCGCCCGTGGTGGCAAACCGGAGCGGGGCGGCACGTCGCCTTGCCCGGAGACTGCGCCCGGCCGACTGCACCACCCGAAGCGCAAGCACGAGAATCTCCACGGCGACCGACGGCACGCCGATGCGCCTCGCGGCAGCGGCCGACACCGGCAGCGACACCGTGAGCACCGCGATCCCGACTGCCGCCGTGCACGCCTCGGCGCGCAGCGCCTGACGGAGCAACGGATCGTGCGCCCAGTCGAACTGCCCCGCCACCGCCATCAGCGCCGCCGGTGAGGGCGCGGCGAACATCCCACGTCCCCACCACCCGGCCAGCGTGGTCATGGCGAGAAATGGCAACGGCACCAGCAGCCAGCGGCCGTATGTCACCCAAGAGCAGCCATGCCAGCGCGCGACCACCGCGCTCGCGGCCATGATCGCGAGGGCCACCGGCGTGTCTCCGCGCGTCAAAGCCAGGACAACGAGCGCGACCGCAAGCGACAGGCGCTCCAGCTCACGCACGCCGATTTCTCAGCAGGAGCACGAGCGCACCCGCCGCCACCACCGCCACCAAACCGAATCGACGGCGCTCCTGCGCCGGCGTGAGCGTCGGCAACCACGCGCTCTCCGGCGCGTCGGGAATGACAGGAAGCACCTCACGCACGCGATCGTCGCTCCCCGGGCCGCGACGCGGTGCCACGACCCCAATACCAAGCGCGATCGCGATGCCCAGCAGCAGTACGCCGCGCACAACCCGGTCATTCGTCGGCATCACGCGTCCTGCAGCGCCGGCGCAGACGCAGACGCAGACGCAGGCGCCGCATGCGGCAGCATCGACCGCCACGCCAGGGCCGTGAGCACGCCCTCGGCCAAGGCGATCGGAATCTGCGTGACCGCAAACACCCCCAGAATCGCCGTGAACGCCCCCCAGAACGGCGTGCCGTTGGCCTGCTGGGCGAACGCCAGCTGCCCCGACGTCGCGGCGTACGTCGCGAGATCGCCGATCGCCGTCGCCACACCGAGCGCCGCCAGCTCCGGGACACCCACGCGCCGCAGCAACTGCCAGCCGCCCCAGGTGACCCACGGGCAGACCACGCCCAGGCTCCAGACGTTTGCGCCGAGGGTGGTGATCCCGCCATGCGCGAGGATCAGGGCCTGCAGCAGCAGGATACCCAGCGCAACCGGTGCCATCCGCCGCGGACCAAGCAGCGCCGCGCCGAGCGCCATGCCCGTGGGATGGCTCGATGTGCCGGCGAGCGACGGCAGCTTGAGCGACGTGAGCAGCAGGCCGAAGGCGATGGCCGACGCATACGCCGCCCGCGGCGTCGCCGACAACGCCGATGACGCGCTCGATGCCCGCGTGGGCGAACCGCGAGTACCGGCATACACATGGCCCGCCGCCGCCACCCCCCAGCCGAGGCAATGCAGGAGTGGCAAGTAGCCTTCGGCGATGTGCATGGGGGCGAACCGATGGGGTGGACAAGCGGACAGCACGAATGTTATTGATAGCTATATCTCAAGATCATTTCAACCACTCCTGCCGTGACGCTGTTCACCAAGCGCGCCTGTGACGCCCAGGTGCTCGTGTGCGCCCTCGGATGCTGCTGCGGCCGGACCGACCGCAACAAACCGCCAGTACCGGTCGATTACCTCAAGCGCGAATGGAAGGCCCGTCGCCTCAACCCGCGCGTGCAGCTCACGATGACGGGGTGCCTCGGGCCCTGCGATCTCGTGAACGTGGTCGGCATCCTCTCGGCTGAGGGCATGACCTGGTTGGGTGGCCTCACCGAGCCGTGGCACTTCGAGGCGCTGATCGACTGGGCCACCGCCGTGCACACGGCCGGGAATCCGCTCCCCCTCCCGGCGTCGCTCGCGCCCCATCGTCTGTCGCGGTTTCCCACGCTCTCGTCACCGCCCCCTGCTCCGCCCGTTCCTGTCACCTCCGACGCCGCCTGAGGCCACCATGACTGCTCCCACCGACACCCGCGCCACCGACACCGAGACGCCCACCGATCACCGGGTGCCGGTGACCGTGCTCACGGGCTTCCTTGGCTCCGGCAAGACCACGCTGCTCAACTACATCCTCACGGCGCAGCACGGCAAGAAGATCGCCGTGATCGAGAACGAGTTCGGAGAGATCGGCATCGACAACGATCTCGTCATCAATGCCGACGAAGAGATCTTCGAGATGAACAACGGCTGCATCTGCTGCACCGTCCGCGGAGATCTCATCCGCATTCTCGGCTCGCTGATGCGACGGCGTGATCGCTTCGATGCCATCCTCATCGAAACCACCGGCCTCGCCGATCCCGCACCGGTCGCGCAGACGTTCTTCGTCGACGACGAGATGCAGGGGAAGCTACGCCTCGATGGGATCGTCACCATGGTCGATGCCAAGCATGTGCTGCTGCACATCGACGAGTCGAGCGAATGTCAGGAGCAGCTGGCCTTCGCCGATGTAGTCATCCTCAACAAGTGCGACCTGGTCGACAGCGCGTCACTCGACGCCCTGGAGACGCGTATCCGCGGCATGAACGCGGTGGCACGCATCATCCGCGCCACCAACGCCGAGGTACCGCTCGACCAGGTACTGGACATCGGGGGCTTCGATCTCGCGCGGGCGCTGGAGACCCGGCCCACGTTCCTCGAGCCGGAGTACCCGTTCGAGTGGGGCGGCACCTTCACGTTCGACGAGGGCAACGTGCGGCTCATCCTCGAGGAAGGCCCCGACCCCGAGATGACGATCATGGCCTGGAAGCTGCCGAACACCACGGCCGACGCGCTGAGCGAGGTGCAGGACAAGGTCGCGGTGTACTTCTCTGCCGATCCGGTAGCCATCGATCCCGGCCAGGGGTTCACGCTCGGCACCACCCCCACGGAACTGCGGCTGGCGCACCACGGCGAAAAGCGCTTCCTCCTGAGCATCCCCGAGCCTGGCAGCTACGCCGTGTTCACGCAGCATCACCCGGATGAGTTCTCCATGCGCTTCGAACAGGGCGGACATCGCCTCGAAGCCATTGCCGACCATCACTACAATCCGGAACACGAGCACGATGAGGAGGTCACCTCCGTCGGACTCGAGTTCGCCGGCGACTTCGACCAGAAGAAGCTCAACGCGTGGCTTGGCGAACTGCTGATGACCAAGGGGACGGATATCTTCCGCATGAAGGGGATCGTAGCGATCGCCGGCGCGCCCAATCGCTTCGTCTTTCAGGGAGTGCACATGCTGTTCGACGGCCAACCCGACCGTCCGTGGGGGACTACCCCGCGTTCGAGTCAACTGGTCTTCATCGGGCGGCACCTCGACCGGCAGGCCTTGCACGACGGCTTTCAGGCATGCCTGGCACGGTGAGTGTTTCGCCGCGACGGGCGGCGGGGCCGATCATCGAACCACGCTGGCGCACGGAGACGGGCGAAGCCGCCCTCGCCATCGCACCGAGCCCGCGCGGCGACCTGCTTGCCGCCGCGAGTGCCGACGGGATGGTCCTGCTGCTCGATGGCATCGACGGTCGGGTAGTGCAGTCGTGGGCCGCGCACGCCTTCGGGACGTTGGCGCTGGGGTGGTCGCGGGTGGAGCAGGTGCTGGCGTCCGGTGGGCAGGACGGCCGGCTCTGCTTCTGGCGCGCCGATGCCCACACGCCCGTCGCCTCGGTCAAGGCGAGTCCGGATACGGCCAGCGCTGGCGCGGCGCCATGGGTCGAGCACGTGGTCTGGTCTCCCGACGGGGCACTGTGTGCCACAGCGGCCGGCTCGCACGTGGCGCTCTGGCATCCGGACGGTACTCTCCACCGGCGTTTTGCCCCGTTCCGGAGCACGGTGGCCGACCTGCGCTGGCTGCCCGATGGCGAGCGGCTGTCGGCGGTCGGTTACGGCGGGACAGTCGTGTGGCATCGCGACATGGACGACCCTGTCGAGCGGTATGCGTGGAAGGGCTCGTTTCTCTGTCACGCCTGGGCGCCGACCGGGCGCTGGCTCGCCGCCGGCATGCAGGAATCGGCCGTGCACATCTTCGAGGTGGCGACCAAGGGCGACCTGGAGATGAGCGGCTACTCGCAGAAGGTGCGCCGGATTTCGTGGAGCGGTGACGGCAAGAAGCTCATTACCACCGGCGGAGCCTACGGCACGGTGTGGAACTTCGCCGGCAAGGGGCCAGCCGGTACGCATCCTGTGTCGCTGGCGGGGCACGTGCTGCCGCTCACCGATGTGGCGTTCTTCCACCAGGGGCTGTGGGTGGCGACCGGCGGCGAAGATGGTCAACTTCTGGTGTGGGATCTGGTGAGTTCGTCGAAGCAGGCGATGGCCGCCGGATTCATCCCCGCTCCTCTGCTTTGTCTGGCGTGGCATCCGTCGGAACGTCGCGTCTTCAGCAGTCACCAATCCGGATGGGTCGTCGGGTGGCCGGCGGTCCGATGAGGCCCTGATGCCTGTTCGTCGCTGGC
>JBEILM010000221.1:0-4890 GCA_040379205.1 Gemmatimonas sp.
GATATCATCGGCCTCTACATCGACCCGCCGGTCAATGCGGTCGTGTTCTGCGTCGATGAGAAGACGGCGATTCAGGCGCTCGACCGCACCGATCCCGTGTTGCCGCTGCGGCCCGGCCGGGCGGAAACCCACGGCTTCGAGTACGTGCGCCATGGGACGCGCTCGTTGTACGCCGCGCTCGACGTCGGCACCGGGCACGTGCAGGGCAAGGTCGCCGCGCGCCACACGAGCGCCGAGTTCGTAGACTTCCTCGACACCGTGACCCGCTCGGCGCCGCGCGGGAAGGCGGTCCACTTCGTCGTCGACAACCTCTCGGCGCATAAGACCCAGGCGGTAAAAGACTGGCTCGCCGCGCACCCGCGCGTGACCATGCACTACACCCCGACCTACAGCAGCTGGCTGAATCAAGTGGAAAGCTGGTTCGCGCGGATCGAACGCGATTGCATCGCGCGCGGCATCTTCACCTCGACCACCGATCTCACGCGCAAGCTGCTGCGCTACATCACGCTCCACAACAAAACCTGCCAGCCCTTTGTGTGGCGGTACCGCGACGTCACCCGTCGCATGCCTGCTACACGTACATCAACTACGGCCCACTAGATTGCGCGCGATATGTACGACCAGCCAGGCGCCGATGCGCCGCGCGACAGCTACGCGGCGCTCCGCATCCCCAACTTTCGCCGCTACATCCTGGCGCTGTTCACCCTGACGCTCGGCATCCAGATCCAGGGCACCATCGTCGGATGGCAGGTCTACGATCTCACCCGCGACCCGCTGGCGCTCGGACTCGTGGGGCTGGCGGAAGCGCTGCCGGCCATCAGCATGGCGCTGTTTGCGGGCCATGTGGCCGACACGCACGATCGGCGTCGCATCGCCCTCATGGCGCTGATGGTGCTGGTGGGCTGTTCGCTCGCCCTCTGGTGGCTGGCCGGTCCGCGTCCCTTCGGTGACCAGCCGGTGCAGTCGGCCACTCGTGTACGCGGCATCTACGCCATCATCGTGGTGAGCGGCCTGGCTCGGGCCTTTCTGCAGCCGGCCCGTCAGGCGCTGAGCGCCGAACTGGTGCCGCGCTCCCTGTACAGCAACGCCATCACCTGGCGCAGCGGCAGTTGGCAGATGGCGGCCGTGCTCGGACCGGCTCTCGGCGGTGCGCTCTACGCACTGGGTGGCATCACGCTCAGCTATGCCGTCGACGCGCTGCTGATGGTCGTGGCGGTGCTGTGGCTGGCGAGCGTGCGGCATACATCGCCGCCGCGCGAGGTGAGCCACGAGCCGATCCGCTCCTCGATTCTGGGCGGCCTGCGTTTCGTGTTCGGTGATCCGCTGCTGCTCAGCGCGCTCACGCTCGACCTGTTCTCTGTGCTCTTCGGTGGAGCGATCGCGCTGCTGCCCATCTTTGCCGGCGAAATCCTCCAGGCCGGCCCCACGGCCCTCGGGCTGCTGCGTGCAGCGCCGGCGGTGGGGGCCGTGGTGTCGAGTGTGCTGCTGGCGCGCTGGCCACCCTTTGCCAACACCGGGCGCAACCTGCTGCTCGCCGTCGCCGGCTTCGGGGTGTTCACCATCGGCTTCGGACTCAGCCGAAGCTTGCCGCTCTCGCTGGCCTGTCTCGTGCTGGCCGGGGCCAGCGACATGGTGAGCGTGGTCATCCGGAGCCTCATGCTGCAGATGCGCACGCCGGAAACGCTGCTCGGCCGCGTGTCGTCGGTGAATCAGATCTTCATCGGGTCATCCAACGAGATCGGGGCCTTCGAGTCGGGCATCACGGCGCGCTGGTGGGGCGCCGTGGGCGCGGTGCTGTTCGGCGGCGTGGCCACGCTCGGCGTGGTCGCCGTCGTCGCCTGGCAGGTGCCCAGCCTGCGGCGGCTGAAGCAGCTCACGGCGTAGCGGTCGCCAGCTCCTCGGTCAGGGCGAGTTCGATCTCCGTGCCGTCTTTGGCAACCATCGTGCGGGGGAACGCCTGCCGCGCCTCCCGCTCCAGCGCCTTCGCATTCGCCGAGTAGCGGGCGGAGATGTGCGTCAGCACGAGCTGACGGGCCCCGGCGGCGCGTGCGACCTCGGCCGCTTCCCGGGCAGTGCTGTGCCCGGTCTCGAGCGCCCGAGCGGCCTCCTCGTCGGCGAAGGTCGCCTCGTGAACGAGCAGGTCGGCATCGTGCGCGGCCTCGATCGTGGCCGCGCAGGGGCGCGTGTCACCCGTGAGCACGATCCGGCGTCCGCGCCGCCGTTCGCCCACCAGCATCGCCGGTTCGATCACCCGACCGTTGTCGAGGGTGATCGGCTCCCCCTTGTGAATGCGCCCCCAGAGCGGCCCTTCGGGAATGCCCATCGCCCGGGCGAGATCGGGGTTGAAGCGCCCGAGCCGGTCGGTCTCGACAAGGGCATATCCAAGCGAGCTCGACGGTCCGTGGTTCACGGCGAAGGCGTCGATGCGATAGTCGCCGCGCTGCAGCGAGGCACCCGCCTCGAGCTCGGTGATGTCCACCGGAAACGTGGTGCGCTCGCCACCCAAACTGATGCACTGACGCAACGCTTTTGCGGTGCCGCGTGGTGTCCACACACGCAGGCGCTCGGTTCGCCCCTGGAGGGAGAGCGTACGCATGAGTCCGGTAACGCCCAGAATGTGATCGGAGTGGACATGCGTAATGAACAGGTCCTCGAAGGCGAACGAGACGCCGTATCGCATCATCTGCCGCTGGGTGCCTTCGCCGCAATCAAACAGCAGGGTTTGCCCCTCTCGGATGATGGAAAGGGCGCTGACCCCGCGTTCGACGGTGGGGCGGGAGGCGGCGGTACCGAGAAAGCGAACGAGAAGCGGCATGGGACGAATATAGACCGGCACGCCCCGAATTCCGCGAGAATTCCGGCCGTGTGACGGTGGCTGCGGCGCGAAATGTGGAAAGTTTATCGGCCCGCCTCGCATCATGACTGGACAGCGGCCCGTGGTTTGCAGTGTGATCCCTGTGTAATAGCAGCGGGCTGCGGTTTTTGTGACGTTGCACACAATCGCTGCAGGGCCGGGTTCGACACCCACTTCAAATGGGGCGGAGGGTCAGATGAGCGGAAAGAGCCGGCGCGGATTTGCGTCCATGGATCCCGCGCGTCAGCGCGAGATCGCGAGCAAGGGAGGGCGGGCAGCCCACGAGAAGGGCACCGCACACGAGTGGTCGTCCGACGAAGCACGTCAGGCAGGACGGAAAGGTGGCGTGACCGTGTCGCGTGATCGTGCGCACATGGCGGCCATCGGCCGCGAAGGTGGCGAGTCGCGCAGTGCGGCGGCGCGTCAGGCCCGTATGAGTCGCGGCAGCGACCGGGAAGTCCCGATGACGGTTGCGCGCGAGAACGGCGCGCGGGCCGTGCCAGTGGAGCGGACCCGGACCGACACCCCGACGCTCGACGAGTCGTCGGCACGGTAAGGGCAGCACGTTCGACAAGGGGCCGGACCCACCTCGCGGTGGATCCGGCCCCCCTTGCACATCCCGGCGCTGCCCGCCGATCGTCGCGCCTCAGTGCCGCGAGAGCAGCGCCTGCAGCCGGTCCGGGTCGATGTTGCGGCCACTGAGCAGGGCCACCACCGGGCCTTCCAGCGCCGGGATGTGCCCGTGTCGCAGCGCCGCCACCGTGACCGCCCCGGCCCCCTCGACCGCCATTCCTGTCGTCCGGTAGAGCCAGGTGATGGTCTCGCCGATCTCGTCCTCCGTGACGAGCACCAGATCATCGGCGCACACCTGGCCGATGTGCAGCGCGTCGTCGTCGATCTGGCCGGACAATCCGTCGGCCAGCGTGGGCGTGACCGGCGTGTCCACCACATGGCCGGCGCGCACGCTGCGCGTCATCGCGGCGGTCTCCTCGCTTTGCACGCCCACCACCCGCACTGTCGGGGCGAGGGTGCGCAGCAACGCGCCCATGCCACCGAGCAGGCCGCCGCCACCGGTGCAGATCACCACCGTCCGCACCTCGGGCACCTGCGACAGCACCTCGAGTGCCACCGTGCCCTGGCCGGCCAGCAGATCGAGCCCGAGGCACGGATTGATGAAGCGAATCCCCTCGCGCGCAGCATGCGCCTTGGCCACGACCATGGCCGCATCGTAGTCCGGCGCTTCGTCATTCACGGTGGCACCGAGCGCCCGGATCCCGTCCTTCTTCACCTGCGGCGCCGTACTCGGCACATACAGCATCGCCGGCGTACCAAAGGCCTTGGCGGCATACGCCACCCCGAGCCCGTGGTTGCCGGCGCTGGACGCCACCACGCCGCGCGCCCGCTCTTCCGGCGACAGGCCGGCAAGCACGTTGTACGCGCCGCGCACCTTGAACGACCCGGTCGGGTTCTCGAGCTCGAGCTTGAGGTGCACGTCCACGCCGAGCGCGTCGGAGAGGATGTCGTTGCGCACCACCCGGCTGGGCGGCAGAAAGGATCGCAGCCGCTCAGCGGCCGCGTGCACCGCGGCGACCGTGGGCAGGATGGACGGGTTCAGCGTGGGCATGCGCGGATTTTAGCGGATAACGGCGCGAGCCATAAGGCGCGAGCTACACGGCGCGAGCCATACGGCGCGAGCCATACTGCGCGAGCTACACGGCGCGAGCCAGACGGCGCGAGCTATACGGCGCGAGCTATACGGCGCGAGCTATACAGCGCGAGCCAGACGGCGCGAGCTATACGGCGCGAGCTATACAGCGCGAGCCAGGATGCGACGTGACCCGCTCGCGCCCGGTTGCTCGCGTTGGTTGGCTCGCGCTGTATAGCTCGCGGCGTATAGCTCGCGCTGTACAGCTTGCGCTGTGCCGCCGTCGAAGCCCCCCGACTACAGCAGCCGCGTGCCCCGCACCCGCGCCACGTATCCCTCCACGTCGAACTTGAGCTTCGCCCGCGACGTGACCATGGGCCGGATCCCGCCC
>JBEILM010000222.1:0-4872 GCA_040379205.1 Gemmatimonas sp.
CACGTTCAGGTTGTCGAGGATGAGCACCACCTGGCGGCCCGCATCTTTGCACAGCCGCTTGAGGAACGTCAGCAGCGTCGGCGCATCGATGGCTTTCTTCAGCACCATGAAGCGCAGCAAGCCGCTGTTGCTGATCGCCGAGAGATCGCTCACCGACTTCCGCTGCGAGAGCATTGGGCGAACGGGGGTGCGCCCTTTCGGCGCGAAGCCGCGACCGCGGGGATCGCTGGTGCTGAGACTCGTTTCGTCGCCCCAGTAGATCTCCGCTCCCTCGGCCGCCGTTTGACGCTTGATGCGCGGATACTCGGTCTTGAGCCACTGCGCGATGACCTCGGGGCGCTGCTCGTAGGCGCGCTTGATGGGCTTCTGCGCCGTGAAGCCCCAGCGCGCCAGGTAGTGCCCGATGGTGCGCACGGGCAACGCGAGGCCGTACTTCCGCTCGATCAGCTCCCCGATGGCGGCGCGCGTCCAGAGCGCGAACGGCAGCTTCATCTGATCCGGCGTGGTATCGGTGATCGCGCGCTGGATCGCCTGCTCCGGCTTCGCCGTCAGGCGTCGATGCGCCCCGACCGCCGGCCCGCGCTTCTGCGGCGCCAGCGCGTCCAAGCCGCCCGCCTGATACCGGTCCCACCACATCGACACGGTCATGTAGTGGACGCCGCGCGCGGCCCCGATCTCGGTGAACGTGCGTCCTTCCTCGCGCATCGCCATCGCAATGCGGCGCTTCTCCGCTTGAGCGGCTGGCTTCAGGGTGCGCGCATCCGGATGCGTCAGGGTACACGATAGCACCACCACGCTCGTTTGTCAACTAAACGCTGGCCGAGTTAATAATGCGTCAGCCAAAGATCAGGCGACTGCGGCCGGTGAGGATGTACTGCTGCGCCGCGCGTCCTTCCCGGGGCAACGGCATCGCGTATCCGTGTTTAGTGAGATAGCCGAGCGTCAGCGAGACGGTGGACTGCTTGACGTCCCACAGCACGGAGAGCGTCTGCTGGGTCTGCGGGGTGTGGGGATCGGTGGTACCCCACGCGACGAGACGCTTGACATGGTGCTCCTCGTCGAGGGCTCCCAACTGTTCATCGTAGTGGCGCTGCAATGTCGGGCGCAGCTCCTCGAAGGTGAGCGGACGGATGCTGCCCGACGTTGTACCGCGCACTGTGATGCTGGAGCGGGGCAGGCCGATGTTGGGCGTCACACCTTGGTCGAGTGCCTCGAGTAGCCCGCGCAGATCTCCGCGAAAAAGGTCGTACAGCGTGGCGGTGGCGTCGGGTGCTACCGGCGCGATGACCGGCCGGGTCGGGTCGAGACGCAGATACGCATAGCGCTCCTCCAGCAGTAGGTGCACGTCGCTCAACGGGAGCGGTTCCAGCTGCATCACGCTCACCACCGATCGGACCTGCGCGTGGGCTATGACAGCGGCCTGAATGGCCTCCTGCGTGCCCGCAATGATGACGTGCAGACCGTTGTGCATCAGCATCGGGTCCCTGAGGTCGCGCAGGATCTGACCGGCACGTTCTGCCGCGGTCTCAGTGAGATTCTCGAGGTTGTTGAGATGGAGCAGCAATCCCTTGGCGTCACTGCCCTGCACGAGGGTCATGAGGTCGCGAAGCACTCGTGGCCCGTCGATCAGTACGTCGCTCGGTACTGTGCTGGCCACCCCCTGGCTGACGCCGGCGCCAAACCCCGCCATGGAGAGTCCACCTCCACGCACCCGTTCACGCGTGGTGCGGACCAGCACCTGGGCGGCCTGCATGGCGGGGTGGTCGATGGTGTGTGGCCTGTTGGACAGCACCGTATCGTACACTGAGCCAAGCACGCGCCCGAACACGGAATCGTTCGTGTCGTCGGCGTAGATGGGGACCGATTGGTCGACCGTGAGGAAGCCGGCCGCGAGCGCCTGCGCCTTGAACTGCTTGATGAGCGTCGTTTTTCCGATGCCCGGGCGGCCGGCGATCGCCCGCCGTGAGGTGCCCGGCCCGGCACCGTAGAGGCCGTCCAGAAGGCGTTGCAGTTCCCCACCGCGCCCAACAAACAGGCTCAATGGGTGCAGTCGATCTCCGGCTCCCAGCGCGTCCTGCCAGAAGGGAGAAATCTGCAAGTTGAAGACGTTCCACGGGTTAGGCAGGACGCCTGGCGCGATCAGGCTCATTAATTGAGGTATCTATGCCGAGAAAAGGATGGTGAATATACGGCTACTATCGCCGTTTTGTCGATCGTTGGCAAGTATCTAGCTTTTGTGGCGCTCATCGATAGCCTCACACCAACCGCCAGCCCACCACAAACCGTTCACTCCAGGTCGACTGGACCGCCAGCTGCCGCTCCACGGCGGCGATCAGCTCGTCCCGACGATCGGCTATGCGGTCCTGCGCGTCGAACAGTTCGCGCCGAGCGGCGTTCCGATGCTGTTCGAGCGCCTTGAGCGCGCGTTGCGCGTCCAGCTTGGCGGCAAGCGCATCGGCACCCCGTGCCAGTCCTCGTGCTTCTGCTGTTTGCCGGTCGAGGTGCTTGAGTTCCCGCTCCAGCGACAGCCGCAGGTCATCGGCCGAGGCATCCAGCTTGGTAACCTCATCGTCGTACCAGCCGACGTTGCGACGTTCCACGTCCGCGAGTACGCGCTGACACGCCTCTTCCCGTACCGCCGTCAGGGTGGACGCCACGGCAGCGAGCGACGCCGGGGCCTGCTGCACGACATCAAGGGTGAGCAGGCGACGCGCCTGCTCTGGATCGAGGATGCGGCCATCGGTGCTGACTGCCGCCAGCACCGAATGCGCCTCGGTCTGCAGCGACTGTACGGTGAGTTGCCCGCAAACAAGCCATCCGCCGACGCCAGAAAACTCGGCCAGCGCGGCGACCGGTGGCTGGCGCTCGCTGAGCTGGAGCGTCAATTCGGCAGCAGGTAGTTCGCGAGTGAGCGCGCGCTCGATAAGTGCCACGGCCAACGGATGATCCGACCTGAAAAAGGCATCGCCGAGTCGGTCGGCGTCAGGCCAGTGCAGCGCATACCAGCCGCGTGGTGCGAGGTCCCCGTGGTATCGAAATCGGAGAGCATCGGCAGCGAAGTCCGCGTGGCCAGCCAGCTCGTGCCGAGCCAGCGACCAGAGGGTGCGCTGGTGTGTCTCGAGAGCCTGCTGCGCCTGCTCGCGATGCACGTGCAGACGCGACTGCACGTCGTCGTCGAAGTGTTCGAGCACCGCGTGGCGCGTACGCTCCATGCGGTCGGCAATCTCCGCCTCCAGTTCGGCCTGCAACGCATCGAAGGCGGCATGAATCTCGGCGGTCGTGCGACAAGACTGATACACCAGCCCGATGCCCCGCTCGATATCCACGCCACTTTCGCGTGCACCGAGCACGCCGTCGGAAGCGCCGCCCCCCTCAAAGAGCCGGAACTTGGCCGAGAGCAGATCGAAGACGCGCTTGTCTGCGGCGTTGGCGGTATTGACGAGATTGAGCACCGCCACGTTCTGCTACTGACCGTAGCGATGACAACGGCCGATGCGCTGTTCGATACGCTGTGGGTTCCACGGCAGGTCGTAGTGCACCACCAGCGAGCAGAACTGAAGGTTCACCCCTTCGGCAGCCGCCTCGGTCGCCACGAGAATGGTGGCGGTGTGGCGAAAGGCATCGATGATGGCCGCGCGCGTGTCTGCGGCCCGGGAGCCGGAGAGCACGTCGGTGCCGGCGTGCGCATCGCGCCAAGCTTCGTACCGGGCACGGGAGATGGGGTCGCTGTTCTGTCCGTTGACGAACACGACCTGGCCCGCATAGTCGTTGGCTTCGAGCAGTCGTACGAGATACTCCTGGGTGCGACTTGACTCGGTAAACACGACCGCCTTGCATGCCGCCCCGAGCTCGGTTGCTCGACCGAGGGCAGCCTCCAGCGCGGAGAGCAGCGCCGTGCCCTTGGCGTTACCCTCGATGGACTCGGCGAGCGCGACATAGCGCCGTAGTTCGGCGAGCTCGGAGTCCGGATCGGGCGCAGCAACGTCAGTGTCTGGGCCGTCCGGCGAGGTGAACTCGTCGGTCAGTTCATCGAGACCATCGAAGTCGTCCGAGGTGGCCGCGTCGACCAGGGGGGTGTGGCCCGTTACCGTAGCCCCCGCAATGGCCTCGAGCCGAACCGCCAGCGCGCGCAGGGTGCCGGCAATGGCAAATGACGATGACGCGAGCAAGCGCCGCGGCACCAGCGTGAGCAGCGCCCGCTGGCTGGTCGGAATGGCCACCAGATCGGTACGCTGCAGGTAGGCGCTGACCAGATCATAGAGCTGCGGTTCGGCCGGAGACGGGGTGAAGTCCTGAGTGAGTGGGACACGATTGGTGAAACGCACGTACTCGAGCACCTGCGCGCGCAGCGTGCGGGTGAGGACCCCACTCATTCGCTCACGCAGCCGCGCCGCCGCGGGGGCGTCGAGGGCAGCGCCGGAGCCGAAGCGGGCGCGAAAGGAAGCTTCGTCGCCGAAGCAGTGCGGGTCGACGAACGACGTCAGGCCGTACAGCTCCAACAGGGAGTTCTGCAGCGGCGTTGCGGTGAGCAGCAGTTTGGGCGCCTGCGCCGTGGCGTCGCGCAGTGCGGCCGCAATGGGGCTGCCCGGCTTGTACACATTGCGCAACCGATGCGCCTCATCGAACACCACCAGATCCCATACTACTGAGCCGTAGTTGATTTACGTGGAGCAGGCATGCGACGGGTAACGTCGCGGTACCGCCACACAAAGGGCTGGCAGGTTTTGTTAGGGAGCGTGATGTAGCGCAGCAGCTTGCGCGTGAGATCGGTCGTCGAGGTGAAGATGCCGCGCGCGATGCAATCGCGTGCGATGCGCGCGAACCTGTTCTCCACCTGGTTGAGCCAGCTGCTGTAGGTCGGGGTGTCGTGCA
>JBEILM010000223.1:0-4855 GCA_040379205.1 Gemmatimonas sp.
ACGGGCCCATGGCGCTGCTGGAGCTCCTGCCCCTCCCGTCGCGGAGCAAGACGAGCTGGATCTACGAGCCGCTCGCGCGCGACATCCCCATGCTCGAGTCGCGCGCCCGCTACGAAGCCACCATGCGCCCGCGACGCATTCAGCAGCTCCGGTCGCTGATCGCGCAGCACACGCCTCAGGTGCTGGTGTGTTATGGCATGAGCGAACGCCCGGCGTGGGAGGCAATCATCCACGGCATTCTCGAGGAACATCGGATCGGCAAACACGGGTGCCTGATCCAACAGACCGGCACGACCACCAGCGCCATTGTGCCACATCCTGGCATGGCCCGCTCCAACGACTTCTGGACAGCGCTTGGCGCGACCCTGCGCACGATGGCACATCGAACATCCGGGTCGCTCCGTGACGGTCTGTAGGCAATGCAGATGAACGGACACCAACCGAAGGAGCGGCGACGCCTTCGGGCGTCGGCGCTGATAGACGCCGCGCGCTGCGGGGGCCGTATCTCCAAGCCGACGGCGCGAACAAGGCCAGCACCGTTCGCCTCGAGTGTTCGCCGCGGCGCTGCCTCAGGCTAGTTTCCTGGGTCCCCTCTCGTGGCGCGTACTATGGATCTCGATTTGGAACAGTTGGCGGAGGCCGTCCTTCGCTTGCCCGACGCGGCGCGGGCGGAGTTGGCGACCCGCCTCCTGGCCAGCCTCGAGCCAGACGTGTCCGGTGACTCGGTTGAGGCGATCGCCAGCGCCTGGGAGGCAGAGCTCGATCGGCGTGATGCGGAAATAGCCGTGGATCCTCGTATCGGTATTCCGGCGGCGGAGGTCTTCCGCGTGCTCGACGCAGACTTGGCCGCGCAGCGCGCCGCCTGGGGCGAGACCGTCCGCTGAGCAGGAAGGCGACGGCGCTGGCTGTGCGAGCGCTTCCCGTACGCCGTGGTCTATCGCGTAACGCCGGATGGCAGCATTCGCGTTCTTGCCGTCGCGCATCATCGGCGCCGCCCCGGCTACTGGCGCACACGCACGTAGCCGACGTTCGATCGCGTACGGCGAGACGGCCCGCCCCCGCGATGACGGACCGTGTGCTGCTCTTGACCGGACTATTGGGTGTAGCCCCCTGTTCGCTGCGCCCCGCCTTGTGTCCGCAGAAGTGCTACTATAGTATCACTCATGCGAACCGAGCTGGTGACGACGCTGAAGCGTCAGGCCACGGAACTGCTGGCCGACCTCGAGCGGGACCGGGAACCCATCCTGATCACGCAGCATGGGCTGCCGAGCGCGTATCTCGTGGATGTGGAGACGTACCAGCGCCAGCAGGTGCGCATGGCCATTCTCGAGGGAATCGCGCGGGGCGAGATGGCCGCGGCCGAAGGCCGGGTGGTGTCGCACAACGAGGCGAAGTCGCGGCTCGCGCGGTGGCTCGAATAGTCTGGACGGAGCCGGCGATCGCCGATCTCGATGCCATCGCCGACTACATCGCGATCGAGAACCGCAACGCGGCGGCCCAGCTCGTCCAGCGGGTGTTTGCGCACGTCGGGCAGCTCGCCAGCCATCCGGGAAGTGGCAGCCGCCCGCAGGAGTTCACGCGAAGCACGCGCTATCGGCAGATCGTCGAGCCCCCCTGCCGGTTCTGCTATCGGATCGACGGGGAACGCGTGCTGATCCTTCATGTCATGCGGTCCGAGCGCAAACTGCGGGCGTCACGACTCGCGCCTGGTGGACGTTCGGGATAGTTGGGTATGCGTGGTGTGGGTGGTGCTCGTACACCCGGTTTCCCGCACCTGCCTGAACAGGCAAAGTCCCGCACCTGCCGAAAAGCGGGCCGCGGCGAAAGCCGGACAGCGAGGTACGCGAGAGCGAACGGGATCGTATCGTATCGGTACGCCATCGTGCCGTCTCCCCTCCTCCCCGCTTCGCCTCATGCCTCTGCATGCGCCCCCGCCTCCACCGCCCACGGTCGTCGCCGAGGCACCGGCTGTAGTCGCTGACCGTGCCGTCAGCCGCGCCGCCGCGCTGATCGTGTCCGCATCCCGCGACGACTGGCACTACGCCATCGGCGAACGCGCGCAGTTCGTGGTGCGCGTCGCCCGTGACGGACAGGACGTGCTCGGCGTACGCGTGATTGTGACCATGGGCCCCGAGCGGATGGCGCCCGCGCGCGTGGACACGATCGTCACCGCGCCCGGCGGCACGCGCGTGGACGGCGGCACGCTCACACGCCCGGGCTTTCTGCGGCTCACCGCAGTGGCCGATGTGGAGGGCGCCACCCTGAATCAGATGGTCACCGTGGGCTACGATGTGCACCGCATCGACGCCACGGTCACACCGCCGGCGGACTTCGTGCCCTTCTGGCGCAGTGCCGTCGCCGCCGCGCGACGCGTGCCGCTCGCGCCGCAGCTCACGCCGCGCGAGGACCTCTCCACCCCGGCGGTGGCGGTGTATCACGTGTCATTCCAGAATCACCGCGAAGGCAGCCGGCTCTACGGCATGCTCTCCGTACCACGGGCGCCTGGGAGGTATCCGGCAATGCTGGTGGTGCCGGGTGCCGGTGTGCGCCCGTACTTCCCCAACACGCATCTCGCGGCGCTCGGGGTCGTGCACCTCGCCATCGGCATCCATGGCATTCCGGTGGACCGTGATTCGCTGCTGTACAACGAACTGCGCGCCACCGCGCTCAACGGCTATTGGGCCTTCGGCGCCGACGATCGCGACAAGTACTACTACAAGCGCGTGATCGTGGGGGCCGTGCGGGCCGGCGACTTTCTGCTCTCCCTGCCGCAGGTGGACAGCACGCGCTACGTGGTGCGCGGCGGCAGTCAGGGGGGCATGCTGGCCATCTCCACGGCGGCACTCGATCCCCGCGTCAAGGCCCTGGCGGTGGCGTATCCCGCGATGGGCGATCACTTCGGCTACCGGCAGGGGCGCGCCGGCGGGTGGCCGCACCTCTTCGCCGATACGTCCCGCCTGCAGGCACGGGCCGAGATCGCGGCCATGCTTCCGTACTACGACGCCGACAACTTTGCGCGCCTGCTCGCCGTGCCGGGCTTCTACACGTGGGGGTACAACGACACCACCGTGCCCCCCACCGCCTCCTACGCCGTGTACAACCTGATCACCGCGCCCAAGGAGCTGCTGATCGCGAAGGAGACGGGGCATTTCCTGAACGCCGAGCAGATGTCGCGCACCGACGCCTTCCTGCTGCGGCAGTTGGGGGTGACGTCGTCGGCCGGCGCGGGGCGGTAGCACCGGCAAGATCGTCCCCCGGACCTAACACCCCCCCGCGCTCGTTCCATTGCCATCGCCACAAGTGCTCCCCCCTCTGCCCCAATTCGAATGCTCGCCCTTCGCTTCCCCCGCGCTCCATGCTTCTTTGCGCGCGCCGTCGTCGCCCTGCTCCTGCTCGGCGCCGCCACCGCCTGCAGCAGGGGGAGCGATCTGCCAGTGGCGGTACCTGGACCGGTGCCCGGCCTCCTCTCCGTCGGCCTTGCCTCCTTCCCCGCTTCCGTGGTCGCCGGCGGGCAGGCCACCGTCGGCATCACCGTTGCCCGCAGCGGCAGCTTCACCGGCCCGGTCACACTCGCTGTGGAGGGCGCGCCCTCCGGCGTGACCGCCAGTCTCAGCGCCACCGTGCTGGCGGCTTGAATCACCAGCGCCACCCTCACCGTGCAGGTGGGCGCCACCGTAGCCGCCGGCAGCTATTCCCTCACCGTGCGCGCCAGCGGGGCCGGTGTGCCCGATCGGACGGCCGTGATCGCGCTCGTGGTCACCGCGCCGCCACCGGTGCCCACTCTCACACTGGCGAGCAGCACGGGCACCGTGAGCGTGGTGCAGAACACGTCGTCGGCCGCCATCACCCTCACGCTCACCCGCGGCGGAGGGCTCACCGGTGGCGCCACCATGGCGCTCGAGGGCGCACCGCCGGGAGTGAGCGGGGTGTTCACCCCCAATCCGGCCACCGACGCCACCACCGCGCTGGTGCTCAACGCCACCACCGCCGCCGCGCCCGGCAGCTATCCGCTCACCGTACGCGCCACCATTGGGAGTACATCGGCCACCACCGCCATCGCGCTCACCGTGCAGCCCGCGCCACCTCCGATGCCCGCGGTGTGGCAGTTCTGCGCCGACGGACGCCCGCCCATCTGGTTCGCCTATCGCGACGGCATCGCCGGCCCCTGGACGCGTGTGCTCCCCGACGCCAACAACCGCTTTGCCTTCACGCTGTCCGACACGCGGGCCAGCGTGACCCTCGTGCGCGACGCTGACGGCGGCTTCGACGTCACCGCGTTCGACGTCTTCACCTTCCATCAATCGCGCGCCGAACTCATCGCCCTCGGCACTCGGCAGTGCCAGGAGACCCCCGGCTCGCGCACCCTCACCGGCAGCGTGGCCGGGCTCGGCCTGGGGCAGGCGGCCGCCATCGTGGCCGGCGGAGCCACCGGCGGTGCGGGACTGAATGGCATACCGTACACCGTGCGGCGCAACGTGCGCAACGGCCCCCTCGATCTGCTGGCCGCGCGCACCGGCGTCACCCTCGCCACGCTCGCCACCGATCCCGATCGCCTCATCCTGCGCCGCAATCTCACGCCGCCCGCCGGTGGCGCCGTGCCGCTGCTCGATTTCGCCAGCGCCGAATCGTTCGCGCCCGCCACTGCCACCTATACCATCGGCAACGTGCTCGGCGCTCGCATGGCGCTCACCACGAGCTTCGTCACCGCCAATGGCACCGTGGGCTCGTTCATCTTCGGCCCGCAACTCGTCGGCCCGGATGCGCGCACCGTGTACGGTGTCCCGCTGTCGCTCACGCAGCCCGGCGATCTGCATGCGGTGCTGGTGGATGCCGTGTCGGGCACGGACATCGTGCG
>JBEILM010000224.1:0-4818 GCA_040379205.1 Gemmatimonas sp.
GACTTTCGCGCGCTGTCCAACATCTGCCCACACTCGGGGTGCGGCGTGTCGGGCGTGCGCCCCCCGCGGATCGTGTGCCCCTGCCACGGGTCAGAGTTTGATTTCGCGGGCCGCCGGCTCGTGGGACCGGCGCCGACCGGGCTGCAGGTGCTCCCGGCCACCTACGACGCGGCCACGCAACGCCTGCGCATCCAGCGACTGACCGGCTAGCCGCATTGGGGTGGCTCGAGACTGGCCCTGCCTGCGGGCCAGACGCATGTTGGCGGAGTGCGACGTGTGATTCGCTCGCATTTCTCCTGACCGCACTGCCATGCCGTTGCCGCGTCTCCTGGTCCCCGCGCTCACGCTGGCCGCTGGCCTCGCGTGCTCTCTCGTCTTGCCACCTGGAGCGCCGGCGCAGGGCGCGCCCGACCGCCCCAACATCGTCCTCATCATCACCGACGACATGGGGTACGCGGACATCGGGAGCTACGGCGCCCGCGACGTGCGCACGCCGCACCTCGACCGCCTCGCCCGCGAGGGGGTGCGCTTCACCGACTTCTACGCCAATGCCACCACCTGCACGCCCACGCGCGCCGGGCTCATCACCGGCCGCTACCAGCAGCGCTACGGCGTAGAACAGCCGCTCTCCGCCGACGGCCCCACGCCCGTGGCCGGAGATCGCGGTCTCGACGCCAGCCCCTACTCCCTGCCGCGGCTGCTCAAGTCGCGCGGCTACGCCACCGCCCTGCTCGGCAAGTGGCACCTGGGCTACCGGCCGGAGCAGAGCCCGATCGCCCACGGCTTCGATCGCTTCTTCGGCCTCAAGAGCGGCTACCACGACTACTGGCAGCACACCGATAGCCGCGGCGCCCCCGATCTGTGGGAGAACGACACACGCGTGGAGGTGAGTGGCTACACCACCGATCTCATCACGCAGCGGGCGGTCGACTTCATCGGCGCCCATGCGCGCACGCCGTTCTTCATCGATGTGGCCTACAATGCACCGCACTGGCCATTCCAGCGCCCCGATGCGCCGTCGGTGGCGGTGGGCAACGCACGCTTCCTGCGCCCCGCCGATTCGCTCACCAGCACACGCGCCGATTACGTGCGCATGGTCGAACGCCTCGATCAGGGCGTGGGCGAGATCCTCGCGGCACTCGATCGGCACGGGCTCGCACGCAACACGCTCGTCATCTTCACCAACGACAACGGCGGCGAGTGGCTCTCCGACAACACGCCGCTCTTCAATCGCAAGTGGACCGCCTGGGAGGGCGGCATTCGCGTCCCCGCCATCGTGCGCTGGCCGGGGCGCATTCGCGCCGGTACTGTCACTCCGCAGGTGGGCATCACCATGGACCTCACGGCGTCGGTGCTGGCTGCGGCAGGCGTAGTGGTGCCCGATGACGCGAAGCTGGACGGCCTCAACCTGCTGCCGGTGCTCGAGGGGCGGCAGCCGGTGCAGCCGCGCACCCTGTTCTGGCGCTCCACCCCCGGCAACCGCACCATGTACGCCGTGCGCCAGGGCGACTACAAGATGGTCATCGACGCCAACCACCTGCTCCTGTTCAACGTGCGCACCGACCCCGGCGAGCGGAACGATCTGGCGCGCGAACGCACGGACGTGGCGCGCGCCCTGCGCCTCGAGCTCAATGCCTGGGAGAAGGACGTTGATGCCGAAGCGGCGCGGCGCACGAAGCGCTGACCGCTACGCCGGCCCCAGCACCTCGGTGAAATACGGCTCGAGGTCGATGACGAAGGGCGCACTCGCGCCCACCGGCTGCCACGCGAGCTGTTCGGCGTGGATGATCGGCCGGTCATCGCCCGGGAGCCAGCGTTCCACCAGACGCGAATCGAGATCGACGATCCAGTACTCGATGTCAGCCCGCTGGTAGCGTCCGCGCTTGACCACCCGGTCGAAACGCGCCGTGCTCGGCGAGAGCACCTCGATGAACAGGAGCGGGTGACCACGCTCCTCGTCGGTGCGCGGACGGTGGCCGTCGGCGAGTCCCACGACGTAGATGTCGGGCTGCACCAGCGTGCGCGGATCGAGCACCCAATCGGACGGGGCCACGAACACGGCACCCACACCGCGGGGGCGGACCAGGCCTTCGAGCATCACGGCCAGGACCGTCACCGCCGACTGATGCAGCATTCGCGGTGAAGGGCTCACCAGCAGCTCCCCGTCCACGCACTCGTACCGATGCGTGGGGTCGTCGGGAAGCGCCTGGACCTCGGCGGCAGTCCAGAGTCGGGGCGCGAGCGCGGGCATGACCATAGTGTGCCGATGGTTTGTGGGCCCTGGCAAGAGGGCATGGACGCGGGCATGGGCCACGGTAGCACAGGCCCGTTTGCCCTGTGTCATCGAAACAACGTGGTCGGTACCATGCCAACGCCGAAGCGGACTGAACGGCGAATGCCCCCGCTCGTGTCAGGCATTTTCCGTTTGCGGAGTGTCCCTGCCGAGCGCAGCGTCCAGTCATGAGGGACGCCGCGCCCGCGTCGCCCCTTTTCAGGCGCCCCAATGCCGCCTCTGTCCGCGGCGCAGGAGGGTTGGTCGATGACGGTTGTGCTCCCCACCCCGGAACCGGCGGTTGTCTCGCGGTTCGCCAGCGGCGACGAGAACGCACTGGTCACGCTGTATCGGCAGGAATTCGATGGGCTGCTCGCCGCGGCCGGCGAGGCACTCGGCAGCGACCTCACCCACTACCGTGGCAAGGTGGCGCACAAGGCGATGCTCGACGCCTGGCAGACTCGCGAGCGCTTTCAGAACCCGACGGCCCTCGCCGCTTTCCTCGAGGAAGCGGTTCGGCACGAGGCCGCCATTCAGAAGCGCAAGCACGCCGCGCTGCACCATCGACACGGCGACGTCGCGGCGCACATCGCCGTGCCGCAGGTCGACGAGGCCGTACGGATCCTGATGGATGAGCTGCACGCCCCGCCCGTGGACCACGCGGCGGCCGTGGAGGAAGTGCTGTCTGCCAAGCGGGCCCACGCCAAGGAACATGTGGAGCGCGTAGCGGAGAAGCCGAGGTGGCTGCAGTACGGCGCGATCGGCGTCGTGGTCGTGGCGGCCATCTTCGGCGCGCAGCGGTTCCTTGACAATGCCGGCAGCGAAGTGGCGGTGGATCGCGCGCTCAAGGGCGAGAACGTGCAGAACCTCACCTCCGGCAGGGGGCAGCGCGGTACGGTCACCCTGCGCGATGGCACCCGGGCATCGATGGGATCGGAGACGCGACTCAGCATACCGGAGAAGTTCGGCGGCACCCAGCGGACGGTCGAACTCGAAGGCACCGCCACCTTCACGGTCACGCCGACGACCGGCGATCGGCAGGGCGTCCCGTTTGCGGTGCGCGCCGGAACGGCCACCGTGACCGCGACGGGCACGGTGTTCACCGTACGCAGCTACCCGGAAGACAAGGCGGTGTACGTACAGGTGACCGAAGGCACCGTCGAGCTCAAGGACCGCATGTCGGGCACAGTCACGCCTATCAAGGCGGGCGACGCGGTGAAGTTCATCACGGACGGCACCGTGACCCCGCTCGACGGGGTGGCGCGCGACGTGGCGCTGGCGTGGACGCGGGACAGTATCGTCTTCGAGCAGGCGCCGCTGCGCGTGGTGGTGCCCGAGCTGGTGCGCTGGTTCGGGCTCAACGCCGTGCTCGCGGACAGCAGCATCGGTGACCGGCCGGTGTCCATGCGTGTCGCGCTCGCCTCGTCGG
Organism: Gemmatimonas sp.; assembly: GCA_040379205.1. Classification (GTDB taxonomy): domain Bacteria; phylum Gemmatimonadota; class Gemmatimonadetes; order Gemmatimonadales; family Gemmatimonadaceae; genus Gemmatimonas. Next base: position 3,702 of record JBEILM010000224.1, read on the forward strand.
GAGAGACCACCGAAGCCCTGACGAAGGCGGCCGACCTGACCATCGCCTTCGGCAAGAACGACCGCCTCGAGTTCGTGGCGGCGGCACCGCCCAGGCCGGCGGCGAAGGCGAAGCGATAACGAGCCCGCAGCGAACCGCTGTGCTTCAAGGGCCACGGATGATGCGGAAACAGACGGAAACCTCAGGATCAACAAGCATGATCCTGAGGTTTCCGTCTGTTTCCGTGTGATCCGTGGCCAAACAAGCGACGCGCGTCCGCCTTACTGCATCGTCGCCCGCTTCCCCGCCTTCACGAACTGATCGAGCCACGCGGTCATCTCGGCTAGCGTGTGCCCCACGCTTTCGCGCGCCGCGTAGCCGTGTGACTCGCCGGGCAGCTGCACGTAGCGCACCGTGGCCCCGTTGCCCTTGAGCGCCTGGTACATGCGCTCGCTCTGCATGGGATATGTGCCGGTGTTGTTGTCGGCCATGCCGTGAATGAGCAGGATCGGATCCTTGATCCGGTTCGCGTACGTGAACGGCGACATGGTCTCGTACAGCTCCGGCGCCTCCCAGTACGAGCGCTCTTCGCCCTGGAAACCGAAGGGCGTGAGGGTCCGGTTGTAGGCGCCGCTGCGGGCAATGCCCGCCTTGAAGAGGCGGGTGTGCGCGAGCAGGTTCGCCGTCATGAACGCCCCGTACGAATGGCCTCCCACACCGATGCGCTGGCGATCGGCGATGCCCATGGCCACGATCGTGTCCACCGCGGCCTGCGCGCTGGTGGTGAGTTGCTCGACGTAGCTGTCATTGGGTTCCTTTCCGTCCGCACCCACGATGGGCATGGTGGGGTTGTCCATCACGCCGTAGCCCTGCGTGAGCAGGAACAGATGCGACGCCCCTGTCGGGCGCACGAAACGATAGGGCGACCCCACCACCTGAGAGGCCGCTTCGCGCGAGCGGTACTCGAGCGGATACGCCCAGAGGAAGAACGGCAGCGGACCGTCCTTGGCCTTGTCGTAGCCGGGCGGCAGGTATACTGTGGCAGACAGCTTCACGCCATCATTGCGCGTGTAGGTGATGAGCTGGCTGGTCACACCGGCGAACTGTGGCGCCGGATCGGTGAAGGCCGTGAGCGCGC
>JBEILM010000225.1:0-4805 GCA_040379205.1 Gemmatimonas sp.
CACGCCGCGCACGAACGTTCCGGCCGGCGCCGGCATGTCGACGTCGGCGAACAGGGTCAGCTTGCCCGTCACCGTGTCGAGGTGCAGGACGCCGGCATTGCGGCCGAACACCTCCTGCGCCTTCGCGATGGCGCGCTCGGCGGCCTCCATCGGGGTCATGGATTCGTAGGCGATCCAGCCAATCACTCTGCGCGTGCGGTTCTTCATGCGATGTACTCCTTGATGACGTTGAAGGCCTGTTCCCAGCCACGGCACACCTCGGCGCGGTAGCCCTGGTCGCGCAGGCCGGCGATCCACTGCTTCTGCTCGCGGCTGGCGCTGCCGGTGGCGGTCTTGAGTTCGATGGCGAGGCCGTGGAAGGGGCCGCGCGCGACGGGCAGCACGTAGTCGGGCACGCCGGCCTTGACGCCTTCGGCCTTCATCTTCGCGGCCACGGCGGGATGCCGGTCGCCGCCGTTGGGCACAGCGAACAAGAGGCGCAGCTCGGGGTGCCTCGCTTCCAGCAGGCGCACGGCCTTCATCAGCGTTACGGCCTCGGTGTGTTCGCTGCGCTTCGGTCCGGCTTGAATCGCGACGCGGCGGCGGGGCTTGGGTTGGTTCACGCGACCTCCGGGACGACTTCATCCAGCGGCTTGCAGTAAAGCCATTCCTGTGGGTCGCGCCAGTCGGAATAGCTAGAAACGAATCGCCCACATGCCCCGTCAACGCCAGCGGACAGCACAAGCGCGGCGGGGTCATCTTTCTGATTGGCAAAGCGGAACGCCTGCCCATTCTTCAGCTCGTAGAACTTCACGCGACCTCCGGCATGCAAGCGGCCATGGATTCTATCTCCTCAGGGGTGCAGGTGCGCCAGTAGGTGCGCGCGACGTAGTCGGCGAAGGCGCGCGAAACCTCGCGGAACTCGCCCTCGTCCATGCTCGCGAACGACAGCGAGCGCGGGATGCGGTACGTGCAGGGGCCGATGCCGGGGAACACGACCGCGATCTCGTCGCAGCCGACATTCCCCTCGACCTGCAGCCGCTTGAGGACGCTGTGCGCGTCGAGGCCGGCGAACGCTTCGATGTTCTCGGCCACAAGGCGCGCGAAGGCGTGCATCAGCCGGTGGAACTCGGGGTTGCGCCCCTTCTTCAGCTCGGCGCGCAGGACGTCGCCGACGCGGAACGACCGGCGCTTCAGCTCGGCGCGGCTCAGGTCGTCCAGCGGCACCAGGGCGCCGCGCTCGACGCGCAACAGGACTTCGCGGGGCGTGCGCTTGGGCTTCATGCCGCCCCCCCGTTCACGTAGTCGAATGCGGCGCGCCAGCGGAAGGCGGTCGCGCGCGACATGCCGAACGTGTCGCGGAGCTGCTGGACGGCCGGCTTCTTGCCGCCGAACCGCTTGGCGATTTGCAGCGCGAGAACCGTGGTGGACGGCATCGAGGCGACGGTGGTCGGGGGCAGGTTGCCGCGGTAGGTCGGCGATTTCATGCGGCCTCCTTCTTGCCCCAGCGGGTCGTCGGGGCCGGGGTGATGCGGAGCGGGATGTCGCCCTCCCACGGCAGCGCCCTCATGTGGGCGAAGTCGTTCCGCAGGTTCACGATCACGCCGCGCTCGCCGTCGCGGCACTTCGCCACCTCGACCTGCACGAGACCGGGGCGGTCGCCCTGGTCGTAGTAGTCGGGGCGGTGAAGCAGCAGGATCGCGTCGGCCTTCTCCTCGATGTCGCCCGAGGCCTTGAGGTCGCCCATGTTCGGCGGGCGCTTGTCGTTGGCGGCGTTGCGGTTCAACTGCGCCAGCGCCACCAGCGGCACGCGGAGGTCGCGCGACAGCGCGCGCAGCACGGCCAGCGACTCGCCCAGCTCCTCGGCCTTGTTGGCGCGGCCGGGCAGCTTCAGTTCGTGCAGGTGGTCGACCACGATCAGGTCGAAGGGCTGGCGCATGTGGGCGCGGCGCGCGCGGGCGGCGATCTGCTCCGAGGACAGGCGAGCCGTGTCGTCGATGTGCAGCATCGCGTTCAGCCGGTCGAGTTCGCGCATCGCCAGCGTGAGGCGCGGCATCAAGTCCTCGCGCTCGGGATCGGGCCGAAGGATGAACCACAGCGGCACGCCGCCAGCGCAGGCGAGCATGCGGTTCACCACGCCGAGCGTCTGCGTCTCGAGCGAGAACACCGCGACGCGCTTCCCGGCGCGGGCCGTCTCCAGCGCGATCTGGAACCCGAGCACGGACTTGCCCATCGACGGGCGGCCGGCGAGCACCGTCGTCTCGCCCGGGACGAGGCGCACCTTCGCGGACATGTCGGCCCACGGAAACGGCAGGCCGAGGACGCCGCGCCCCTCGTAGCGTTCGCAGAAGGCCTCGTAGGACTTCCGCAGCGCGCCGTGGATCGACTCCAGACCGCCGCTGCGGCCCGTCGGGGCGACTTCCCTCAGCAGGGCCTCAGCTTCGGCCGCGATGTCGCCAGCGGCCCGCGCATTCGGCTCCAGCGCCATCCCGGCGATGCGGCTCCCGGCGTCGGCCAGCCGGCGCAGGCGGGACTTCTCGGCCACGATCTCGGCGTAGGCGACGAGGTTGGCCGCGCTCGGCGTGTTCTGCGCCAGATCGACGAGGTACGACAGCCCGCCGACCTGATCGCCGAGCTGCACGCCGTCGAACCAGTCGGCCAGCGTCACCGGGTCGACGGCGCTGCCCTTGGCGGCGAGTTCGACGATGGCCTGGAACACGAGCGCATGGTCGCGGCGGTAGAAGTCGGCCGAGGCCAGCCAGTCGGCGACGTCGGGCAGTCGCTCGGGGGCTTGCATCAGCGCGCCAAGGACGGACTGCTCGGCGGCGATGCTGTGGGGAAGGATGGCGAGGTCGTTCACAGCGAACCCCCTTCGCTCGAGCGGTTGTAGATCGTCTTCATCGTCTCGAGCTTGGTCAGCGAACCGAAGTCAGGGCGCCAGTTCTCGTGCCCTCGCCCGCCGCCCTTCCGCCCGCTCCAGAACTCGTCGGCGTGGCAGGCGTCGAAGTAGCCAGCCCACCAGTCGCGGTCGAGCGGGGCATCCATCGCCTTCGCGATGTCGCCGGCCAACTTCACGCAGCGGCGGATGTTCTTCTGGCGAAGCTCCTGGCCGACGGCAGGGTTCTCGGCAGTCAGCAAGCCGCCGTTCGCCCGAACCAGCGGCGAGGCGTTGAAGGCGGCAGTCGCGTCGGCAGCGATCTCGGCGAGGCCCTTGGCCTTCGGCTTCGGATCGCCATCCCCCTCGCCTCCCCCCGTCGGGGGGTAGGGGGGATCTTCTGCTTCTGTTCCTGCTCCTGTTCCTGCTTCTGGCTTCGAGGGGGCTTCGATGCCCCTTCCAAGGCCCTTCGTTTTCAGGGCATCAAGACCGGGGATCGCGGAGGCGTACTCGGCCACGAAAGCCGCGCGGATACTGGCGCTCGGGATGTTCGACGCCGCCTTCAGGACGGCCACCACGCGCTTGTCGCCAGCCTTCAGGGGGTCAATCGACCCCTCAAGGATCTGGTACCGGGCGAAGGCATGGACGAAGACCACTTCGGAGGCCTCGTCGTAGGTGCAAAACCCCCCTTCGATGGCCCTTTGAAGCCCCTTCGAAGCCCCTTGGATGCTCAGGCCGGTTTCGTGGGCGATGTAGAGGATCGGGCAGTGGTAGACCCCGATCATGTTCGCGTGCGGGCTGGTCATCAGGTACAGGCAAACGATCTGCGCGGCGTGGTCGCCACGCAGGCCCTTGCCTGTTGACCCTGTCCAGAAGCTCGCGCTGACCTTGCTGTAGTCGCGCATCAGAAGCCGCCCTCGATGTCCGACGACTCCTGGCGCTGCTGATTCTTCGACGCCTTCATGGCCGCCTCCGTCAGCGCCTTGATGATGTCGGGGATGCGGTCGACCTTCACGGACACGGACTCAACCGGGAAAGACCGGTGATATCGGATGGTGATGTGGACGTAGGGGCCGATGGGCGACGCGGACACCTTGACGGAATCGCCAATGAACTTCGCTTTCTTCATGTGCTGCTCCTCAGAGCCCTCGAAAGAGCCGCGCACGCCAACCCGCGAGGACTCGGGCTGTTCGCCGGTAGCTACTCCGGCGTGAGGCGTGGCGGAAGAAATCAACGGGCATACCCCGCGCGGCGGCGCTCGATCTCGCTGGCGTGCTCGACGCAGTGGACGGCGCCGAGGGCTTGCCGGTAGTCGCTGATGGGCTCGCCGCAGATGGCGCAGCGCTCGAGGCCCTGCTGCACCGGGCGGGCGAGGTGCATGCTCACGGCGGCCATGCGCTCGATCTCGGCGCGCTCGTTGGCGAGGTCGATCTCGTCGGCCATCACGCAGCCCTCCGCAGTTCGGCGGCGTAGCGGCGGATGGTCTCGGCGGCGTCCAGCTCGCCACGGATCTCGGCGAGGGCTTCGCGCAGCGCGCGGACCTGGAGCAGCAGGTTCGACCCGGTGACGGCGCAGAATCGGACGGCCTGCGCGTCGGTGAGGTGCAGGGAGCCGTGCCGGATGCGCGACAGCCAAGGGGCGCTGCGGCCTAGCGCAGCGGCGATGTACGACTGCTTGAGGCCACTGGCCGTGATGCTGACGGCGATGGCTTGCTCGTCCGTTTCCACTCGGCGCACGAGGGCGTCGGGCGCGTTCTTCGGCGCTGGCAGCGCGGCGAGGAACGGGAGTTCTCGATTCAGTTGGTTCACGGCGCGTTACTCGCGTTTACCGCTGGCTGCGGGCAAAAAAGGGGGCATGCACCGCACGCCCAAAAAAGAACCCGAGCGGGCATCCCTGCCCTGCGCTCGACTGCGCGTTCTGCTCGGGGGAAACACTCAGGCGGCCTCGTTCG
>JBEILM010000226.1:0-4801 GCA_040379205.1 Gemmatimonas sp.
CGTCGGTCGCATCACGCTCGACGGGCACGACATCGCGGCCATGGACTCGCGAGCGCTGGCCCGTGAGGTGGCCATCGTACCGCAGCGTGAGGAGCCGGTGCTGCCACTGTCAGTACGCGAGTTCGTGCTGCTCGGCCGTCACCCGCGGCGCGGCGCCTTCGGCGCGCCGTCGGATGAGGATCGGGCGCAGGTGGAGCAGGCCATGACCCGCGCCGGTATCGTCGACGCGGCCGGCCGGCAGACGGACCTGTTGTCCGGTGGCGAGTGGCAACGGGTGCGCATCGCGCGCGCCCTCGCGCAGGATACGCCGGCCGTGGTGCTCGACGAGCCCACCACGTTTCTCGACATCGCGCACGAAATGGCCGTGTTCGAACTCGTGGACGGCCTGGCCCGCGAGGGGCGCACGGTGCTGCTCGTGAGTCACCAGCTCAACCTCGTCGCGCGCTTCGCCGACCATATCGTGCTACTGCACGAGGGGCAGGTGGCCGCTGCCGGCACCGCCGACACGGTCATGCGGGGCGAGATCCTCGAACGGGTCTACGATTGGCCGCTGGTGGTCACGCGCGATCCGGCCGTGGGAGCGCCGGCGCTGTTGCCGCTGCGGGGCCGGGGGCGTGCGCGATGACGCTGCCCCTCGTCATGGCCATGCTGCAGGTGGTGACCACCGATTCGGCGCGCACGCCGCTCGACTCGGTGCGGGCAGCGACACGACTCGTGACCCGGTGGGTCGTGGCCGATCGGGTGGCACCGGCGGCGGGGCGCACCCAGGCGGATATGTCGGTAGGTGAGGCGCGCGAACGCGGCGCGGTGTCGATGAACGGATTGATCGGGCAACTGCCGTACACGACACTGCGCGCCGCGCGCGGCGAAAGCGGGCTGTCGCTGCGCGGCGCGCGCCGGGAACAGGTCGTGGTGACGCTCGATGGCTTGCCGCTCAACGATCCGGCCACCGGCGTGGCCGATGTCTCCGATCTGCCGCTGGTCAGCCTGGCGACGGCGGCGGTGATACCGGGGGCCGATCCCATCGGGGCAGGGAGCGGGGCCAGTGGTGGCGTGCTGGCGCTCACCACGGCGGCTCAGCGTGCGCTCGCGATGAACACGGGGGCCTTCGGGCAACGGGGCGTCGAGGGCGCGTGGGTGACGCGCGCCCGGGGGTGGCGCCTCAACGGCACGGCCGCCTGGCGGAGTGCGCGCAATGATTTCGCCTTCGTGAACGAGGCCGGCGCCGCGCCACAGCGCGAGACGCGGCTGAACAACGACGAACGCCGACTGGTGCTGGGCGGCGGCGCCGTGTCCGGTGGGGCGCAGTGGTCGGTGCTGGCGTCGTTCGGCGAGCGTGGTATGGTGGGGCCGGCTAATGTGCGGGCCAACGACTCCGACCGGTCGCAGGTCGATCGGATACTGGTGCGAGGACAGCAGCTGATGGGTGCAACGCTGGTCACGACCGGTGTGCGATGGTTTGCGCTCGCCTATCGCGATCCCACGCGTCCGGCGCTCGACTCGCGGGCTCAGGCCGTCGCTGCCGACGCCGAATGGCGCGGCGCGTGGGGCGGTGGGGCGTGGCGTACCGGCGTGGGCGCCGATGGCCTGCGGGCCACCGGCGGCATCACGCAACAGCGCGCCCGCGGCTTCGCGGCGTACGGCTGGCAGCATCGTGCATCGAGATGGGAGGCTGACCTTGGCGCGCGCGCCGATGTCATCGAACGGGCGGGGCTGCTGCCCACCGCGAGCGCCGGGGTGCGGTGGCGTGCCCTTGGCACCGAGGGCGCGCGACAGCTGTCGGTGCTTGCGCGGGGCGGACAGGCTGTGCGCGTGCCCACGCTCTACGACCTCTACTTCTCGTCGCCGCAGCGGCTGTTCGTGCGGGCGCTCGACCCCGAGCGCGTGACGGCCGATGCCAGCGTCGGAGTGCGCGGTGAGCTCCCGGCCGACTCCTGGCGGGCCGAGGGCGAAGTCATGCTCGTGGCGCGCGACACGCGCGACGCGATCATCTGGTTTCCCGGCAACTTCGGATGGAGTCCGGCCAACGTCGGGCAGGAGCGTCTGCGCGGCGTCGAAGCCCGCGCCGGAGTGAGTGGCGCCGCCCTGTCCCTGTCGGCGTGGACCACGCTGTACAGTGCCGTCCTGCATACGGGTGGCCTGCAGATCCCGACGCCCTATGTGCCGCAAGTCAGCGGCGGTGGGCTGGCGCAGTGGCGTCACCCGTTGGCCGTGGTCAGCGGCAACGTGCGCCTGCAGGGCACCCGCCCGTACACGGCCGGTCCCCGCAATCCCGCCTTCGAGTTACCCGCGGTGGCGCTGGTCGACGTGACCGCGGCCCGTTCGCTGGACCGAGGGGGCGTGCGCTCCCTCGTGTCCGTGAGTCTGGAAAACCTGACGAACGCGCGCTGGCAGTCGGTGCGCGGATTTCCCATGCCGGGGCGAGCCTGGTCCCTCGCTCTGACACTGCAGCCGCGCCGCTAGCAGCCGGCTGCTGCCCGGATGTCGGTTCCCGCGTGTTCGCGACGCGCGGCCCGGCATCGGACCACCATCGTTCACTCCCCATTGCCCATGCAGTTCACGACCATTCTGCCATTCCCACTTCGCCGTCACCGCGCGACTCGCCACGCCGCCGCGCTCGGGCTGCTGGCGTCGAGCATCCTCGGTGCCTGCGGCGGCGATGCGCCCACCGATGCCGAAGCCGGTCCGCCGCGCGGCATCCTCGTTCTCGATGGTTTCATTCAGCCCGGCCTGACGTTCCTCGGCGACACCGGTACCGCTTCCACCAAACTGGCCTTTGGCCCGCCCACCGAGTTCGATGCTGGCGGATTCACGCTCGAACGCGATACGGTGCTCGCGGTCTCGAGTCGCGGCGCCGGTGACCTGCTGTACCTCGCCGACATCCGCACATCGGTGGTGCGGCGCATTCAGCTGCCGGCGCGCAGCAACCCGGGACGGGCCCGGTTGTTTCGCGGCAGCAACGGACAAACGCGCGTGGCCGCCGCGCTGCGCGACTCGAGCGCGATCGCCCTGGTCAGCGTGTCGGGCAGTGGCACGCCCACGATTACCCGCATCGCCAACGCCGGCACCTGCCCGACCGACATGTTCGAGTTCGACAATGCCATCTGGGTCGTCGATGCCAACAGCAACTGCCGGGTGAACTACGCCGTGCAGGGCGACGTGCGGCTCATTCGCATCCCCAACGCGGGGAGCACGCGTGACACCATCACGCTGACCGGCCTCCGCGGGTCGGGGGCGTCGGCGATCATCGCCGGTGACGCGGCGTATGTGAGCGCCGGTGGTGACGCGAACTTCAGCAGCTTTCCGTTCGTGCTGATTGCGTCAGGGTCGATGGCCAAGGTGGACCTGCGGGCGCGCCGGGTGCAGGTCACGCGCCCGATGCCGACGGGCACGTACGGCGCGAGCACCAAGCGGGGGCTCGACGGGTTCCTGTACGTGTCGATGTTCGAAAACCTGTCGGCGTTCGCCGGCCGGATCGTGAAGGTGCGCCCCGATGACCTTGGCTTCGTGGCCACCGGCGCTACGCCGTGGCTTTCGCTCCGCTCGCCGGCGGGCGGCGAAGTCAACTGCGGAAGCGGACAGGCCGACGCGCTGGGCCGGGTGCATTGCATTGCCAGCGGCACCGGGTCGGTGACGTCGCTCATCGTATTCGACCGCACCGGCACCGAAATCCGTCGGGTGTCCGCGGGGCAGGGCGGCGTCGATCTCGGGCTCCGCTGAACCGGACGGCGGACAGACGGCTGCGGTGAACAGCCCGCGCGACTAGTCTCCACGCATGTCGCTGCTGGTCACCGACGCCGTGGTCCTCCACGTCTCCGACTACCTCGAATCCAGTCGCCTGCTGCGGCTCGCCACACGGGAGGCGGGGGTGCAGTCGGTGCTGGCTCGCGGCGCGCGGTCGTCGAAGAAGCGTTTCGGCAGCGCGCTCGACCTCTTTGCCGAGGGGCAGGCGCAGCTGCAGCTCAAGCCGGGTCGTGATCTGCACACCCTCACGGCCTTCGACGTGTCGGTGTCCCGGCCCGGGCTGGCGCAGGATCTGGGGCGCTTCGTGGCGGCCAGCGCCATTGCCGAGTGTGTCCTGCGCCTGCTGCACGAGGAGTCGGCGCCGCAGGCCTATGCGACGCTCGTGGCGGCGCTGGATCGGCTGGCGGTGGCGGCCCCGGCACAGACCGCCACGGCCACCCTGGGCGCGCTCTGGCAGGTGGTGGCCCAGGTCGGGTTCACGCCGGCGATCGACCGCTGTGCAGAATGCCATGCGGAAATCGATCCGGACGCCGAGGTGCGCTTTCACCACCCGGTCGGCGGTGCACTTTGTCCCTTGTGCACCCGCATGGCGCCCGGCGGGCGCCGGCTGCCACCCGATGCCCGCGATGCCCTGCGGCAGTGGCTGGCCGGCGCGCTGGCGCCGGTGGACGCACCGGCTGCCCGGGCGCACCAGCGGCTGCTCCGGGAGTTCCTGGCGCAGCATCTCCCCGACCACCGCCCCCTCAAGGCGTATCAGGTTTGGGAACAGGGCCGCTGGTAGCTGGGTGCGGGGGGGTGCCCGAACGCCGTACTGCTCAAGCAGTCGACTGCCATCCTGGGGGTCCCGCGTCGACGTGGCGCCGGCTGGGGCGGCGGCATGTTGCTTGACGGCGGGGGGTACGCGTCCTACGATTACTGCAGGCCCGGTAGGCGGGCCTGCGAAAACCCTCAACGGAGACTTCGACTCAGAACCTGAATCGTCAGTCGGAGAAGCAACATGAAACGTGTGTGGGGAGCACTGGGTCTGGTGCTTGCACTCACCGCGTTCATGCCACGA
>JBEILM010000227.1:0-4793 GCA_040379205.1 Gemmatimonas sp.
ACGCATCCGCGCGGTCAACGCCGCCACAGAATCCGAATCACTCGCCCCGCGCACCATCATCGACTGGAGCCCGACCGACAACACGGGCGGCGTGACTTTCGAGTGTGCGCGCTTCTACCGCACCGCAGGGACGGCCGACTACTTCGGCGCGCCTGAGCCCGAGGGCGCAATCCGCGCCTCGCTCGACGACCTGCTTCAGCGGGTGATCACCGTCCAGACCCCGGGCGGCCCCGTCGATGTGCCAGCGCCGCTGCTGATGGGCGCAGTCAAAACCCTGTTCGACTCCCTCTACAACGAACTCCGGAGCGCCCCGTGATCAAAGCCATCCCCGCCATCGTCCCGACCATCACCGACGCGGCGCTCCTGTCCGTCCCCTCGACGCTGTTCATCGGCGAAATCGGCCAGCCGCTCGACGTCCTCGTGGAGCTGCGACTTCTCGCCGGACGCTGGGCCGCCGATCCCATCGTGTCGGGCGGCAACTTCACGAACCGCACCGACGCGAGCATCTTCGTCGTCGTGCAGGATCACGCCAACGTGACCGGCCTGCAGGTCGACGCCTCGGCCGTGCAGGACGTCGGCGAGCCGATCCAGTGCCTCGCCATCGTCAGCCGGCAGGGCGCCGTCCTGTCGACGCAGCGCATCGTCCTCGGCTATCGCGCGGGACACGCTGGCCTGTTCGATGTGCCGTTCTTCAACCCGTCCACGAACGACCGCCAAGAAACCCTCTTGTTCGTCGGCGCGGCGAATGATCCTGTGAAGCTCCGCATCTTCGGCACCGACAACGAAGGCGCCCTGCGCGGCCCCGCCGTGTTCGAAGTCGCCGCCCACCGCGCCCGCACGATCACGGCGAAGCAGATCGAGGACGCCGGCCTCGGCGCCCCGGCCGGCAAGTACCGCCTCACCATCGGCGCGACGGCCCACGTCTCCATCGTCGGCAAGGTTCGGAACGGCTTCGATCAGACCATCACCGAAAACCCCGTCTACCTGATCGCGGAGTGGGGCTGATGAGCGTCCACCAGCAGACCGGAGAAACCGCCATCACCGCCGCCGCGAAGCTCGCGATCCCTGCCAGCGTCACCAGCGTGACCCTCGCCGGCATCCATCTGCAGGACTGGGTGCTTATCGGGACGCTTGTCTACACCGTCCTGATGATCGCCGAGAAGCTCTGGAAGTGGTGGAAGGCGTGGCGCAGCCATGACGACGCCGCAGAGTAAGCCGGGACGCCAGCCGGTCGCCGTCGCCTTCCTCGGCGGCGTCCTGCTGCTGGGCGGCGCCGGCACGTGGACGCTCACGGACCGCTGGGAGAGCGGCGGCGAGCTGCACCTCACCGTCTACGCCGACCGGCTCGCGCAAGGCCTGCCGACCGTCTGCTCGGGCCTGACGCGACACGTCACCTCGACGCCGATCATCGTCGGCCAGCGGTGGACAGCCGAGCAGTGCGCGGCCGAGGAGCAGGCGGCCATGGTGAAGGTTCAGCGCCAGCTCCTGCGCTGCTTCACGCGTCTCCCGCCGCAGTCGGTGTTCGATGCTGCGAGCAGCCACGCATGGAACGTCGGCGCCCCGAACACGTGCGGCAGCGGGGCGATGGCCGCATGGAACGCGGGCGACTGGGAGCGAGGGTGTAAGCGCATCGCCCTGTCCGACACCGGCCGCCCGGTGTGGTCGAGCGTCCGCACCGGCCGAACCCTTCCGAACGGGCAGCCAGAGTTCCGATTCGTGCAGGGCCTATTCAATCGCCGGCAGGACGAGGTCCGCTGGTGCCTCACCGGAGTGACGCCGTGACGTGGTTTGAACGTTTCATCGCCAAGGTCGGCATCGCCGGCCTGCTCGCCATCCTGCTCGCCGTCTCGGTGGCGGTGAACCTCTGGCAGCTCCGCAAGTCGGGTGAGGCCGCTGCCGCTTGCGATTCGCGAATCGCGAACATGGTGGCCGAGGTCGACCGCAAGGCCGCCGACAACGAGGTCACGGCGCTCGAGATCGGCCGCGAGACGACCGACCGGGCCGAGGCCGACACCACCCGCATCCAGACCGAGACGATCCGCTATGTCGACCGCATCCGCGAAGTTCGCGTGCCTGTTCCTGCTGAGTGCCACGCTCCTATGCCTGCAGGGGTGCGCGACACCCTCGCCGACGCTGCCCGAGCCGCCAATCGTCGAATGTGAGCAGCCGGCGACGCCGAACGTCGCCACGCCGCCCATCGACACGACGACGAGCTGGCTACAGGACGGGCCGGCGTGGGCCGTCGAGGTGCTGGGCGTGCTGCGCCAGGAGCGCGCGTACCGCGCGCGCGAGCACGAGTGCCTTGATCGCATGAGGGCGCAGTCGATCATCCGCTGACGCGACACCGGGCCCGTGGTGGGCCCAGAAACACGAAAGGCCGCGCAATGCGGCCTTCTGTGGTGCCCAGGAGAGGCGACGACGCCTGATCCGCTTGGGCCCGCCTAGCCCCACCGTTCCCCGCAGATGCCCGCACCGTGTGGCCTTCCGGTGCCTTGGCATCACCACCATTCCCCGCAGTAACCCGCCTCTCCCCGCTATGATTGCCCCAGCTTTGGGCCCAGCCGGGGGAGGGGATGGCACACATCGAGAAGCGCGGTTCGCGCTGGCGCGTTCGCGTTCGCCTGCCGGATGGCAGCCGGCCGTCGCAGACGTTCCGCACCAAGGCCGAGGCCGCCGCGTGGGCCCATGCCGCCGAGGCCGGGGCCGTAGATACGCCGCTCGGCGAGCATACCCTCCGCGACGCCCTGCACCGGTTCGCCTCTGAGGTCGCCCCCACCCACCGGGGAGAGCGCTGGGAGGTGCTGCGCTGCCGGCTGCTGGAGAAGGCGCCCATGGCCGAGAAGCGCCTCAGCGCGCTCGTGGCGGCCGACCTGGCGGCGTGGCGCGACGCCCGCCTGCGCGAGGTGTCGGCGGGCTCCGTGCGCCGAGAGATGAGCCTGCTGGGCTCGGTGCTCGAGGTGGCGCGCAAGGAGTGGGGCTGGCTGCGTGCCAGCCCGCTGTCGGACGTGAAGAAGCCCCCGGCCCCGGCCAGCCGCAAGCGCAGGGTGTCGGATGACGAGGTTCAGCGGGTGCAGATGGCGCTGGGCTACGACGGCGGCCCGCCGACCACGGCCAGCCACCGGGTGGCGCTGGCCTTCGAGTTCGCCGTCGAGACGGCCATGCGCGCCGGGGAGATTCTGGGGCTCACTTGGGCGAACATCCGCCCCAAGGCGGCGACCCTGCCGGCCACGAAGAACGGGGACGTGCGCGATGTTCCATTGTCGCCACGAGCGCGGGAAATCATTGCGCTTTTGCCACGCGACGCGCCGACGGTGTTCAACCTCGCCCCCGGCATCCGTGATGCCCTGTTCCGCAAGGCGAGGGACCGCGCGCAGATCGAGAACCTGACCTTCCACGACAGCCGCGCCGAGGCGATCTGGCGGCTGTCCAAGAGGCTCGGTGTGCTCGACCTTGCGCGCGTCATCGGGCACCGTGACCCGCGCAGTCTGATGATCTACTACAACATCAGCGCCGACGACCTCGCCGACCAGCTCGGTTAGCCTCCCGCCATGCCAGCACCTCGCCGGCCACCCATGTGGCCGGCTTGAGGCTGATCCGCTTGGGGAAGTCCGGGCGGCATGCGACGCGCTCCAGCACGTGCCGGGCGCAGCAGCCCAGCAGCGCGCCGACCTGCTCGGCGTTGATGGCGCGAAGCTCGAAGGGGATCGATTCGGCGGCGGTCACGGCTTCACCCCCAGCTTTTCCCACGTCATCGGGCCGGGCTTTGCCTTGGCCTTCGACAGCCGGTTGATCGCCTTTGCCTTGTCGACGCCCATGCGGGCCGCGAGTTCGTCGGCGGTGACGTACTGCCCGTCGATGACGTAAAGCGCGGCTTGCTTGGCCGCGCCCCGCTTGGCGTAGTGGCGGATTCGGGCGGGCGACTCGTCAAACAGGTTCTTGAAGGTCACGGCCTGGCCTCCAACTCCGCGATGCGCCTGGCGTGCGACATGGCGGCGGCGTCAGCTTCGGCATAGCGCGCTTCTGCCGATTGCCACAGGCGTTCCAACTCCGCGACGCGGGCGAGGAGGATGCGTTCGCGCTCGGCCATGCTTTTCGCAGTGGCGAGCGTTTCCCATTCCTCGTGCTCTGGAATGTGGGCGGCTCCGCAAAGGCGCAGAGGCGGCAGTTCAGGCGTGATCATGGCTGGCACTCACTAAGCATCTTCTCGATGGCGTCGCGGAGGGCAGGCCATTCCTCGCTAGTGATTGCGACACGGCTCGGCGTAAGGCTAGCCTCCTGCACGACCTCGACGTATTCGCCGCCACCCTCGCTGGTGATTCGGATGGTCGTCGCGTAGTCGCTGTAAACAGACTCGCCCTCACGATGCACGATGACTGCCATCGTGCGGCAGGCGTACGAGTGCGCGATCATGGCTCCCCCATCGCGTCGATGGCGGCGTCTGCTGCTTGCAATAGCGCCGGCCTGTCGTGCCTGTCAGTCTCCCAGCCGTGATCGTTCAAGGCGTCCATGATGGCAATCGCCACCCGCTCCCGATCCGGCGTGAGGCGCTGGCGGATGCGCTGCCATGCTGCACCAGCGTCGTTCCCATCGGGGTACATAGACCGCATCAGCAAGTCCATGCGCTCAATATCCCGCTGCAATTCACTTGTCACGGCCCCACCTCCACGCTCGACGGAATGTGCGGGCCTACGATCAGGACCCAGAGCCCGATGCAGATAATGACGCAGGCCGGCGGCCAGCCCAGTCCGATTACAAAAACCGCAGTCTGCTCCCATCCGCGGCGTAGTGAGAGT
>JBEILM010000228.1:0-4784 GCA_040379205.1 Gemmatimonas sp.
ACCCGATTGGGATGAGAACCTGCCTTGGACGGCCACACGCGTGGTCGCCTTCGATGTGGGGTCTATTCACCTCATTGAAGGAGCAGGTCTCATGGAAAGTGTACCGATCTTTGTTGGTCTGGACTATCACAGCGGCAGCGTGCAGGCGTGCGTCGTGGATGCGGCGGGCAAGGTGCTGCTCAACAGCAAGCGGGCCTCGTCCGTGCCCGACGTGGTGAGCGTGATCGAGTCGCTGGGCCGTGTGCAGCGCGTCGCGATCGAGGCGTGCTGCGGGGCCGCGGACTTTGGCGATCATGTCGCGCGGGCGACGGGCTGGCGCGTCTCGCTCTCGCATCCGGGGCTGGTCAGCAAGATGCGTTCTTCCATCGACAAGTCCGATCGCAGCGATGCCCGCGTGCTGGCGGATCTGTGCCGCACGGGGTATCTGCCGGAGGTGTGGCTGCCGCCCGAGTCGATCCGCGAGCTGCGGACCCTGATGCGTCGGCGCCATCAGTTGACCGATGCGCTGCGTCGCGCCAAGACGAGGATCGGCGCACTGCTGCGTGACAAGCGTGTCGCGACGCCCGCCGAGATCGTGACCAAGTGGACGCTGAGGCACGTTGCATGGCTGAAGGAACTGACGCTGCCCCCGTGCGCCCGCATGGTGCTCGACGATCTTCTTGCCGAGATCGACTACCACGCGCAGCGTCGAGACACGCTCGATGCGCGTCTTGAACAGGTCACCGCGGGCGACGCGATGATCGCGCGACTGCGGCAGATCAAGGGGATCGGTCCCGTGACGGCCTGGACGCTCCGGGCCGTCATCGGCCGCTTTGATCGCTTCAGGAACGGCAAGCAGCTCTCGCGGTACTGCGGGCTGACGCCCAAGAACGCCTCCAGCGGCGAGCGGGTCGCCGACGCGGGGCTGGTGCGTGCGGGCGATCCGACGCTCAAGACCGTGCTGATCCAGGTCGCCCAGCGCATCGTGCGGTGCGAGGGCGAGTGGAACAGCCTGTACCTCGGATTGCTCGAACGCGGCAAGCCGGCGTGCGTGGCGATCGCCGCGGTCGCCAACCGCTGGACGCGCCGGCTCTGGCACGAGCTCAAGGGCATGGGCGATGGCGGCCAGGTGATGGCGGCCGCGTAGGACCGACACCACTGCGAACAGATCGAAACACCACACGCGAGCAAAGCAGGACGAATCGGACTCGGCAAGACGCTTGACGGCGGAACGCGGCAGGCTCGTTAGCCACGTGGGCGGCAACGCCCGGCACCCGATGGGGCAGCCCGTTCCGTTGTCTCGAATGCCACCAATATGGGCAGGCCCGCAACGGCCGAGCTCGGATAGACGATTGAGCGTCACACCGATTCCCGATCCGACCCCCTTGACTTGCGGTGAGTTCTCATAGACGTGGCTACAGCCCGGCGCCCCTTCGGGGCTTGAAGAAGGGAAGAGGAGGGGGATGGATGGGCGCGCTCCGGTGGCTTGCACGGGCCGTTGGAGCACGGCCAGTGCCGCGCCGCCGGCAACGGTCGTTCGCCCGAGGCGGGCGAGTTCGCACCGACTCGTCGCCGCCCGCGGAAACCAGACCAGTTGGTGGAAAGACAGGCGTAGAGTTCGGTTCCATGTCTCCGCTGAGGAATCATCGATCTGCGATCAGATCGTCGTTGCTGCTGGCGGTGGTGTTTGCTGTTGCCTGTCAAGTCGGCATTGTGCTTCTGGCGATGTCCAATGCCGTGGCTCCAGTCTTTACGTCAAGCATGGCCATGACATCAGATCAACGCAGCGAGATGGCCCGACGATCCGGCCTCCCGCCAGACGCGCTCGAACGCTACACCTTTCCGCTGATTGCGCTGAACTGGAATCAGCTCTTGTCTACGACGACACAGATCAGATCTGGGAATGGTCTTGACAGCAGCGTGATGATCTGGTGTTCGCGAGCGGGCTGGCCATTTGACACCGTCCGCGATCACACGGTCACGAACTCACCCAACCCCCCGTCCGGAGCATGGAGCCATTGGTACAATCCTGCAACGAAGCGTGCCGTGTCGCCGACAGCAGATGATCTGGCCTCGTATACCTTTCGACTGCACTGGCCAGGCTTTGTTGTGAATACAGTGCTCTTCTCGCTGCCTGCGTTTGCCGTGGTTCTTCTTGTTCGCTCTCTCATCGTCTTTCGGAAGCGCGAACGTGGTCTTTGCCATCACTGTGGCTATTCCCTTCAGGGCGTCCGATCGGCACTTTGCCCAGAGTGCGGATGTGTGCCGCCTCCGTCTTGACGATCGGAGCGGCGCGCTGCGGTGGCTCGCACGAGCCGTCGGAGCACGGCCCGTGCTGCGCCGCCGGCGACGGTCGTGCGCCCGAGGCGGGCGAGGGGAATAGAGAGGACGCCCGTTTGCACGGGTTCCGCGATGCTCAAAGCAGCATCGCTCCACGCGTGGCTACAGCCCTGCGCCCCTGGGGGCTTGAAGAAGGAGAGTCGACGGTAACGGGTTCACGCGGCCGCGAGGATCGCATTGATGCGGAATGATGGGGGGCGTTGGCGAATGACGCGAGCGCTCGTAGAGTGTGGGCGATGAACCCGCGACGCAACACGATTCTTGGTCACTCCGCCGCGCGTGGCCGCGGCGGTGGGGTGCTGGTGGTGCTGACGAAGCAGGTGATACTGGGTGGGCAGTTGGTGGCGATCTACCGCGATGATGATGTTGAGAAGCTCAAGGCCAAGGGCCCGGCGCCGCGGCCGCGGCGGGTCGCGTTTGTTGACTTTCATCACGCAGACCCGGAGCGCTATGAGCGTCTGGGCAGCCTGCCCGATGCGGCCGAGCGGGTGCTCGGGGTGGCGCGGGGCGGGGTGCCGGCCATCAAGACGAAGGTGCTGCTCGAACCGATCGACACGCTCGGCCGCGCGGCGGGCGGGTACGTGTTCGATGAGTCGCTGACCAGCGCGAGCATCCTGGCCCGGGTGCGCCGCGGCGAGCTTTCGCTCGTTCCGGTGTACGGCGACGACTCGGGGGTTGAGGGCTCCGGGCCCGAAGAGACCGAGGCGCTGCGCACGATGCGGGCGGAGCAGAAGCGGGCGATTTCGCGGAAGCGTTTCTACTTTGCGGTCACGCCGCACGACCAGCCGTTTTCGATGCTGGAGGTTCTGCCCGCGACGAAGGCCGCGGCGGTGAGCGAACTGCACGAGGTGCCGCACGAATCGATCAATGTGGACCTGATTTGGGATTCGTGATTGGGTGCGGGGGGTGCGGGGGGTGCGGGGCGAGACGGGGGTGTTGACGGAGGCGGGCGGCGGAGGGTCGGCGGGGGGGGTTGGCGGTCCTGTTGGACCGGGCACATGGGTAACAGATCGTTCCGACCACATGGGTAACACTTTGACGGTAGGGACACGTTCGTCGGCCATGGAGCGGAGGGCGAGCGCAGCGAGCCCGGAGCGGAGTGGCCGACGAACGTGCCGTGCCGCGGGTCGTCGGTCGGCCTGAGAGGCGTCGCGGCGGTGCGGGGCCGTGGGCGGTGCGAGGGTTGAGCACCGGTCGGCTCAGGACTGGCCGCCCGGCCGACGCAACGGGTCAAGGATCCGCACCTGGCCGCCGCGGGCGTCGATGATCCCGATGAGCGTCCGCCGATAGTGCAGCGACCAGACATCCTCATCGGTCTCGACCAGCCCCACCACGCGGCCGGCCAGCGGCTCGGCGATGAATCGCTGCTGCCCCAGCCACTTGATCGTCCCGTCCGATCGAACACGCCGACGCTCGTAATGGCCCGGATACTCCTCCGGCTCCTGGCGGTCCGGCCGGTACTCCCGCGTCGAGGACGCGTACAGGCTGGCCGGCGGACGCTGGCCCAGCGCCTCGTGCGGACGCTCCTGGTTGTACTCCCGACGGAAGCCGTCGAACCGCTCCTGCTGCTCGGGCATGGTCCGCGACGGCGGCCGCGTCGTCTCGGCCTTGAGCGTGCGGTGCATCCGCTCGTGACGCCCATTCTGCCCCGGTTTGCCCGGTGTGATCTGCTCGATCTCGATGCCGTGGGACATGAGCCACACCCCCAGCCGGCTCAGCCGCCCAAGGCCCGTGCCAGCGAACGGCGAGCCGTTGTCCGAACGCATCCGCTCGGGCAGCCCGTGGTCCTCGAAGAGCCGTTGCAGGCTCCGCACCACGCCGTGCATGTGCGTGCCCGGCCGCGCATCAACACAGAGCAGGTACCGGCTGAAGCGGTCGGCCACCGTCAGCGGGTAGCACATCTGACGGTCGCCCAGACGGAACTGGCCCTTGAAGTCGATGGTCCACATCGCGTTGGGGCACGCCGCCTCCGTGCCGGCGTTGTGCGGCCCGCGGTGCCGACGCGTGCGTGGTCGCGGCACGCTCAGCCCCGCACGACGGAGGATCTCGCTGGCCGTGCTGGCGCACGGCAGCACCAGGTCCGGACGCGTGCGGCCAAGCAGCGGCAGCAGCTTCTTGACGCCCCAGGTCGGGTGCTCGTGCCTGGCCCGCACGATGGCGGCCAGCACGTCCTGAGCGACCGCATCGGGCTGCGTGTGCCTGGCCCGCGATCGATCCACCAGCCCGTCAAGCCCGGACCGGCGGTACCGCCCAAGCCACTTGTACGCCGTCTTGCGGGACACCCCCGCCAGTCGGCACAACTCCGCCACGCCCACCTCCCCCGCCACCATCGCCGACACCAACGCCTCGCGCAGTTCCACGGTACACGTCTCCTTCCACGGCATCGGATCGCTCCTTTGCCTTGGATGTAGACCTGTTACCCATGTGCCCGGATGAAACTGTTACCCATGTGGGTGGGTCATACA
>JBEILM010000229.1:0-4766 GCA_040379205.1 Gemmatimonas sp.
AAGTTCTGCTCGGTGGTCTGCTCGATGGTGACCACCACGTTGGTGGCGTTCACACTCTGGTAGCCCAGCCGGCGGGCCTGCACCGTGTAGGTCCCCGGTTGCACCTGAATAATGAAGTACCGGCCCGCGGCGTTGGTGGTGCCGCCAAGTGTGGTGCCCTGAATCACCACCTGTGCGCCCTCAACGGGCTTGCCGGTTTCCGTATCGGTCACCAGGCCGGTCACCTTGCCGGTCTGCGCCTCTGCGGCGATGACTGGCGCGGCCAGGGCCACGCCCAGGGCCGTCGCGAATAACCACCGACGACGTCCGAGAAACCTCATCTGCTCCTCCGGGAGGGTAGTGCCACGAGACAACGCCCCGCCCCACCGCACCAGCGCGGTGAATCGGAACGCCTGCAACGCCGAACGGGCCCGCCGGCAACCTTTCCGGTGGCCGTGGGTACCCATTCAGCAGGGGATCCGACCGGCCCGGACGAGACGGGACCAGCCGGGACAATCACAAAGGGGAGCCGCCGGCAGCGCGTGCGCGCGCCGATACGGAAGGGAAGGCGATTGGCAGGATGTGCGGGGGCGCCGAACAGCGGACCGTCGCTCGACAACGCACGGCGGCAAGCTATCGCCGGACCCGGCACTGTCAATGAACTGAGCGATATTTTGCTGGGACAAACAGCGGTTCCGGCGAGCCGGCACCCTTCGCACTGGCAACAACAGCAGCGAGCGCCGCGTCACATCCTGGGACAAATGGCGTACGACCAAAGGCCGACGGCCACCGCGTCTCTATCAGACGCGATGGCCGTTCTTCTTTTGGCGCCGAAACGGCGCGTTTTCCGCCCTGCTTCTGCCTGAATGGCCGCGGTCAGCGCACGCGGGCCCGGTAGGTGCGGGACAGCCGAAGCGTAGACCCGTCGCCCAGCACCAGCAGCCCATCGCCGCCAGGCAGCGGGCTCATTTCCCGCACCCGATCCATGTTCACCACGATCCGCCGGTGGATGCGGACGAACTGGCGCGGGTCGAGCGCGGCCTCGATGGCGGTAATGGTGCCACGGGTACGGTACGCCGCAACTCCCGTCCGCACCTTGATATAGTTGCCGTCGGCCTCGAACCAGTCCACGTCGCTCAGGGGGACGAAACGCGTCCGGCGCCCCTCGCGCACCAGCACCCGCAGCGGACGCCCCTCGGCGCCCGACCGCCCGCCGTCCTCCAGCGTGAGATCGAGTACGGGCTCGTCGGCCTCATCGCGCGTCCTCAGCTGGCGCCCACCAGCGGCGCGGGCCGCCGTCCGCCACGGACTGGTGGCCACCAGAGTGCCGGTCGCCGCTTCGGCGGCGCCGCGTCGCGGCCGCATGGCCACTCCCCCGGCGGCGTCACTGTCACGCCCGACGCCGCCAAAATCGATGCCGCCAACGGCGCTCGCTTCGCCCAGCAGACGCTGGAGTTCGTCGGCGGTCCGCAGCAGCGCCGCCTGCAGCACCTGCTGCCGGGCCCGGGTGAGCGCGTCGGCCAACCGCGCCGGCGCGGTCGGCCACAGCACGAAATCGGTGGCCTGGAGCTCGAAGGCCGCCACGGCGTCTTCGTCCCGACTGCCGACCACGATGCACGCGACCGGCCGCTGCGCCGCCGGGACGCCACGCAGGAAACCGATCCCCGAGCCGTCCACGAAGGTGGCCCCGACGATGGCGATGTCCGGAACCGGAGCACTGATGGCCTCCGTGGCGGCGCGCACGTCGCGGGCCTCGGCGCCGAGGACCAGGTCCATGGAGGGGGCCAGCTCCGCCAGGTGCACGGGCAACGAGGCAGGGAGCTGACCCAGGAGGACGACGCGAAGAGCCATGGGAGGGGAGTGAGACGCGGGCGGACGCTCGGGGTCCGGTACGGTTGAGCTACGGACAGCACCGCGTGGACGTTGTGGAGCCACTCCGATAACGCCGTGACACGTGACGTCGTTGTCCGAACCGCACAGTTTGCGCTCCCGCCGTCGTCCAGCCACGAAAGCACGAAGGCCCCGGAATCCCGGGACCTCGCGCCAATCTTCAGAAGTCCGGTCGTCGCGGTGGTTCGTCGGGCACCGTCCTGCACGACGAACCCCGCGGCGACACTCGCGGCACGAGGCCGCGGCACTGCCGTTCGCAAGCCTATGCGGCCGACGCCTGCTCCGTCACGACGCGCACCTGATCGTCGACGACCTGCAAAAAGCCCCCGTCGACGGTAAAGCGCTGTTCACCAGCCGCCGTCTCCACGCGCAGCGTGCCGCGCCCCAGCAGCGTCATGAGCGGCGCGTGCATGGGCAGGATGCCCATCTCGCCGTCGAACGCGGGGGCGGTCACGCTCCGGGCGGTGCCTTCGTACAGCACGCGCTCGGGGGAGATCACCGACACCTTGAGGGAATCGCTCACCGATCAGCCCTGGAGCTTCTTGGCGTTGGCGACCACGTCTTCCACGCCACCGGCCATGAAGAACGCCTGCTCCGGCAGGGTGTCGAACTCACCGGCGCAGATGCGTTCGAAGCTGGAGATCGTCTCCTCGAGCTTCACGTACTTGCCGGGGATGCCCGTGAACTGCTCGGCCACCGCGAACGGCTGCGACATGAACCGCTGCAGACGACGGGCCCGGCCGACGATCTTCTTGTCGTCTTCCGAGAGCTCGTCCATGCCAAGGATGGCGATGATGTCCTGCAGCTCCTTGTAGCGCTGCAGGATGCGCTGCGTGGTCGTGGCCGCGTTGTAGTGGCGCTCGCCGATGTACTGCGCGTCGAGAATGCGCGACGTCGAGTCGAGCGGATCCACCGCGGGATAGATGCCGAGCTCGGTGATCTTGCGGTTGAGCACGACCGTGGCGTCGAGGTGCGCGAACGCCGTGGCCGGCGCCGGGTCGGTGAGGTCGTCGGCGGGCACGTAGATGGCCTGCACCGACGTGATCGAGCCGTTGCGCGTCGACGTGATGCGCTCCTGCAGTTCACCCATCTCGGTGGCCAGCGTGGGCTGGTAGCCTACGGCCGACGGCATGCGCCCGAGCAGCGCCGACACTTCCGAGCCGGCCTGCGTGAAGCGGAAGATGTTGTCGACGAACACGAGCACGTCCGAGTTCTCCATGTCGCGGAAGTACTCGGCGACCGTGAGACCCGCGAGCGCCACGCGCAGACGCGCGCCCGGCGGCTCGTTCATCTGTCCGTAGATCAGCGCGACCTTGTCGAGAATGCCCGCTTCCTGGAACTCCAGGTACAGGTCGTTCCCTTCGCGCGTGCGCTCACCGACGCCGCAGAACACGGACTTGCCGCCGTGGCCCTTGGCGACGTTGTTGATGAGCTCCTGAATGATGACCGTCTTGCCGACACCGGCGCCGCCGAAGAGACCGATCTTACCACCCTTCACGAACGGGGCGACGAGGTCGACGACCTTGATGCCCGTTTCGAAGACTTCCGTCTTCGGCTCGAGGTTGACGAAGTCGGGGCGCTTGCGGTGGATGGGCCACCGCTCGGCGCTGGCCGGAATCGGCGCGCCGTCGTCCACCGGGTCGCCCAGCACGTTCAGGATGCGGCCAAGCGCGGGCGCGCCGACCGGCACCGTGATTGCCGAGCCGGTGTCGATGACTTCCATGCCGCGCGTGATGCCGTCCGTGCTGGACATGGCCACGGCGCGCACCTGGTTGCGACCGATGTGCTGCTGCACCTCAGCGGTGACGCGGATGTGCGAGCCATCGGGCGCCGTGGTATCGACGACGATGGCGTTGTAGAGCTCGGGAAGGTGATCGTTCTCGAAGGCCACGTCGATGACGGGGCCGATGACCTGAACGATCTTGCCGACAGCGGCCGGCGCGGCAGTGGTAGCCATGGGATGCTTACTGGATATGGTGAAACGTCAGCCCTGCAGTGCCGATGCACCGCCGACGATTTCGGCGATTTCCTGCGTGATCTGCGCCTGGCGCGCCGAGTTGTAGGTGCGCTTGAGGAGCTGCAGCATCTCGGTCGCGTTGTCGGTGGCGTTCTTCATCGCCGTCCGACGCGCGCCCTGTTCACCGGCCGCCGTTTCCACGAGGGCGCGGTAGACGGTGTTGCGCACGTAGAGTGGCAACAGCGCTTCGAGGATGTCGTTGGCCGACGGCGCGAGAATGAAGTCGCGCACGGTGGCCGTGCCCCCGCTGGCCGACGCGGGCGCCACGACCGGCAGCACCTGTTCGGTGGCCGGCGGCGTGGACAGCGCCGACTTGTACTTGGCGTACGTGATGTACACGGCGTCGAGGTCTCCCGCCGCGTAGCGCGCCATGAGGTCGTCGATGAGCGACGCCGCGTCGGCGGACGAGGGACGGTCGCCGATGTCGGCGCGCGTCACCGCGAGGGCGCGCCCCAGATACTTGAAGAAGCCGATACCCTTGCGGCCTACCACATGCAGTTCGACCGACACGCCCTTGCCTTCCATCTCGGCCAGGCGCGCGCGCGACTCACGCAGCAGGTTGGTGTTGAACGCGCCGCAGAGGCCGCGGTTGGCGGTGAGCACCACCAGCGCCACCCGCTTCACCTGCGCCGGCCGCCGGAGCAGCGGGAACTGCTCGGCCAGCTCCGGCGTGTACACCTGCGACAGCACCTCGCCGAGCGCCAGCGCGTAGGGACGCGCCGCCGCCACGCGGTCCGCCGCGCGCTTCATCTTGGAAGTGGCCACCATTTCCATCGTGCGCGTGATCTTGCGCGTGTTCTCGACGGACTTGATGCGCCCCTTCAGTTCGCGGCCCTTGGCCATGAGTCAGATACCCTGGCTCAGCCGACGAAGGACTTCG
>JBEILM010000230.1:0-4700 GCA_040379205.1 Gemmatimonas sp.
CCGAACGTCGTGGCAGGCACGCCCGGCAAGAACACGGCCATCGTGACGCTGAACACGGCCGCCGCGCAGTCGGCGACGTTGCGCCGCGGCATGGTGATCGCGATCACCGACACCACCTCGGGGCTGACGGAGCGCTACGCCGTGATGGCGGACGTCGCGCCGACCGGCAACAACTGGGTGAACGTCTCGATCTCGCCCGGCCTGCGTCGGCCGCTCGGCGCGTCGAGCACGTGGGCGATCGTTGCCACGGTCGGCACTGGCATCGCCAGCTACGCCGCGGAGCCGATCTTCCACCCGAACGCCGCGGCGCTCGTGATGGTCCCGCTGCCGATCCACGGCCCCGACATGGGCGCGCGGATGTGGACGGCGAACGACCCCGACAGCGGCATCAGCATCCGTGCGCGCATGGCGTACGAGAGCCGGAACGCCCAGGTCCACGTGATCCTGGACTTCCTCGCCGGTGGCGTGCTGCTCGACCCGGACCTCGCGGTCCGCGGCTGCGTGCGCTGACCCTGACGCCGCCGGCTGATCGCTGACCGCGGCAGCCGGCGGCTTCCCCCGACCCCATCACCTGAACGAGAGAAGCCATGAGCAAGATGAACGACTTGATCCCGATGACCACGCCGCAGGGCGAGAGCGCCTTCGTCAACGCGTGGGACGTCGAGAAGCGGAAGGGCAACGGATGGACCGTCGTCGGCAGCGTCGACGACTGGACTGGCCGCGAGAGCGCGCCCGACTTCGTGAGCCCGGGCAAGGGCGCGGCTCCTGTCGCTCCCGCCGACCCGGCCGCCGATCGCGCCCGCGTGAAGGCGATCGCGCGCGCCGCCGACGAGGACCAGGAGGCGCTCGCCGACAAGCTGATCGCCGACGGCGTCCCCGAGGCCGACGCGCTGAAGGCGCTCGCCGCCGACCGCGCGGCCAAGAAGGCGAAGGCGACGAAGCCCGCGAAGGGCGACGCCGACAAGCCGGCCACGCCGCAGGCCTGATCGACCACGTGAGGCTGCTCGTCGGGGGACGGGCAGGTCTCGGTGCACGCCCCGAATGGGGCACGGCCGGCGCGGCACACACCGCGCCGGCCACTTTTCCCCTCGCGCCCTGAGCCATGCCGAACACGCACTACTACGCCATCGTCGGTGACGCGCACGTTCGCGGCCGCCGCTCTCCGGCGCCGCTGACGATTGACCGCGTCTACGGCCAGCGTCTGGTCGTGACCCTGCCACCGTCGCCGCCGGTGCAGCTCAACACCATCGTCCGTGGCTCGGTGTCCGGCTCGATGGCGCGCGTCGTGCGCATCGTCAGTGCGACCGAGTGGATCGTGGAGTCGCTGCCGGGCGCCACCGGGTTCCCGGGCTTCGCGTTCGCGCAGAACTACAACCTGGCCGGGTTCCCGCTGACCGGCGAGACGCTGAACCTCGACACCGGCGGCACCGCGGTGCTGTCGTTCTTCGGCAACGCGCAGGACATCCCGGGCGACAACCAGTACGCGCCGCTGCACCACGACCGGTGGCTGAACGACATCGTGCCGCCGGACGGCAGCGACTTCGTCTGGTTCGATTCCAACGCAAAGCCGGCGCAGGGGATCGACCTGTCGGGGCTCACCGGCACCTGGACTGCCGGCGATCGCGTGCAAACGTCGGCCGGCGGCGAGTTCACGATCTTGTTCAAGTCGGCGCCGACGAGTTGGGCCGTCGTGCGCAAGACCGGAGCCTCGATCGCGCCGAGCCAGACGATCACGAATCTCACCAACCCCGGCGGCACGGGCACGGTCGCGGCGGTGGTCGCCGACCCGGTTCGCGGCCAGTGGGTGCCGTTCACGCAGATGCCGAACGGCTCCGGTGTGCGGCCCGACAACACGATCGTGCCCGACACGTCGTGGGAGTTCGCGCGCAACGGCAACGGCACCGACGGCGGCGAGGCCGGTATCGGTCCGGAGAACCGGCTGGTGCACCGCGCGTTCGAACGCTGGCAGCAGATGCCCGACGTCGACGACCGCGCGATCCGCGTGCTGACGTTCAGCAGCAACGACGGGCAGACGTTTCCCGATGGTGTGCTCGGCGGCGTCGCCGTGCAGGTGGTCAAGTGCTCCGGCACCTTCCCCGGCACCTGGATTCCCGGCGAGGTTGTGACCGGCCCCGGCGGCTGGAGCGGCACCGTCATCGGGCACAGCGTCGTGCAGAAGATGATCTTCGTGCACTCGACCAACGGCGCGACGCTCGGCGCCGGCGCGGTCGTGGGCGCGATCAGCGGCAGTGCGGCGACGTCGACCGGCGCGGCGCTCGGCTGGCAGCCGGGCAGCGCCTACTGGAACGCGTTCGTCGCCAAGAAGAACGAGGCGATGGCTTCGCCGGTGGCGCTGTGGACCAACGGCAGCGGCGTGCCGTCGCCGGCGCGCTGGGAAGGCGTCGGCCTGATGTGCTGGGAGACCGAGATCGCGGTGCACAGCAGCACCTACGGCTGCCCGCCGGTGCCGACCGAGCTGGCGCAGCAGCAGTGGGTCAACCTCATCACGAAGCTGCGCGAGCACCTCGGCCGCGAGGACCTGCCGGTGGCGGTGTGGAAGCACCGGCTCGAGTCGCAGCGCGGCGTGTCGTTCTTCGGCATCCCGTTCAGCTACCTCGTCCACCTGGCGATCGACAAGCTGCCCGACCTGCTGCCGAACGTCGTCGTGGTCGACTCGGCCGCCTACGAGATGGCGGCGCCACCGGTCGCCACCGCCGACCCGAACCTGTGGCTGCAGACCGACGCCTACGTGTCGCTCGGCGACGACTTCTGGCGCGCCTTCGGCTTCGGCAACACGGTCGTGGAGCCCGCCAACTGGGTGCGCGTGCCGATCGTCTTCTACCTGGGGCAGAGCCAGGCGACCGGCTTCATGTCGGCGCAGCTCGCGATGACGCTCGACCTCGACCCGGTGCTGTGGCCGTCGACGACGTTCCCGGTGGGCGTCGGCGTCGACACGACCGACCCGAAGTGCCTGAGCTGGAACACGCGCACGCTGACGCTGCAGCCCATGCACGCCGGCGTGAACTGCAACGGCTTCTGGGGCACGGACCCTGCCACGTGCGGCAGCGAGGTCCCGATCATGTCGCGCTTCAAGATGCGCGTCTCCAACGACGAGTGGGAGAGCGACCGCTGCATCCTGGCGAAGTTCACGGTGCCCGGGTCCGCGATCAACGCCAACGTGCCGAACGCGACGGCCTGCTGGGATCCGGACCTGACGACGCGGCCGGAGCTGACCGTGCTGTGCACGATCACGGCGCTGGCCGGCACCAGCAGCCTGCCGGCGCGCGGCCGCATCTCGGCGGCCGTCGGCACGTTCACCGCCGACATCTGGACGACGAACCTGTCGATCACGGTCGCCGGCTCGGCGCTTGGCGTGCTCGGCGTCGGCGGCAACAACACGCGACCGTTCAACGTGCAGGTCATCCGCGACCGCGCTGCCGACGGGTCGTGGATCGAGGTCGTCGGACCGTTCGTCACCGAGCCGAGCGTCACGCTGACGCTCACCGCCGGGCCGCCCCCGATCTTCCCGGAGCTGCGCCGCCAGCTGGACGCGCTGTGGGCAGCGTGCGCCGCGAACCGGATGATCCCGGACCCGCGCCTCGTGGTCTGGGAGCAGGGCGAGAGCGACCTCGGGTTCCAGGCCAACCGGCTCGTCGACGAGTACGAGGCGGCGCTGCGGCGCTTCTGGGCAGCGCTCGAGCCGCTCGTCGGCATGCGCGGCAAGAGCGAGAGCCCCATCGCCAAGTGCCTCGTGATGACGACCGAGCGCACGCCGTGGGCCGTGCCCGACGACGACGTGCGGCAGCTGCGCGAGATCCAGGCCCGCGTCGGCGGCGAGCTGGCGAACTGCGTGGTGGTCGACCCGAGCAAGCTGGCGCTGGAGTACGGCGGCTACCCGAACCCGCGCACCCGCCTGCAGAACGGCGTGCACTTCACCGGCCGCAGCATGATCACCAAGGGGTTCATGATCGATGCGGCGATCGGCACGCTGGGGCCGTCGAAGGGCATCCCGGAGCACCCGAAGGGGGAGCTGGACGGCTCGTTCTTCGGCGCCGTCAACGGCGGCAGCGACGGCCTGGCCGCACCGACCGCGCTGACGTTCATCGGCGGCGCCGCCGCGTTGGCGCTGGGCGCGCCGGCGACGGGCGGCCTGATCGTCGAGGACGGCAGCGGCGTCGACAACGCCGAGAGCCTGTGCTCGGTCGAGGAGTTTCAGGAGTTCTGGGACGCGAACAACGCGTCGGCGGCGATCATCAACGCCAGCGAGGTGCAGATCGCGGCCGCGCTGCGCCGGGCGACACGCGAGTGGATCCTCGGCGTCTGCGGCAACCGCTGGCGCGGGCAGATCCAATACCGCAACCAGCGCCTGCCGTTCCCGCGCTACGGCTGCCACGACGACGACAACCGGCTGGTGATGCCGAACACCATCCCGTGGCAGCTGGTGCACGCCACCTGCCTTGTGGCCGGCTACCTGCTCGAGGGCGGCACCGTGTGGTCGAACGGCGTCGACCAGGGGCCGATCACGCGCGAGACGAAGAAGGGCGCCGGCTTCGAGAAGACGATCGAGTACGCGGAGCCGTCGAGCGGAGGCAGCGGCGGCCGCGTGCGCATGCGCGCCGCCGAGGCGCTCGTCGCGACCTACATCCACGGCGTCGGCGGCAGCCGGGTGGGCCGGTCGTGACGCTCGGCCAGGAGTTCGC
>JBEILM010000231.1:0-4670 GCA_040379205.1 Gemmatimonas sp.
GCTCGTCCGGTGTCAGGTCACGGCGTACGCGCCGTGTGCTTCCACACCAGCCGCGATCCTGTGGCCGGATCGAGTCCGGTCTCGAGCGCACTGACCACCGCCGGTGTCTGCACCGTCACCGGGCGCCCCAGCTCCGCGTGGTAACGGGCGGTCACGAGATCGGCGACCGCCGCCACATCGCGCACGCTGCTGTAGATCGTGAGCGGGCCGCTGGGCGCGAGGTTGAGCTGCACCCAGGTGGTACTCCGATCCTCGAGCACGGCGAGCGCGCCATCGGCTGCGCGCGTGTAGCCCACGTCGCCGCCGGTCACGTAGCTGCGGGCCTTGTTGGCGCGCGGCACGGCCCACACTTCGAGTGCGCCGCCGTCGCCGGCAATGGGCACCGCCGAAAAGGGGCGATTGCGCCGCGACCACGTCGGCGTGAGGGCGCGCGTGACGTCGCGGGCGAGGCTGGCCCCGGCGGCCACCCGCGCCGTGTCGAGCGGGCCGAGGTAGCGCGGGCGCGCGCCGTCGAGCTGCACCACCTGCAGACGGCGCACGGTGCGGAAGCTGCTGTCGATGTCGAACACGCCCGCCAGCGGCACACCGTCGGCGGTGCGCTCGCAGTAGATGGCACGGGGCGCCGAGGCCGCCGGGCCGAAGGTGCCACCCGCGCGCAGACGGGCCACGGTAGGCACGCACTGCAGCCAGTAGGTGATGGCGCGCGCTCGCTGGTCGGCCACGCGGAACCGGGCGTCGAAATCGGCCAGCAGCCCGCCGGCCGCGGCCGGCGTATGCTCGGTGTCAACCACGATCGGCGGCGTCTGCGGCTCGGCGGTCGTGGCGGGCCGGGTGGCACCGCCGGCGCAACCGATCGTGGCCGCGATCAGCAGGATGCCCGCGACACGCGGGGCGCGGGCGCCGGCACCACGTGGTGCAGCAGAAGAAAGCCTCATGCCGCAAGCTGGTCGCCGGGCGGCCGTGCCGCCATCGCCACGGGAGCGCGGAGTATTACCCCGTATCTGCGACATGCTAATGGTCGCGGTACGGCGGGTCTCCCATTAGCATGCTGCTGATACACGGTGTGGTATCGGCCAGCCGTGGCCTTCGGCAAATAGCCAAACCATGACCCTCCCGCAGCTCCCGACCGTCTGGAGCGTGTACAACCTCCGGGGATCGCCGTACTTCCAGGAGACACTCCAGCAGGGTCACCCTCGGCGGACGCTCGACCTGTTCGTGGGGCGTGACGCGGAGCTCCGCCAGCTCCGGGAGTACATCCGGGGGCGCGACAGATCGCGGCAGGCCGTGGCCGGTCCATCGGGCGTCGGCAAGACCACGCTGGTGCAGCGGCTCAAGGCGGCCACCCTGGCCGACGGCTATTTCACCCGCGACGAGCTGGTGCCTTTCGTGGCCGGTGATACCCCCGAGGCGCTGTTCGCCCGGGCCTTGAGCGAGGTGTACGCCATCATCCTCGCCAACCGGCCGCAGTCGGGCGGCAGCCCGGCGATGCAGGAGGCCGAGCAGACCGTGCGGGCGATTCGCCTCGCCACGGGGGGTGCCAGTCTCAGCCTGATGGGGGCAGGCGGGGGATTCTCCAAAGGCGTCGCGCTCTCCACCCCCAAGGACATTCTGGTGCATGGCCCGCACCTGCTGGCCAACCTCCTGCGCATGGTGCGCGAGACGGGCGAGGCGCGCGGCGTCGTGCTGCACCTCGACAACCTCGAGAATCTGGGCGGCTCCGACCTCGAATCGGCGGCGAACATCCTGCAGAGCGTGCGGGACACGCTGCTCATGCTCGATGGCCTGCACATCGTGCTGGTGGGCACCACGGAGGCGGTGCACAAGGTGGTCAACGCGCATCCCCAGGTGCGCAACGTCTTCCGGGCGCCGCTGGTGCTCGAGTCGTTGACGCGGCGCGAGGTGCAGGCCTTGCTCAAGGCGCGCTACGAGCGCTGGCGCCTCGACGACCGCTACCCCGCGCTGGCCCCGGTGGAGGACCACGTCGTCGACCGGCTGTTCGAGGTGTTCGCCGGCGACTTGCGCGGCCTCCTCAAGGCGCTCGATGACGGCGTCGAGGAGTGCATCGGCCTGCGCGTGGTGCCCGACGCCGCTGACGGACACCGCGTGGCCCCGGTGGCCCTCACCGAGCTGTCGTCGGTGCTGCGTGCCCGCTATGCCACCATCATGCGGAGTGAACTGGAGGGGACCCGAATCGACCAACTGGTGACGTGGGCCGCGCACACGCCGCAGGCGACCTACACGCAGAAGGAGCTGATGAGCCTCTGGAATCTTTCACAGGGCGCCGTGTCGAACGCGATCGCCGAATTCATCGCTACCGGCTACATGCTCGCCGTGCCACGCGAAGGGCGCCAGGCGACATCGTATCAGCTGACGGGGAAAAGCCAGGTCATCGCCGGGCTGCAGGGCGATGATTCCGTCGCGGGTGCCGCCTCATGAGCGACCGCTCGGCATCGCCCATGCTTTCCCCGGGCTACACCCCAGTCCCGGCCGGCCATCTGGCCAGCGTGGTCACCTATCTCGAGATGCGCGAGTGCCCGCCGCAATGCGATGTGACGCTGCCCGCGGGCGCGCCCACGCTGCATCGCCTCGGCGCGGCCGACCTCGATCGCTATCGGGCGCTCTACCGCGAGGTGGGGGAACGCTGGCTGTGGTTCTCGCGGCTGGTGATGCCCGCCGCCGAGTTGCAGGCCATTCTCGCCGACCCCGCCGTTCACGCGTACGCCGTGCACGTGGGGGGCACGGCCGTCGGGCTGCTGGAGCTGGACTTCCGCGCCGCCGGGGAAGCGGAGCTGGCGTTCTTCGGGGTGACGGACGCGCATGTGGGCACCGGGCTCGGACGCTGGCTCATGAAACAGGCGCTCACGCTCGCGTGGGCGCAGCCGATCACCCGCCTGCACGTGCACACCTGCACGCTCGATCATCCGGCGGCGGTACCATTCTACGAGCGCTCGGGGTTCCGCCCGTATGCGCGCGCGGTGGAAGTCGCGCCCGACCCACGGCTCGGCGGCGCGCTGCCGCGCGAGGCGGCGCCGCAGGTGCCGCGCATCGGCTGACGCGTCCGTTCACGCGCCTGCTGTGCGCGCTCACGGCATCAGCACTACGCGCGACACCGCGATGTCGGCCCGAAAGGCGACCTTGGCGGCCACGACGCCCAGGCGGATGAGTCGCGACGGGTCGAGGGGTTCGCGCAAAGCCACCGGTTCGAACTCGTGCCACGGCAGCGCCAGCGTTTCCCACGCCGTCGACACCGGCAGCGGCGCCGCGTAGTACTGCCACGGCGCTCGGCAGTCGGTGGTGCGCAGATGCACGAAGTACGAACCGGGGGTACCCTGCGTCGTGAGCTGCAACCCGGTGAAGTCGCGCGCGTCGAGTGGCGCGCCCGCCGAAGTCACGAGCGCGCGGGCCATCTGGATGAAGCCACCGTTCCGCTCCAGAGACACGTCGCCGGTGAGACGCAGCGCCGTGCGGCCATCCACCTCGCCCAGCGTGACGCGGGCCACCGACACGCCACCCATGACGCGATCGGAAAAGAACGTCCAGCGGGCGGCGATGTCCGCCGGGGCCTCGGAGAAGTCGTCGAGCAGAAGGGACATGGCGAAGGAATAGGGAACGCCACGGTGCGGAGCGCCAGCCCGCGCGCCCATGCCGCACGCGGCGATGGCACACGATCACCTCCGCTGCCGGGTCGCGTTAGCTTTCCGGGATGTCCGCGCCCGTCGAGATCTTCAAGGAGTTCACCGTCGAAGCCGCCCACCGGCTGCCAAATGTGCCGCCGGGGCACAAGTGTGCGCGACTGCACGGGCACTCGTTCGGTATCACGGTGAAGGTGCGTGGACCGCTCGACCCGTCGCTCGGCTGGGTGATGGACTTCGCCGACATCAAGGCGGCGTTCCAGCCCATCTACGATCAGCTCGACCATCACTACCTGAACGACATCGCCGGCCTCGAGAACCCGACCAGCGAACGGTTGGCAGTGTGGATTTGGGAGCGCCTGCAGCCGTCGTTGCCGCTGCTGAGCGCGGTGATCGTGCGGGAGACGTGCACGGCCGGGTGCGAGTACCGGGGCCCCGCGACGTAGACCAAGCGCGCGAGCGGCGCCACGCCCCGGAAGCAGCGATCACAACGGGGGTTTGTTTGAGGGCGGGTTCTCATTATCCATCCATCGTCATGTCCGCGCGCCGCCTCACCCGTCGTCTGCCCGGCCTCGCCGGACTGCCGCTGCTGCTGCTGTCAGCCGCCGTCGGTGCCCTGGGCGTGGCGGCTGCTCCGGCGTCTGGGGAGGCGCAGGAAACGCCGCACGGCGAACTGCGGCACCTGCACGGCATCGTCGAGGACTCCATCACCGGGCGCCCGTTGCGTGACGCCGAGGTGCGGGTGGAGTGGACGGTCGGTACCGCGGCACGCAGCCGCGAGACGCACACCGACGGCAACGGCCGGTTCGACTTCCGCGACCTGCCCGCGGCGACGGTGCGGGTGCGCGTACGGGTATTGGGCTTCGCCCCGTCCACGCAGGTCATCGATCTCGCGCGTGCCGACCGGCTGCTCACCGTCCACCTCGTGACCGCCACCACGGTGCTGCAGGAAGTGGCCGTGCGCGCCGACACGCTGGCCGAGCGATTGGGTCGCGTGATGGCCACCAACACGCTCGACGCGGCGGCGCTGGCCAGCAC
>JBEILM010000232.1:0-4621 GCA_040379205.1 Gemmatimonas sp.
CGCACCGGATACAGGTGCAGGAAGACGTTCCCGAACGCCTTGGCGGCGCGGTCGATCATGACCCCTCCTCCGCCCGCGTCCGGGAGCAGGCTTCGGCTGCGTGCACCAGCGACAGCGCCTCGGCGGGACAGCGGGCCACGCACAGCCCGCAGCGCAGGCACGCGGTTTCGTCGAGCGTGAAGCGCCACGCGCCGCCCGCGGTGTCCGGGCCCGGTTCGATGGACAGACACCCCTCCGGACAGACATCCACGCACAGCCCGCACACGATGCACCGGTCGGCGTCGAGCATGACCTGCTCGAAGCAGCGGAGGCAGCGGGCGCCTTCGCGCCGGGCTGCGTCGGCCGCCAGCCCATGCTCCGTCTCGGCGAAGTCGGTGCGGTGCTCGGGCGCCAACAGCGGGATGTCAGTACGCGGCACTCGGTCGTAGCCGGTGTGCCAGCGCCTGGTGAGCGCGGCCGGCGACAGCACCGTCACCGGCTCGGCCGGTCGGCGGGTCTCACCGGCGAGCACGCGGATGATGTCACGGGCCGCCCGCTGTCCGTCGGCCACGGCCTCGATCAGCAACCGCGGCCCCCGGGCCACGTCGCCGCCGGCCCACAGGCGCGGATGCGTCGTGCGCTGGTTGCTCGCGTCTACCGGCAGCCCGCCGAAGCCGGTGCGCTCCGGTACCAGCGTCGAGGCCACGAACCCCGTTTCCGCGCGCTGGCCGATGGCGACGATCACCGTGTCGGCCTCGAGTCGCTCCTCGGCGGTGTGTTCGACCTCGGGCGCGAAGTGGCCACGGTCGTCGAACACACGCCGCACGGGGCCACCGCGATCCCGCGCACCCGTGCCTCGCCGTCGATGCGTGTGACGGCGTGGCGAAAGCGGATGTGAACGCCCTCGGTTTCGGCGGCGGCCAACTCCGCCTCGTCGGTGGGGAGTTCGTCCCGCGATTCGAGCGCGAAGATGGTGACCTCGCGGCTTCCGGCACGCCGGGCCGCGCGCGCCGCATCGAGCGAGGTGTGCAGGCTCACCGGCGGCGCATCACCGGCGGGCTCGGCAATGCGGCGGGCCGTGCGCGCCACGTCGAATGCCACACTGCCGCCGCCGATCACCGCCACCCGCTCGCCAACCGGCGGCGGGGCGCCCTGGTTCACGTGCAGCAGGTACTCCACCGCCAGGATGACCCCCTGCCGCTCGCGCCCGGGGATGTCGAGCTCGCGGCCTCGGCCACACCCGGAGGTCACGAAGACCGCCGCGTGCTCCGTCAGCAGTGCCTCGATCGAGACGTCCCGTCCCACGGCCGCTGCCGAGCCGCAGGTCGATGCCGAGGTCGAGAATGGCGGCGATTTCTCCGTCGAGCAGGGCGCGTGGCAGCCGGAACGCGGGGATGCCGAGCGCCATCATGCCGCCGGCGCGGTCGCTGGCTTCGTGGATCACCACGGCGTGTCCGGCGAGGCGCAGTTCGTACGCGGCAGCGAGTCCGGCCGGGCCCGCGCCCACGATCGCAACCGACGGGCGCGTGGCCGGTGGCACCGGACCGTGGGCGGCGTGCCAGCCGGCATGGCCCAGTGGGCCTTCCACGCCGAAACGTTCGGTGGCGGTTCGCTTGAGCACGCGAATGGCCACCGGGGCGTCGATGATACCGCGCCGGCAGGCCGTTTCGCAGGGGGCAGCGCAGACGCGTCCGCACACCGAGGGAAACGGGTTGTGCGCTCGAGAGATGGCGTAGGCACTCACCCAGTCGCCGTCGGCGATGGCGGTGACGTACGCGCCGGCGTCGGTGCCCACGGGGCACGCGGCGCGACACGGCTCGTTGGCACGAAACCAGGCACCGTCCGGTACCTGCGGCAGGCGGGTGCTCGACGTCACGCGGCCAGCATGATCCGCCACTCTCGAGGCCATAAGAGCAGATACCCTACACGGCGTGTCGGCGTTGTCGAGTGGGGGATGTCGGCAGGGCCTCACGCCATCCGGGACAGGCCGCGCCAGGTCAGGGCCAGCGGTCGTGTGCGGTCATGAGCTGTCCGATCACATCGGCGACAGGTCGCGCGCCCCCTGACGCCGCCCGGGATTTGCTGCCAAACTCTCCGGATCGGTATCGCCACGATGCCGCTTCTCGGGAGAGTCCATGTCTGCCCCCATCACCCTGACCATCAACGGCACGCGACGCCGGTTCGACGGCGATCCGTCCATGCCGCTGCTCTGGTACCTCCGTGACGACCTCGCGCTCACGGGCACCAAGTACGGCTGCGGCATCTCGCAGTGCGGCGCCTGCACGGTGCACGTGAACGGCGCCCCCGTGCGTGCCTGCCAGCGCCGCATGCAGACGCTCGAGGGCGCGACGGTGACCACCATCGAGGGCCTGCACCCGAGCGGCGAGCATCCATTGCAGGTGGCGTGGCGCAGCGTCGATGTGCCGCAGTGCGGCTTCTGCCAGGCGGGGCAGATCATGCAGGCGGCCACACTGCTGGCGCGCACCAAGGCACCCACCGACGCCGACATCGACGCGACCATGAACGGGCATATCTGCCGCTGCGGTACCTATCCTCGCATTCGGGCGGCCATCAAGGTGGCCGCGGAGCAGTCGCGATGAGCGCCCGCACTCGACTGCCATGGCTCGCCGTGCCTACGGCCAGTGAGTTGCCGGCCCCGAGCGATGCGGCAATCGTGGGCGAGGCCCCGACCGCGACGACCTCCGACCCGAACCGCCGTGACATCCTCAAGCTGCTCGGCATGGGCGGCCTGCTCATCGCGGCCGGCAGCGTGGGGGTGCGCCGGCTGGAGGCTGCGGAGTCCGCATTCGCTCTGGGCGCGGAACCGTGGGAGCCGCACGCCTACGTGCGCCTCGGCGACGACGGCACAGTCACGCTCATGTGCCACCGCTCCGAAATGGGGCAGGGCATTCGCACGACGATGCCCATGATCATCGCCGACGAGATGGAGGCTGACTGGTCGCGCTGCCGTGTGGAGCAAGCGCTGGGCGATGAGCCCAGGTACGGCAGCCAGAATACCGACGGCTCCACGAGCATTCGTGACTTCCTGCCGCGCTACCGCGAGGCCGGCGCCACCGTGCGCGCACTGCTCGAGGATGCGGCGGCGAAGGAGTGGGGCGTGCCGACCAGCGAAGTGCGGGCTCGCAACGGCGAAATCGTGCACACCGCCAGCGGACGTACGAAGGCCTTCGGCGCACTCGTGGCCACCGCGCGCAGCATCCCCATGCCCGACCGGGCCCGCATCCGCATCAAGACGCCTGCCGAGCGGCGCTGGGAAGGCAAGGCGATGGCGTCCATCGACCTCGTGCCGATGACCACGGGCACCGCCGCGTACGGCGCCGACGTCACGCTTCCGGGCATGAAGTTCGCCGTCATCGCGAGACCGCCGGTGTGGGGCGGCAAGGTCGCGACTGTCGACGATACCGCAGCGCGCGCAGTCCCCGGCGTCGAGCGCATCGTCCGCATCCCGGAGTCGCCGCTCCCCGGCGGTTTCCTCCCGCTGGGGGGCGTGGCGGTCATTGCGTCGAGTACGTGGGCCGCCATCAAGGGGCGCGACGCGCTGCGCATCACGTGGGATCACGGGGCGAACGCCAGCTACGACAGCACGACGTACAAGGCCACGTTGCAGCAGTCGGTGCGCCGTCCGGGCGCGGCGGGGCGCACCAACGGCGACGTAGCGCGTGGCCTCGCAACGGCCGCGCGGACGGTAACGGCCGAGTACTACATGCCGCACCTTTCGCATGCGCAGATGGAGCCACTGGTGGCGCTGGCTCGCGTGGCCGACGGCAAGGCCGAGCTGTGGGCGCCCACGCAGTCGCCCATGGACGTGCGCAAGACGGTGGCCGAGTACCTCAAGCTCGACGTGGCGAACATCACGGCCCACGTGACGCTGCTGGGAGGCGCCTTCGGGCGGAAGTCCAAGCCCGACTTCATCTGCGAAGCCGCGTACCTCTCGCGCGAGGTGGGGGCGCCGGTGCGTGTGCAGTGGACGCGGGAGGACGACCTGCGCCACTCCTACCTGCATTCGCCGGCCGCGCATCGGCTGGAAGCGGGGCTCGATGCCGCAGGCAAGGTCGTCGCCTGGCGTCACCGCTCGGCGTATCCCTCCATCAGCGCCACCTTCGCGCCCAACGTGACGGGCGCCGAGCCCGACGAACTCACGAATGGCGCGAGCGACATTCCGTTCGACATTCCCAACCTGCAGGTGGAGATCTGTCCTGCCGTTGCGCACACGCGCATCGGCTGGTACCGCAGCGTGAACGCCATTCACCATGGGTTCGCGATCGGCTCCTTCGTGGACGAGTTGGCGCGCGCCGCCGGCAAGGACCCGGCGGACTTCCTGCTCGCCTTGCTCGGGCCCGACCGCACGGTCGACCTGTCGCAGGCCGGGCTCGTGAAGCCGGCCAGCAACTACGGCACCTCGTGGGCCGAGCACCCGCTCGACTCGGGACGGGCGCGACGCGTGGTCGAGATGGCCGTGGAGAAGAGCGGTTGGCGCGGCCCAGCGTTGCCACGTGGTCGTGGTCGCGGCATCGCCATCCATCGCAGCTTCTTGTCGTACGTCGCGATGGTCGTGGAGGTCGAGGTATTGCCCGACGGCACCGTGCTGGTGCCCAAGGCCACGGTGGCGGTCGATGCGGGC
>JBEILM010000233.1:0-4458 GCA_040379205.1 Gemmatimonas sp.
ACGTCAGCGCTCACGCGCTCTCCTCACCTAGAGGGATCGGCATCCTCGCACCGGCCCCGCGGTGCGACCAGAGGGCAGGAGGGCGACGCACGCGTCGGACCCCCCCCACCCACTACCCACCGCCCGCGCAGCTGGCCCGGCTCGCCGGCCTGTCCGCCTCTCCGTCCTGGACCCTCCCATCGCCAGCCGACGGGCGTCGCCTTCCTACCCCCTACTCGTCCTCTAGATCGAACGCGTCTCGGACCATGTCTTCCTCGACGAATTCGCCTACCCCGCCGACGGGCATCTCGTCCGGTACGAGCAGTAGCTCCTCGTCCGCGAAATGCACGCCGCGTTGTAGGTCTTCGAACGCTGTAGATCCAATCACCGTCGCGAGGCGCTGCGACGCCTGCATGTTGCACCGCGTGTACAGCATGTAGACGTCGCTCGCCCAGCGACCGGCTGCCCTAATCGCCGCGGGGGAGAGCCCTGCCGCGAGCGCGGCCGTGGCGCCTCCGATCCGCAGCGAGTGGGCTCCGAAACGGGCCGGGTCGAGACCGATGCTCGCCATCATCGCCTTGACCATCGCCCGTACTCCCTCGACCGTGAACGCCGCCCCGCCGTGCCGGAACAGCGGCGTCGTCGCCATCTGCTCCTCGGGCACAGGGTCGATCTCGAAGAGGTGCTTGAGCGCCGCGACCGGGTCGAGCAGCGTGCCTCCTCCACCCAGGACGAGCGGCAGCGTCTTCGTAGCGCCGGCCTTCTTCGCCGGGCGCATGCGAATGATCGCGTACCAGACGCCGTCCCTCTCGAAGAACTTGACATCCGCGCGCGTCAGGTGCCGACTCGGATCGAACACCTCGCCCTCCTGGAGGGCGAACTCGGCGCCGCGTAGTAGGCCGCAGAACGCCGCTGTCAGCCCGGCCGCCCAGTTGGCATCCGTAGGGGACTGCGGGTGAAGACACTGCTCGATCGCCTTGGCAAGGTCCTGCGTCCGCACGCCCCAGCGATCGAGGGCGGGCGGCTGCTGGATGCACCGCGCGATGCCCTTGACCACCGCCTTGAGCTGGGAGAGGTCGAGCTCGCCGATGATGTCCGTCCGGAACTCCTCGAGGTGCCACAGCCGCACCTGGCCGAGGTACTTCGAGATCGACTTGGCCGAGATCGGCCGCCCTGACGGCCGGCAGATCGCCAGCCAGATGGCGAAGTCCATCATCAGCTGCTCCGCCTCGAGCCTCGCCGCCAGAGGCGACTCGCGCGTGAGCGACGTGAAGGGCAGCGTGCCCCTGCCGTAGAGGCAGTACTTGACGAACCAACGGACGCCCGTTGAGCGAGACCGCGGTCCACCCGCCAGCGCCCTGTCGATGAAGCCCTTGCGCAGCGCCGAGCGGCTCGCTTCGGTCTGCGTCGCCGCCGCGGCGAGGCTCGCCGCCTGCTTGCCTGACAGCGGGCGAGGGTGCACGAGTGAGCGGCGGGGTTGGGGAGGGCGTATGACGGTCCCCCTCGGTCCCGTGCTCGGACCCGGGGCCCCTGCTGACGCCGCTCAGCATCTCTCGCCAGCCCGGTGGGACCTGCACGCGCCGCGTCGACAGCCCGAGGGCGTGGGCCTGCGCGAGCATCTCGGCGAGCTTGCCTCGGGACCCGAGGTCAGCCCAGAGATTAGCCGCGGACGTGATCCGCTCGGCGGCCTCTGCCACCCGGTTGGCGATAAGCCACTCGACACGAGCACCGCAGAACGCCTGCATCAGCTCGGTCTTCGGGGTGGCCGACCGCATCGCCGCCTTCGCGTTCACGTTGTCGGTGAACGAGTACACGAAGGAACGGCCTGACTCCGGCGCGAGGGCGACGAGCCCAAACGTCGACGCCGCTAGCTCGAGGTCGCAGATGAGCGCATCTCGACGCTCCTCGGCTGTCCACTCGCCTTGGACATAGACAAGCTCGTCGTCGACGACCGACCACGCGCAGAAGCCCGCGTTGGCGCACTCGAGCGCCGCGTCGGCGTAGATCGCCAACGCGCTCGGATCAGCCGCGCCCGGGAAGGCTCGGGCGGCGCCGAAGGGGACGCCCTCGTGCTCAGGGTTCTCGAGCTCGAGGATCCACCGTGTCAGCTGCGCCCTGACCGTCGCGGTAACGATGACGTCACCGTTCGCCGTGCGGTACTGCGCCCGCAGGGCGCGCCAGGGAGCGTGCAGCCACTGGCGGCCCATGGGATAAAAGGTGGCCGCGAAGTTGAGGCGGCCGAGCAGCTCGAGCAGCGTCTCGCGCTCGACCACCTTCCGCTTCGCCACGTCAAGCGCCATCGCGGCGTACTTGACCCTCTTGCCCGGAGCGAGCCTCATGCGCTGCTCCCGGAGCGAGAGCGCCACGCCGAGGAGCTCGAGGTCCTCGGAGGGAGGCTGCTCCTTGCACGTGTCGATGCCCAGTTCGTGCATGCTCGCCTTGAGCACCTCGAAGTGCATCGCCGCGCGCCGCATCTGCACGCCGTCGCGCATCACCGGCTCACCATCGACGTCGAACACGAGGTCGTCGATCGAGATGAGGCCGGAGTCGTCGATGTACATGCCGAGGGCGAAGAGGGTCGCCCAGCGCTCGGCGATCTCATCGTCCGAGTGCCCGAGCTCCTCGGCGCGCTTCGCCCGGCTCTCGAGCCACGCCAGCACGCTTGCGTCTCGAGACGGGTGCGCCCGATCGAAGGCACGAAGGGCCTTGCGCGCTCGGTACACGAGGAGGTTGGACACCCTCGCGCACTTCGTCGCGTCTGCGGCGCTGCCGAAGCAGCAGCGCTCGTCGACGACGAACCCGTCAGCCGTGACCGCGCAGTTGCGGTGGAGCTCGCGCATCTGCCGACCGAACTGCTTGTAGTAGGCGACGGCGTCGAGCGCCGCCGCCTTCACCGGCGCGCCGGAGGACATGAGGATCGCCGCCGCTTCAGCGACCTCGTGGACGCGCGGGAGGCGCGCCTCGGGCCACCTCGAGCGGTCCATGGACTCGTTCAGAGACCGAAGGAGCTCTGGCGTGGCGTCGCTTTCGCCCGGAGACGCCTCCGGCGGAGCCGAGGGCGGTACTAGAGGTGCCGGAGGCCACGAGTGGTCGTTGGTGAGCCGAAACTTCGGCTTCCCCGCTCTCGCCGACTCGTCAGCGATCCCATACGGGTCCGACCGCATCGGCCAGAAGGGCAGGTCGGCGTGC
This sequence comes from Gemmatimonas sp., assembly GCA_040379205.1. GTDB lineage: Bacteria > Gemmatimonadota > Gemmatimonadetes > Gemmatimonadales > Gemmatimonadaceae > Gemmatimonas. The sequence goes on from JBEILM010000233.1 coordinate 3,169, forward strand.
GCCGAGCCCCAACCTCCCTCGACGACGGCGTTGACCTTCGCCGTGGCGGTCTCGATGTGCCGTAGCGCTCCCGTGTGCGGACCACACAGGAAAGAGCCGGTCATCGCTGGCACGTCATCCGTGATCCCGTCGAGGACCTCGAAAACGATCTCCTCGTCAGGGAAGTCGCTCGCCAAGCCGCCCGACGACCACTCAGCGTGCAGCTTTTCGACGTCAACCGAGGTCGGCCCCCTCTGACCTCCAAAGGAGGATGGGCTGGTAGGGACGGCAGCACCGCCCGACGCCCAGGGGCGCAGATCCCACTCGAACGGTCGAGTCCCCGGCAGCATGGCCGTGTTGGGCACGTAGAGGTCGGCCGGGCGCATGCGCCGAGCCGCCCGCCAGTCGCCCTTGCCCGCGAGAGCGATGCACCGACGTGTCTGGCGGCGCCACGCCGTCACCCGTCGAGCCCAGATCGGCTCGAGAAGGTCCGAGATCGACCGGACCGTCGGGAAGGCCTCGGGCTGCTCGTCGGGGGGAGCTCGGCGGCGCGTCGAGGGCGCGATGTTCATCGCCGCCACCGGTCGCGCCCGCAGCTCATCCGTCGTCGCCGCCTTGTGTCCCTGTAGCGAGAAGGTTGGCGCCCGTCTCGAGCGTGCTACCTTGTCGTCGTCGAGGTTCAGGACGTGCGGGTCAGCCGAGCCCATGTGGAGCTCGCGCGCCACGAGCGGTTCGCGGGGGACGTCAACCGCCTCCGGGAAGACCACCGAGCTCACCAGCACTCTCGCAAGCGCCGTGTTGAGCGCCGGCGGGTACGCCGCCGACGGGGCGGAGAGCGACTCGCCGAACTCGTCGCGGCCGACCGCGAGCTTGGCGTGCGAGGCGCATCCGCACCGAGCGCCGCCAAGCACCCGGTGGAGTGCCGCCCCTGCCGATGCCGAGGCCATCACGCTCGTGTACTTCTGGTACTCAGCGCCGAACTGGCACTGGGCGAAGGTCACGCGCGAAGCTGCGGTTCGATTGCGTAGCGCCACGAACTCCGGGAGATCCCAGAGTGTGGGCGCGTCGGCAAACGCTGGCCACCAAGCCCACCCGCCCCGGCGAGACGCCGGGTTCTCGATGAGCCAGACGGCTCCAGCCCTGTCCGCTGCATCAGCCACGATCGCCGCGAATCGAGCGAGGCCGTTGTGCTTCTCGAGGTACGCCGCCCACCGGGCCGGCACCGGCGAGACGCCTTCGACCTCTGTGAGCGATCGCAGCCGCGGCGTGAGGGCGGGGGAGAATGAGGCGCACGGGGGCGCCACGTACACC
>JBEILM010000234.1:0-4419 GCA_040379205.1 Gemmatimonas sp.
AACCTGCGCGCGAACAAGCGACGCGATCGCTTCACCCTGCGCGGTCGCACGAAGGTCGACACGCAGCGGAGGCGGTATTGCCTCGTGCACCACATCGGGAAACTGGCTCACGCGGGATACGCGGCGTAGGCGAGGGACACGGCGGCAAGGCCGCCGCGCCGACCGATGAGAGCGATGTGGAACGCGATGCGTCCGCCATCGCGTCCGATCGGGTCACCGCCTCGCGTTGAAGCGGGCCTGGACCGTCCAAATGGGCTTTTCCTACAGCTTCAGCGGAATACCTCTGTCCTAAATGGGAGTGGCCCCGCAGCCCGCCGCACGAAATCCGCAGGCAACGCTCCGCCCGGAACGCGGTGTCAAAACGCCGGATGCCAGTCTTCCGTGGTGAGTCCGGACCCGCCGATTGATTCCCTCGCCCGATTCGACGTGCCTCGTCGCCTGCGTTCTTCCTTCCGCTTCACCGCCACGCTGCTGTTGACTCTGCTGCCGGCGCTGCTCAGCACCATCGTCGCTCGCCCAGCGCTCGCCCAGACCGTCGACGTCATTCGCGGGCGCATCACCGGCGCCGACAACGAGCCTCTCGAGGGCGTGGCCATCATGGTCACCTCCATCTCGGGCAACGTGAACCGCACCGCCCGCACCGATCGCGCCGGCCGGTTCACCGTGACGTTCCCCAACGGCGACGGCGACTACATGGTCACCGTCACCGCGGTCGGCTATGCGCTGCGGCGGTTCGAGGTCAAGCGCGTGGCCGACGAAGACGTGCTGCTGGCCGACGCGAAGCTCGCCAAAGTCGGTACCGTGCTCGATGCCATGCGCGTCACCGCCGATCGCCAGCGTGTTTCCCGCAACGAAACGCAGCAGGACGTGGGCGGCACCGAACGCATCATCAGCAACCTGGCCGCATTGCCGCCCGACCAGATGGGCGACCTTGCCGCGATGGCCGCCACCCTCCCCGGCGTGCAGCTCGTACCCGGCCAGGACGGCGGCGCCAACGGCTTTTCGGTGCTCGGCCTCGGTGCCGACCAGAACAACACCACGCTCAACGGCATGCTGTTCGGCGGCGCCGGCCTGCCCCGCGACGCGAGTGTGATCAGCTCGCTCATCACCTCGCCGTACGATGTCTCACGCGGCGGCTTCAGCGGCGGACAGTTCAGCCTGCGCACCCGCTCCGGCAGCAACTTCCGCAACCGGGGCCTCAGCTTTCTCGGCGACGCGCCGCCGCTGCAGTGGATGGACGCCGCCGCCCGCGCCACGGGGCAGGCGTTCACCAACGGCTCCCTCGGCGGGACCGTCTCCGGCCCGGTCGTCCACGACAAGGCGTTCTACAACGTGTCGTATCAGCTCGGCCGGCGCAGCAACGACCTGCAGACGCTGCTCAACACCTCCGCCACCGGCCTGCAGGCCTCGGGCGTTGCCGCCGATTCGGTGCAGCGCCTGGTGGGCATCCTTGGCGGCAACCGTGTACCCCTTGCGGGCACCGGCATTCCCGGCAGCCGCCTCGCCGACCAGGGGTCGGTAGTGGGCGCCTTCGACTTCGCGCCGCCGTCCAGCACCAGCGGCGCGGCCTACAACCTCACCGTCAACGGGGCGTGGAACCGGCAGAATCCGGCCACGCCGCTGACCACGTCCATCCCCAACGCCGGCGGTGACCGCACCGGGTGGAACGCCGGCCTGCAGGGCCGGCACAGCGGCTACTTCATGCTCGGCAGCATCGGCGTACTCACCGAGACGTCGGTGGGATTCAGCGCCTCGAACAACGAGGGATCCCCCTTCCTCGAGCTGCCGGGTGGCCGAGTGCGCGTGAACAGCACCTTTGCCGACGGCAGCAACGGCGTGCAGAACCTCGCCTTCGGTGGCAACCAGTTCCTCGGCACGTCGCAGGGCGCGAGCAGCCTGATGGCCATGAACACGCTCTCGTGGTTCAGCGCGAACAACAAGCATCGCCTCAAGCTGGCCACCGAGTTCCGCCGCGACGGCTCGGCGCAGGACCAGACGCTCAACCGCCTCGGCACCTACAGCTACAACTCGCTGGGCGACCTGCAAGCCGGCGTCCCGGTCTCGTTCACGCGTACGCTGTCGCCACGTGAGCGCGACGCCGGTATGCTGATCGGCGCGGTGTCGCTGGGCGATTCGTACCGGCACTCGCCCACCCTGCAGATCCAGTACGGCTTGCGCCTGGACGCCAACCGCTTCCTCGATACGCCGGCGCGCAATGTCGACCTCGAGGAACGTCTCGGCGTCCGCAATGATCGCGTGCCCAATGGCCTGTTCCTGAGCCCGCGTGTCGGCTTCTCGTGGCAGTACGGCACGGGCCCGCAGATCGGCGCCTTCGACGGGGCCTTCCGCGGCCCGCGCGCCGTGGTACGCGGTGGCATCGGCATGTTTCAGAACATGCCGCAAGCCCCGCTCATCGGCGGCGCGATCGACAACACCGGCCTCGCGAGCGCCATTCAGCAGCTGTTCTGTGTCGGCGCCGCCGTGCCCGTGCCCGACTGGGCCAGTTTCGTCGATCCGGCCGCCGTTCCCTCACGCTGCGCCGACGGCACCACCGGCACGCTGTTCGCCAACGCGGTACCCAATGTGTCACTGTTCGCCAGGGACTTCGCGCCCTCGCGCAGCCTGCGCTCCAACCTGAGCTGGAGCGGACCGGTACTGTGGAACCGCCTCAATGCGTCGTTCGACGGCACGTATTCGCTGAACCTCAACCAGGCCAGCCTCGTCGACCGCAACTTCGCCGGCGTCACGCGCTTCACGCTGGCCAACGAAGGCGGACGCCCGGTGTACGTACTCCCCACCAGCATCGTGCCGGTCACCGGCGGCATCGCGGCAGGCGACGGCCGAGTGGCCACCCAGTACCAGCGCGTCACGGAACAGCTCAGCGACCTGCGCTCGCACAGTGCGCAGTTCAGCGTGCGCGTGTCGCCCATGCAGTTCAACTCCAACATCAGCTGGAGCGCGAGCTATACCTACGGCACCATCCGCGAGCAGTTCCGCGGCTTCCAGAGCACTGCGGGCGACCCGTTCGCCGTGGAATGGTCGCGCGCCTCGTTCGACTCGCGCCACCAGTTCACCTACAGCCTGAACTGGAACGCCTTCGATCTCATTCGCATCGGCTGGTTCGGACAGCTGCGCGGCGGCACCCCGTTCACACCGGGCATCGGCGGCGATGTGAACGGTGACGGCTTCGGCAACGACCGGGCGTTCGTGTTCGATCCCGCAAACACGACCGACGCCACGCTGGCCGCCGACATGCAGGCGCTGCTCACCGACGGGTCGCGCGTGGCCCGCCGCTGCCTCGAGCGGCAGCTGGGCACGCTTGCCGGCCGCAACAGCTGCCAGGGGCCGTGGGTCACCACCGCCAACCTCAGCATCGCCTTCAATCCGCTCAAGCTGCGCCTGCCGCAGCGTGCCAATCTCTCGTTCAACGTGTCCAACCCGCTCGGCGCCGCCGACCTGCTGCTGCACGGTGAGAACAACCTGCGCGGGTGGGGGCAGCAGATCTTCCCCGATCCGTCGCTGCTGTACGTGCGCGGCTTCGACCCGGTCACACGCCAGTACAGGTACGAGGTGAACCGGCGCTTCGGGGCCACCAACCCGCAGTTTCAGCAGTTCAGGGCTCCCGTCACCGTGAGCGCGATGCTGCGCTACGATATCGGCCCCACGCGCGAACGGCAGGTGCTCACGCAGGCGCTCGACCGCGGCCGCCGTACCGAAGGCACGAAGGCCACTGCAGCGCTCATCAAGGCCCAGTTCGGCAATGGCGGCGTGCCCAATCCGCTGGCCACCATCCTCCGAGACCAGGACACGCTCAAGCTCAGCGCCGACCAGGCCGATGCCATCGCCACCATGAACCGGCGCTTCCTCGTGCGCCTCGACTCCATCTGGTCGCCCATTTCCACGCAGTTCGCGGCGCTGCCCGACGGCTACGATCGCGATCGTATCTACTGGCAGTATGTGCGGGCCCGCGAGGTCAGCATCGACATCCTGCGCGGCTATGCCCCGTACGTGAAGCGGCTGCTCACCACGGAGCAGCGCCGCAAGCTGCCGCCGTTCATCGCCACCGCACTCGACGACCGGTATCTCAAGACCATCCGCTCCGGCACCGCCGGCGGCGGCGGCAGCATGATGTTTCCCGGCGCCATGATGGGCGCCGGCGGTATGGGGGCCGGCGGCGCCCAGACCATCATCATGCGGCAGTAGGCGATCGTTTCTCGGATATCCGACCTCGGCGCTCGATCCGGATTCCGACTTCGGGTTCCGATGTCTGACTCTTCACACCATCACACCATCTCCATCATGATGCCCACACTCCGCACCGCAGGCCTCACCGGCGCCATTCTGGCGACGAGCGCCATCGCGCATGCGCAGGCCCCCACGCCATCGGCGAGCCGCCCCGCCATCCGTCCACTCGGCGCC
>JBEILM010000235.1:0-4412 GCA_040379205.1 Gemmatimonas sp.
CCGAGAGCCTCGGCGGCGGGGTTGGCAGGCCGATCTGACCGACGATGCGCTGGCAGATGTAGGCCAGAAGCGTGCGCCAGCGGTCAAGCTTGGGCAACTGCTCCGCAGCGGCCTTGACATGCTGGATGGCCGCATGAACGTTGGCGATCATCGACTTGATCAAGCCGGCTTCGGCATGCATCGGTGTGAGGTAGAGCGTGGTCTGGTTGCCGCTGTTGGCTGCGCGACCCACGGCCGCCAGCAGCAGTGGCCGACTCGTCAGCGCCTCGCGCCGGGCCTGCGGGTTGGCCGCCCGCACGTACCAGCTCCACCAGTTGTAGACCAGAGCCACCGCTCGTGCGGTGACCTGGCTGCGGTGCATGTCCTGCGTGGTGAAGCCACCCCAGCCCCATTGGTTCTTCAACTCGTCGAATCCGTTCTCGCAGTCGCAGCGATCACGGTAGAGCTGGCCGATCGCCGCAATGTCGTAGCTCGCGTTGGTTGCCAGTACGGTGTATTCCCAGACCTGCGCGTTGTCCTGCACCTCGTCGTGCGGCAGCGCCAGCACGAGCTGCTCGTTGGCTTCGTGCTGGCCGCGCCTTTTGGCCGCGTTCTTCGCCGTGATGGCGATGTCGTGCTTGATGCGCCGGCGCAGCACCACCACGCGGCGCGCTCTGCTCCAGCCGCTCAGGCGCAGCTCGTCTTCGATGGCCTGCCAGCCCTGGCTGGCTTCGGTGGCTTGCGTCCATTCATCGCGCCTGAACAACCGCTCGATCAGCCGTTTCACATTGGCCGTCTTGCGCAGGCGCAGCAGGTAGCGCAGGCCGCGCTGTTCGCACACGTCGATGATGTCCTCAACGCCGTAGCCACAGTCCCCGCGCACCAGTGCCGGAGCCTTGTCGCCGAGTTCGTCGAGCAGCCGCGCCATTGCGGCCTTGGCGTGGCCCGAGGTGTGTTGCTTGCCCGAGCTGAGCACCGCGTCGAGCACCAGGCGCAGGTTGCCAACCCAGAAGGTGTGCAACACGTGGCTCGGGCGGCCCGGCTTGTGCGGGTTGTAGCCCACCTCGGCACCTTCCTGGCGGCCGTACAGCGGTTTGATCGTGGCGTCCATGTCCAGCACCCACGGCCGGTCCAAGGCCTCGCGCACGCTGCTCATCAGCGCACTGCGCATCCACGGCTCGCTGGCCTCGGGCACCATCGCTGCCAGCGCCCGGCGCACCGAGTCTTCGCTGACCATGCCGCGCAGACCCAAGGCCTTGGCTGCGACCGCGTCGCCGCGAACGCCGGCAATGTGCGCGTAGCGCTTGCTGCCGGCCAGGATGCCCAGCATCAACGTGCCAAGCACGTCGCGCGGCCGGGATGCGTTGGGGCTGCTGTAGTGCAGCGGGCAATCCTGCACCCAGCGGTCAAATACACCGGCGGTGGCCAGGAATTCAGCGAAGAACACGATCTGCCCATGTGGTGTGGCTTGGGCGCTCTCGTCCCAGCGCACGTGCACGCGGCCGCCCATCGTGTCGACCACCATCGCGTCCTCGCTGGCCTGCGCCAGCGCGGTCTTCTGCGGCTCATTGGCTTCACCCATAGGGTGAGTGTGCCAAACAGCCTCAACCCCGCGCCAGCGTTGAAGAAAACCGCCGTGGCCCAGGTTCAACTGCAGGACTTAGGGTGATTCCTCCGGTGGGGTTGATGCGCGGTTGCGGTGCGGCACGCGCGGCAGGCAATCTAACGCAGCAGATGCGGTGCGTCATCAGCCCCGCGCGCAGCCGGCGAATCAGGCGGCCACGGGTTCGAAGCGGAGCTCGGCCAGTTGTTGGAGGGCCGGCAGCGCAGCCAGGCCGAGCGCCGCGCCGGGGGTCGTGATGCCCGCTTGCGCCTCATCGCCTTGCTGCAGCAACGTGCGCGCGCAGGCCACGATCACGCGGCTCGTGGCGCCGTAGCCGGGGTCGCGGCGGCCGCGGGCGTGCAGTTGGTGACGCTGGCCCGCGGCGTCGGTGCCGCTGAAGACGATCTCGTAGCGCCCGGCTTCGCGCTCGGCCGCATTCGGCCCCTCGCCGGGCTTGGGCAACACGAAGCGGCGCACCAGCGCGCGGCCCAGGCCGAAGGCCAGCACGCCGTTCTGCAGCCGCTCCTGCCGCGCCAGCCCGCGCGCGCGCAACTCGCCGTCGACGCCAGCCCCGCAGGCCATGCGCTCGCCATAGACGAAGCCGTGGCCCCAGGGGTGGCCGAGCAGCGCATGCGTGCGGTGCACGTTCTTGGTGTTGATCGGCGCCATCACGAAGGGCGCGCTCCACTGGCCGAGGAACTCGTCGTAGGTGGCGGCGGCCAGCGCGGGCTGGGGTGGGCCGCTGAAGCCGGGGGTCAGCGCAAACGGGTCGGCCATGTCGCGCACGGCCTGCGGGTCGCGGCCCATCGCATCCAGCGTGGCCAGCAGGCTGGCCGCGGTGCCGCCGGAGAAACCGCCCTTCATGACGAGCACGCGCGACTGCACCTCGGCCAAGGGCGGGCCCGTGCGCTGCTGCGCCAGGTGCTGCAGGGCCCGCACGCCCAGGTCGAAGGGCACCGAGTCGAAACCGCAGGAAAACACGATGCGCGCACCGCGTGCACGCGCCTGGGCCTCGTGGCGGCGGATCATCGCGGCCATCCAGGCGGGCTCGCCGCAGAGGTCGAGGTAGTGCGTGCCGGCGGCGATGCAGGCGGCCAGCAGCGGCTCGCCATGCAACTGGTACGGGCCGACGGTGGTGATGACGGCCCGGGTGCGCTCAGCCAGGCGCTGCAGCGCGCCGGCATCGGCCGAGTCGGCCTCGATCAGCGGGTGTTCGGGGGGCAGCCCCAGTTCGTCGCGCAGCGCCTGCAGTTTGGCCGTGCTGCGGGCGGCCATCGCCCAGCGCAGGCCCTCGCCGCCGCCGTGTTGCGCCATCACCTCGGCCACCAGCCGCCCCGTGAAGCCGGTGGCGCCGAACACCACCAGGTCGAGCTCCCGGGTCTTCATGCCTGTGCACCGGCCTTCGTCGAGGGCCAGGTGGCCAGCAGCAGCCCCAGCATCGCCAGCGCGAAGGCCGCCACGTGCGCCATGCCGAAGCGCTCGCCCAGCACCAGCACACCCACCAGCGCCGCGCTCACCGGCAGCATCACCGTGAACACCCCGGCACGCGACGACGGCACGTGCTGCAGCCCCTTCATCCACAGCCACACCGTCACCATGCTGGCGGCCACGGCGTAGAACACCAGCAACACCCAGGTGGGCGCCTGCACGGCCGAGAAGTCGAACGACCACGCTTGCCAGATGCCGAAGGGCGTGACGAGCGCCAGCCCCCAGAGGTTGATGATCGCGCTGATGCGCCGCGCCGACACCTGCCCCGTGAGCCGCTTGCCGATGACGACGTAGCTGGCCTCACACAACACGGCCGCCAGCAGCAGTGCATAACCCCAAGGTGAGGCGACCATGCTCGCATCACCACCCCGGGCAAAGGCCAGCAGCGCGATGCCGATGGCGGCACAGCCGATGGCCGCCGCCACGCGGCCGCTGATGCGCTCGCCCAGGAACAACCACGACAGCAGGGCCACTGCAGCAGGGATGGCGGCCATCGTCACGCCCGCGGCCAGCGCCGAGGTGAGCGCCACGCCGTACAGCATGCAGATGCTGAAGAGGAAGTTGCCGAGGAAGCTCTCCCAGAACAGCAGCACGCGGTCGCGCGGGCTCAGGGGGGCGTCACCCTCGCGTCGGCGCACCCAATGCGCCATCGCCACCGCTGCGATGCCGAAACGCAGCCAGGCCAGCAGCAGCACCGGGAACACGGCCACCAGCAGCTTCGACAAGCCCACGTAGCTGCCCACCAGCGCCATGCTGGCCGCCAGGCAGGCGTAGGCCCAGGCGGGGGGCTTGGGGTTCACGGGGCAGCTTCAGAACGCGGTGGCGTAGCGCGCGCGTTCCCAGTCCGACACGTGCGCCCGCCAGGCCAGCGACTCCTCGCGCTTGAGTGCGACGAAGTTCGCCAGCAGCTCCGGGCCCAGCGCGCCGGCCACCACGGCATCGGCCTCGAGCGCGTCGAGCGCGTCGTCGAGCGAGCTGGGCAGGCGCGGCAGTTCGAGGCGCAGAGTGTCGTAGAGGTCGTCGGTGCAGGCCGGGCCGGGGTCGAGGCGGCGTTCGATGCCATCGAGGACGGCGGCGATGAGCGTCGCCACCGCGAGGTACACGTTGGCCGATGCATCGGGCACGCGCCACTCGAAGCGCCCGGGCAGCGTGCGCACCGGCGCCGTGCGGTTGTTGGGCCCGTGGGCGATGGCGCCGGGTGACCAGGTGGTGCCGCGGATCGAGGCCGCGGCGCCCAGTCGCTTGTAGGAGTTCACAGTCGGGGCGGCCAGCGCGCACAACGCCCGCGCATGGGCCAGCACGCCGGCGATGAAGGCGCGTGCCACGCCGTCGGCCAGCGTGC
>JBEILM010000236.1:0-4328 GCA_040379205.1 Gemmatimonas sp.
ATGTACCCCGCACCGGGCGACAAGGGAATCCCCGTCGCCGTCTACAGCGGCGACATGATCGCCGCCAGACTCCGCGACGACGAACACATGACACTCCCCGAGGCGCGCTCTTTCGTCACCGACCACATCGAGCAGAACGACATGGGGCTTGGAACACCGCGCATCATCTGGGCAGCGACCGCCGAGGATTTCGGGACGCCCGTCGCAGCCGACTGATATACTCGGGCGAATATGTACATCCGTTGCTACAACGATTTCAAGCGCGTCATCACGGAAGCCGTTGCGGCACAAGGATCTACGCGCAGCGCGCTGGCGAAGCAGCTCGATGACGCCGGCCTCCTACGCGCACACAGCGTGAAGTGCCTGCTCGGAACGCCGGGAACGCGCATCGGCCGGCGCAAGCCGTCGTTCGACTCCGTCCTCACCATCGCCAACGCAGCCGGGTTCGACGTGACCCTCACCCCCAGGAGCTGACCCCATTGCCAAGCAAGACCGCCAAGCAGCGAAAGTTCATGGCCGCGGCCGCCCACAACAAGGCGTTCGCAAAGCGCGCGGGAATCTCCCAGAAGGTCGCCCGAGAGTTCAACCGAGCCGACACCCGCAAGAAGGCGCGCCGAAAGTGACGCGCCTCGTCGCCGTCAACGAGAACGGCCAACGCATCGGGGAGACACACCACAATGCCACGATCCCGGACGAAGTCGTCGCAGCCATCCGCGACCTCCACGAAGAACAGCGAATCGGCTACCGCCGGCTCGCCAGGATGTTCCTCCTCCACGTCGAAACCGTCAAGAAGCTCTGCCGATACCAGCGGCGCGCACAAGTCCCGAAGGGATGGAAACGAGTCCCCTCGCCCGGTGGGCAGACCCCCGGAACCAGTGCCGGAGGCAATCGCCACGGAAATCCTTGAATGCATCGCGAACGGAGAAAGTCTCCGCGGATGGTGTCGCGGCGCGAAAGGACGGCCGTCATTCACGACGGTTTACGATTGGCTGAAGAAAGACGAGCAGTTTGCCCTACGCTTCAAGGAGGCACGGACGGCTGGGTTTGATGCCATAGCCGACGAGTGCCAGATCATCGCGTCAGACGCTCCGACCGACCAGCTCGACCTGGGCTGGAAGAAGTTGCAGATTGACACGCGGCTCCGGTTGCTCGGCAAGTGGGATCCGAGCAGGTACGGCGACCGCCAGCAGGTCGCGCACGAGGGCGGTGTCAAGATCATCCTGTCCACAGGGGTTCCTGGCGAGTGACATTGCCGGCGAACAATCAGGACAAGCAGGCGTGGTGCGATGCCTTCGGTGCGCCAACGGAACGCAAGTTCGTTCGATGGGCCGTTGACACGCTGGGCCTCGAGTTACGGATGAACGACGCGAAGGCCGACGACCCGTACACGTTTGACATGTACCTCGGATCATGGCCGGCAGACTTGAAGTCGGTTCGCACGCCGTTCTACATGGCGAGCGCGCTGTTCGGACTCGAACCGCAGTACACAGTGACGTTCAACCACAAGGACGGCTCGAGGTATCGCGAGAAGTACCCGACCATCCGCGTCATCTTCGACGTGATGTTCGACGGGAAACGCCATCGGATGGGCGTCGTGCAGCCGATGCGATTGGTCGCTGTCGGGACGCTGGACGATGTCGCTACGGCGATTCGCGACAGTGGCTTGCACAAGCACCCCTACCGTGAGCGTGTCAACGACACAAGCGGAAACGCCAAAGAGTCGTGGCTTCTGGACGTTCGCAGACTGACGGTTCTCTATGAGCGCGATCCGAATTGAACTGCACTACCAGCCTCGAGAGTGGCAACGCGAGTGCCACGAGAACAAGCGCCGTTTCACGGTGCTTGCGCTCCACCGCCGCGCCGGCAAGACCGAACTCGCCACGATGGAGCTGATCCACAAGGCGGCCGGGTTCAAGCAGGAACTCGGGTTCTTCGTCTACCTCGCGCCGTTCCTGAAGCAGGCGAAGGCCATTGCCTGGGCGCGCCTCAAGCAGAAGCTCGAGCCGCTGCGCGTGACCGGGGCCATCGATGTCAACGAGGCCGACCTCGCGGTCGTGTTCAAGCACAACGGCGCGACGATCCGCCTGTTCGGCGGCGACAACCCCGACGCCCTGCGCGGCGTGCGCCTCGACGGCGCGGTCATTGACGAGGTCGCCCAGGTCAAGCCCGAGGTGTGGAACAGCATCCTGCAGCCGGCGCTTGCCGACCGAAAGGGCTGGGCCATGTTCATCGGGACGCCGGCCGGCATCAACCTGTTCTCCGACCTGTACTACGGCGCATCCAAGCGGCCCGAGTGGTATGCGGCGAAGTACACGGTTTACGACACCGACGCGCTGGACGCGCTCGAGATCGAGCGGCTGCGCGGCTCCATGAGCGAGGAGGCGTTCGCTCGAGAGTTCCTGTGCGACTTCAGCGCGGCCGGCGACAGCCAGCTGATCTCGATGGCAGACACCGAGAACGCGGCGCGGCGGCAGTACCCGGACGGCGACATCATCAACTCGCCGCTCGTGATCGGGGTAGACCCGGCCCGGTTCGGCGACGACCGCAGTGCCGTCGTGCTGCGGCAGGGGCTGCGGATGGAAACGCCCATTGTCCGCAACGGCATCGACAACATGGCGCTCGCGAGCCTGGTCGCGCAGGTCATCGAGGATCGCGACCCGGACGCCGTGTTCATCGACGCCGGCGCGGGAAGCGGCGTGATCGACCGCCTGCGCCAACTGGGCTACGGCGTGACCGAGGTGCCGTTCGGCGGGAAGGCGACCTACCCGAACCTGTTCGCGAACAAGCGAGCCGAGATGTGGTGGGCGATGAAGGAATGGGTCGAGCAGGGCGGGTCGATCCCGAACGACATGTCGCTGAAGAGTGAACTGTCAACGCCGACCTACCAGTACGACTCGGTCGGACGCCGCGTCCTCGAGTCGAAGGACGAGATCAAGAAGCGCCTGCAGGGCGGCGGGTCGCCGGACATCGCCGACGCGCTCGCGCTGACGTTCGCGTACCCGGTCGCGAAGCAACTGCCTCGAGAGGTGCGCGACCTGATCCAGCCGGACAACCGCGACTACGACCCATACGAGATGGCAAGGGAACCGTAAACGAAAGCGGGAGGGCTAGATTCCATGACGATCATCCGCACGGCAACGCACGACGACATCGAGGCGGTGGCAGCAATGGGACGGCGATTCCTCCAGTTCGCGCCGCAGGCCAAGCACCTGCCGCTGACCGACGACCAAGTCGCCGAGCGCAGCCGGTGGCTTGTCGAATCCGCGCAGGTGTTCCTCGCCGAGATGAACGGCCGCGTCGTCGGAATGCTTGCTTGCATCTTGATCCCGGCGTGGCTGGCCCCGCACGCGACGATGGCGCACGAGCTGGCGTGGTGGGTGGACGAGGAGGCGCGCGGATCGAGCGCGGCAATCCGGCTCGTGGACGCATACGAAACATGGGCGCGCAACAACGGCGCGACCGTCATTTCCATGTCCGACCTCGAGGTCAACGACCGGGTCGGGCGCATGCTGACCAAGTTCGGCTACGAGAAGGCCGAACGCACCTACATCAAGGGAGCTTGACATGTTCTTTTCTGCGCTTGGAGCTGGACTTCTCGGAACATCTGCAACTATTGCCGCGGGAGGAACTGCCGGTGCTGCTGCAGCAGCGACTGCAGCAACCGTTGGTGCTGCAGTCACGGGTGCCGCTGCCGGCGTGGCTGGCCTCGGCTACGGCATCTATGCCGGCGAGCGCGGCGCAGCCGCCCAGGATCAGGCGATGCGCGAGCAGAAGATCGCGCAGGAGGCGCAGGCGACCGCCGCCCGTAGCGCGCAGCGCCGCAGCGAAATGGCACAGGCAGCGGCGAACCGCCGCCAGCCGGACATCGGCGGCATCCTTCGTGGCGCTGAACAGGGCGCGATGGGCGGCCCCGCTAGCACCATGCTGACCGGGCCGACCGGCGTCAACCCGCAGGATCTCGCGCTCGGCCGCAGCACCCTGCTCGGAGGCTGAACATGAGCGAATACACCGGCGACAACTCCTCGTATCCCGACGCCCCCACGCGGGATCGGCTGTTCACCCGGTGGGGCCAGCTCAAGAGCGAGCGCGCGTCCTGGTGGTCGCACTGGCAGGAGATCACCTCCTACCTTCTCCCGCGCAACGGGCGATACTTCCGGCAGGATCGCGACAAGGGATGGCGCAGGCACAACGCGATCTACGACAACACCGGCACGCGCGCGCTCCGCACGCTAGGAGCCGGCCTGATGTCCGGCGCGACATCGCCGGCACGGCAGTGGTTCCGCCTCGCCACGCCCGACCCGGAGCTGAACTCGTACCAGCCCGTGAAG
>JBEILM010000237.1:0-4319 GCA_040379205.1 Gemmatimonas sp.
CAGCCCGCTGCTCGCCCAGGACGACAATCCCCCAGGGCGTCGGCAAGTCGTCCCCATGGACTCCGCCCGGGCCGCGCGGCTCTATGTCAGCAATCGCCCCGAAGATCACCCGCTGGCCGACTACGACCGCGCCATGAAGGGCAAGGCGGCGACCGACAGCATTTTCGCGGCGCGCGCCAAGGGCGTCGTGAAGTTTTCCAAGGTGACGTACAAGAGCCAGGCTGGCGGGATGGACATTCCGGCGTACCTCTTCGAGCCGCTCACCCCCAAGGGGGCGAAGCAGCACGCCGCCCTGGTGTGGGTGCACGGTGGGGTGCACGGCAACATGGACCAGAACTACTGGCCGTTCATCCGTGAAGCCGTCCAGCGCGGCTATGCCATCATCACGCCCGACTATCGCGGCAGCACAGGCTACGGGGCAGCACACCACAACGCGATCGACTACGGCGGCATGGAAGTCGACGACGTGGAGTCGGCCGCCGAGGTGCTCAAGGCGCTCCCCTATGTGAACCCCGAACGGCTTGGCGTGATGGGGTGGAGTCATGGCGGGTACATCACCGCGCTGCTGCTCACGCGGGAAGCCAAAGGCTCGCCGTTCAAGTCGGGCGCGGCGATCGTGCCGGTGACCAACCTGCTCTTCCGGTTGTCGTTCAAGGGCCCGTCGTATCAGCGCTCGTTCAGCACGATGGCCACGGTGCGCGGACTACCCTTCGAGAAGCGCGAGGAATACATCCGCCGCTCCCCGTACTATTGGGTGGACAGCCTCAAGACGCCGCTGCTCGTGCACGTAGCGACGAACGACGAAGATGTGAACTTCGAGGAGGCGCGGCCGCTCATCGATGCGCTGCAGGCACGTCAGCCCAAGCTGTCGGAGACCAAGGTGTATGTGAACCCGACGCCGGGACCGGCGAGTGTGGGACACACCTTCAGCCGCCGGGTGAACCGCCAGACGCTCGAGCGCGAAGACTCGCCCGAGCAGATCGACAGCTGGAACCGCGTGTGGGCGTTCTTCGAGCGGACGCTGGGGAAGTAGGCCGAGGCGCGGCGACCTCGCCACCAATACCCACACCCCACCACCCGAACCCGGGACTCGGAACTGATCAGTTCCGGGCTCCGGGTTTGTGCTTGAGGTAATGAGCGTCTTGCATTCTTACATATGCGCATTTATGTATATCTACATATGCGAACCACATCCTTTTCTCTGGTCGCCGTCGCGGCGCTTGCCCTCCCCGGGCTCGCCGCGGCGCAGTCGCCCCTCCGCCTCGCTGATGCGCTGGCGGAGGCCGACCGCCGCGCCTTTGGCAATCGCCAGGCTGCGGCCAATGCCGCGAGTGACCGCGCCCGCGCGGCCCTCCCCCTCAAGGGCATTCTCCCCTCGGCACGCGTCGAAGGCGGGTTTGTCCGGACCACTGACCCCATTGGCGCCTTCGGCACCACGCTGCGCCAACGGGCCGTTACCCCCGCCGCCTTCGATCCGGCCCGGCTCAACGATCCGGCGCCGGTGAACAACATGACCGGCGGGCTCGTGCTGGAAGTGCCGGTCTTCAACGCCGATGCCCTCACCGGCTGGCGCGCCGCGCGATCGGCCGCCAGCGCCAGTGCGGCCATGGCCGACTGGACCACGGTATCCACGCGCGCCATGGTCGTCAAAGCCTACTACGGCGCCGTACTGGCCCAGGAGAAGGTCACCATGCTCACGCAGGCCCAGCGCGCCGCCACGGCGGCCGTGAAGCAGGTAGAGAGCATGGTGCGGCAGGGGCTAGTCACCAAGGCCGACCAGTTGCAGGCCAACGTGCGGGCCGGCGACGTGTCAGCGCAGCTGCTGTCGGCCAGCAACGATGCCACCACCGCCCGCGCGCAGCTGGCGCTGCTGCTGGGACGCACCGAGCCAGGCACCCTGTTCCTCCCCACGCAGCTGCCCACCGATAGTGCGGTGCGCGAGTTCGCGGGGCCGGACACGGCAGGCGCGCGTGCGGTGGCCGAGGGGCAGCGGGACGACGTGCGTGCCGCGCAATTGGGAGCGAGCGCCGCGCTGGCCGATCGCAAGCGGGCTGCCGCGACCATGCTGCCGCGGGTGAACGGCTTTGCCCGTTACGACTACAACTCACCCACGACGCTATATGCCGGCAAGCCCAACTGGACCGTGGGCGTGATGGGGTCGTGGTCGCTCTTTGGCGGCGGCAGTGAACTGGCCGATGTGGCCGGTGCCGATGCCCGCGCTCGCGGAGCCCGTGCCGGTGAAGAAGCCGCGCGAGCCAACGCCCGCGTGGAAGCCGACGCCGCCACCCGCCTGGTCACCCTGACGCTGCAGCGACTCACGCTGGCCGCGCAGGCCGCCGCCCAAAGCACCGAAGCGCATCGCCTCGTGGAGAAGCGCTACGCCGGTGGATTGGCGACGGTGGCCGAACTGCTGGGCGCGGAGACGGCCGCCACCGGGGCCGCGCTGGCTCATGCGGCCGCCCGCTTCGAGGTCATCGATGCCCTCGCGCAATACCGGAAAGCCGTGGGCGCCGATCCCGGCGCGCTGGCCCGATTCGATACGCTCTCACCCGCTGCATCCACCGGCGCCGCTCCGGCAGGCGCCACACACGAGGAACCGACTCGATGACGACGATCATTTCGCGCCGCGCGTCGGCGCTGCTGCTGACCGGCCTGGCGGCATCCACGCTGGTGCTGGGCGCCTGCGGTGACAAGTCCGCTGAACAGACCGCGGCGACCGCCGCCCCCGCGCCCGTGAGCGGCACGCCCCTCACGCTGGCCGACACAACGATCACCACCACGTATGACGCGAACGGCGTGGCGGAGCCCATGCAGCAAGCCATGGTGAGCACGAAGCTCATGGGCACCGTGACCGCGGTCCTGGTGCACGAGGGCGATGCCGTGCGGAGTGGGCAGGTACTCGTGCAGATCGATGCGCGGGACTTGAACGCCAAAGCCAATCAGGTGGCGGCGTCCATTGCCGACGCCGAAGCCATGCAGCGTGAAGCTACGGCGCATGCGGCACGCTTTACGGCGCTCTACAACGACAGTGCCGCCACCAAGGCGCAGTATGACGCCGCGCAGACCGGTCTCGCGCGCGCCAACGCCGGGCTGCAGGCCGCCCGCGCCGGCGCCTCGGAGCTGGACGCGGTGCGCAGCTACGCCTCGGTGCGGGCGCCATTCGCCGGCGTCGTGACCATGCGCCACGCCGACCCCGGCACCTTTGCGGCGCCCGGCGCACCGCTGATCACGGTGCAGGATGTCTCCAGCCTTCGACTCACCGTGACGGCGCCGGCGAATGCGATTGGCGCGCTCACGCGTGGCCAGCAGATTGCCGCCACGGTGGACGGCCGAGTGGTGCAGGCGCGGGTCGAGGGCATTGTGCCCGCCGGTGCTGGCAACCTGTACACGGTCAACGCCATTCTCGGCAATCGCGATGGCGCGCTGCGTGCCGGAAGCACGGTCACGCTCTCGCTGCCGCAGGGCACGACCAGCGGCCTTGTGGTACCGCTCGCGGCGCTCGTGCGCGATGGCGATCTGGTGGGCGTGATCGTGCGCGCCAACGGCGTAGATGACCGGCGCTGGATCCGGTTGGGCACCATGACCGCCACGCACGCCGAAGTCACCGCCGGTCTCAAGGCGGGTGAAACGATCGTGATTCCCAGCGCGGCGACGGTTCCGTCGCCGAAGGCGGGCGCATGACCGCCATCAAGTCCTGGGGGATCTCGGGACGCGTCGCCCAAGCCTTTCTCAACAGCAAGCTCACGCCGCTCATCACGGTGGCGTCGCTGGCGGTAGGCGTGCTGGGGATCATGGCCACGCCGCGTGAAGAAGAGCCGCAGATCTCGGCCCCCATGATCGATGTGATCACGGCCATGCCAGGCGCCTCACCGGCCGAAGCGGAGAATCTGCTGGGGCGCCCGGTGGAGCAGCGCATGCTCGAGATTCCGGGTGTGGATCATGTGTACACCATGTCCGGTGACGGCTACGCCATGGTGACCGTGCGCTTCAAGGTGGGCGAAGATCAGGAGCGCAGCGTGACCCGGGTGCAGGCCAAACTGGCTGGCGCCATGGATCAGGCGCCCAGCGGCGCGCTGCCGCCCATTGTGAAGTCGCACAGCATCGATGATGTGCCGGTGTTGGCGCTCACGTTGCACGGCGCCGGCAGCGATGCCAACGCGCTGCGTCAGCTCGCGGTGCATCTCGAAGACGAGATTCGCACCGTGCCGGAGGTTGGGGAAACGTTCGTGACCGGTGGAGCACCGCGGCAGATCAAGGTGGAACTCGACGCCGCTCGGCTCGCCGCCAGCGGCGTCACGCCCGGTGAAGTGGCGATGGCG
>JBEILM010000238.1:0-4286 GCA_040379205.1 Gemmatimonas sp.
GTGACCGCGCCCGTCTCGGTGACCCGAAGGGAGTACCGGCCATTCTCCGCCGTGAGCGTGCCGTTCTGAGTTCCGGAGACAAGCACGCGCGCCTGCTGGATGGGCTGACCGGTGGCGGCGTCAGTAACGCGGCCGGTGATGGTGCCGCCAGCCCCCTGCGCCGGCAGGGTGGGCGGGGTCGCCATCCCCACCGCGACGGCCAGGGCGAGGAGCCAGGCGGCCCACCCGCGGCGCGGCGCTGTGTACGGTGACGAAGACGGCGGCGGCGAGCAGCTTCGCTCGCCGCGCAGGAACGCAGCAGGTCCGAACAATCGCATCTCGTGACTCCCCAGATCAGGATCACCTGCCGGCCACCCGAATTGTGGCCGGTCCATGGTCGCAAGTCGCCCCATCGCGCCCACGAGGCGCGCGATGCGCGAGATCACGCCACTGCCGTGCACGGGAGCGTGCGCTCCCGGTTTGCTTGG
The DNA here is from genome assembly GCA_040379205.1 of Gemmatimonas sp. Taxonomy (GTDB): domain Bacteria; phylum Gemmatimonadota; class Gemmatimonadetes; order Gemmatimonadales; family Gemmatimonadaceae; genus Gemmatimonas. The sequence continues at coordinate 468 of JBEILM010000238.1, forward strand.
AGGGGGAAGGCCGCAGCGAGAGCACCGCGCAGCCGAGAGGTGGGACCGCCACGCTGGCAGCGAGGCGGGGACGACAGACAACCGCGCATCGGCGCTCAGGGTCACAGGTCCGTCGCGCACTGGGATGCCGGCGCAGTCCGGACCGTTTCCGAAGCTCGGGCACGATCGGCGCAGACTCTACGGCGCATTCTGTCGACTGTCAATAGCAAAGCCCCGGCATGGTGACCAGGGCCTGTCCACCAAAAGAACGAGAGCGACCGCGACCTCGTGTTATGGCAAAGGCGCCGCCGGCGGCAACGTGAGCGTGATGGCCGACAGGGCGACCGAATCGGCTTCCAGCTTCGCCTCACCGGCCGGCAGGCCGTTCAGCTTGAGAATGTAGGCCAGGGTCGCCGCATACTCCTCCCGGCTGAGCGTACCGGGGTTGCCATCCGGCATGGTGGTCCGAATCTGCTCGTAGAGCGTGAACAGCGGCTGCCCCGACCACTTGGTGCGGAAGTCCGCGCCTGTCACGTCCTTGCTCTCATGACACTCGGAGCAGGTCTTGGTCCAGAGGGTCTGCCCTTGGACGGCCTGCGAGTCGGTATAGACGCGCGGTGAGTCGGCCACGAAGACGCGGGGGCCGACTCGCGGCGCCTGGGCCGTCATGCGGGACGCCGCGAAGACGCTCGACACCACCACGGCGACGAGCAAAGCGTTGGGAAGCAGTGAGGGACGGTGCATGGCCATGGAACGTGTACGGGAAGGATTTCGCTGGCAAGCCGGGGCGCGTCGGAGTCGGTACCCCCCGAATCATGCGATGGCCCAATCTCGTGATTGCGGCCGTCCGTGTGTACCGGCATTTTCGGCGAATGGACGCCTCCGATTCTCCAGAAGTTCCCACCCCCGGCGACGAACACGGCCTCCCCCGTCGCGACTTCCTGCGGATGGCCGGTGCGGGTGCCGGATTGCTCCTTGCCGGGTGCGCCCCGCCGCCAGCCTTTTCCGCCGCCCCGGCGCCCGGCATCGAACGCGGCCGCCGCGGGGCCGGGAGCAGCAGCCATCTGCTGGTCATCGGCGCCGGCGCCTGGGGCGGCTGGACGGCCTACCACCTGCGAGCCCGCGGCGTCCGCGTCACCCTCGTGGACGCCTACGGCCCAGGAAACTCGCGCTCCACCAGCGGCGACGAGACCCGTGGCATCCGCTCGTCGTACGGCGACCGCGCGACCGGCGAACTGTGGACCCCGTGGGCCCGCACCGCCATCGCCCGCTGGCAGCTCTTCGAGCAGGAGTGGGGACCGGTCTTCCGGACGAGGTTCTGGCATCAGACGGGCGACGTGATCATGCGCGCCACCCGTGAGCCGTTCATCACCCGGACCATCGACCTCTGGACGAAGAACAACGTCACCCACGAGGTCCTCTCCGGCGACGAGGCCCGCAAACGGTGGCCAGTCATCAAGGCCGACGATATCACCGTCGCCATTACCGAACCGGATGCGGGCGTCGTGCGCTGCCGCGCCGCCACCCAGGCGGTGGCGTCGGCCGCGCAGAAGAACGGCGCCGAGCTGGTGATCGGGCGCGTTCGCCCCGGGCCCATCGTGAATGGCCAGATGGACGGCGTGATCCTGGAGAACGGGACCGTGCTGCGCGCCGACGCCTACGTGTTCGCCTGCGGGCCGTGGCTCCGCAAGCTGTTTCCCTACATGGAGAACCGGATGCGTGTGCCCATCGGCCACGCGCTCTACTTCGGCGTACCCGTCGGCGACAGCCGCTTCACCTTTCCCAACCTGCCGAGCTTCAACTTCCCCGGCGTCACGGGCTGGCCCATGCTGCCGGTGGACAGTCGCGGTTTCCGCGTCCGTGGCGCCATCGCCCCACCGACGCCGCCAGCCGGTACCCCGCGCCCGCCGGCACCACCCGCAGCGCCGGTCGATCCGGCCCAGCAGGATCCGGACCTGAGCTCGCGCTGGACGAATCAGGACCGCGTCGACGGCGCCCGCCGCTTCCTCGAGGCCCGCTTCCCGCTCCTGGCCAATGCGCCGCTGCTGGAAACGCGCGCCTGCCACTACGAGTCGAGCGTGAATCAGAACTTCATCGTCGACCATGTGCCCGGCACCAGGAATGCGTGGATCGCCGGCGTCGGCCAGGCCGAGGGGTTCAAGTTCGGGCCGGTAGTGGGTGAGTACGTGGCCCAGCGCGTCGTGGGCATCGATGGCGATCCGGCGTTGGTCAAGGCCTTCGCGCTGCCGACCGCCGAATACGAGCGGCCGCCCGGCTGATGCGCAAACCGCTGTTGTGGGGCGCCGCCGCCCTGTTCTTCGTGTACGAGCAGTGGGCCTTCTCCCAGTGGATGCAGCAGCACGGCTCGGTCTCGGCCGGCCTGTCGTACGCCTGGATGACGCTGCGTCAGGATCCCATGGTGTTCATGGCCTGGAACGACATGGGCATCTTCACGGCGCTCGTGCTCATCTGGCTCTGGCGCGACGTGCGCCGAAGCGGTCGGTCACTCGCGTGGTGGCCGGCGACACTGCTGCTGGGGTGCCCGCCGCTGCTCGTGTACCTGGCGGGCCGAACGCCAACGGGGGAGACGAACGGCGATAGCGGGAACGGCGGTACACCAAAGACGTAACGTCACACGACGTTATCGGGGCGCGACGCGGCAGCCGCAGTCTCATACCCGATAACGTCGTGACACGTTACGTGTCCTGTGTACCGCCGCTTCAGCTACCGCCCGTCGCTGTTCGAAGAGCGCGGCCCGAGCCTGCGCGTCTCTCCGTGGCGCAGCACCGTGAAGCGGTCCGCGCCGATGCCCCGCGACGACAGTGCCGTGGCCAGATCGCGCGGCGGCTGGTCGAGCGATTCATCGGTCAGGGCGAAGGTGCCCCAGTGCACGCCGATCGCCATCTGCGCGCGCACGTCGAGCATCACCTGCACCGCCTCGTCGGGGTTCACATGCTGCGACTGCATGAACCAACGCGGCTCGTAGGCACCGATGGCGATCGCGGCCGCATCGAAGGGCCCGAGTTGTGCGCCGATGCGGGCCGGATCGGGGGAGTAGCCAAGGTCCCCCGAGTACCAGAAGCGGAACTGCGCGTGCACGATGGCCCAGCTGCCCCACAGCGAGCGGTTGCGGTCGAACATCGTGCGGTTGGACCAGTGCTGGACCGGCAGGAAATGCAGCTGCAGCGCCTGAACGCCGCCGCCAAGGGTGGTGTGGGTGTCCCAGTCCAGCGGTACGATGTCCGGCAGCGCCCCGCGTACGCGCGGCAGGTTGCGCGCGAACCACGCCTCGGTGCCGCGCGGCACCAGGTAACGCGGCGGTCCACCCGACTGGCGCGCGACGGCCCGTACCGACGGCCGGTCGAGATGATCGTAGTGGTTGTGCGACAGCAGCACCGCATCGATGGGCGGGAGCTGCGCGATGCTGAGCCCCGGCGGCTGATGCCGACGCGGACCGATGTAGCGGAACGGCGACGCCACGGGGCTGAACACCGGGTCGAGCAGCAGGTTCGCGCCCCCGAGCTGCAGCAGCCCGGAGGCGTGCCCGATCCACGTGTACGCGGGTTCGGTGCGATTGGCGTGCAAAAACGCCAGATCGGGGGCGATACCGCGAATGGGCGCCGCAGGCGGGCGCGGCATCCGCCGCCACGCCCGCTGCCACGCCCACTTCAGCACCCCGGCGCTCGCGACCTCCACGCCGGAGCGATAGCGAACGCCAGTGGGATCTGCCTTACGAGGTGGCGCCACGCCGCTTGTTGGCCTTGGCCCGGAACGGGAGAAGAAACAGGTAGATCCCGGTCACCCACAGCCCGAGCACGACCACTGCCGACGGCAGGAAGA
>JBEILM010000239.1:0-4276 GCA_040379205.1 Gemmatimonas sp.
CCGCGCGCTTGTTGACCGCCGTGCGCTCGGCGTAGAGCTCGGCCCGCTTCGCGTCGAGCGGCGCCAGGTCGAGCCCGACCAGCTCGCGCAGGATCTCGGCCTGCCGGGCCGGCTTCTCGCGCGAGAACCCCAGCGGGTCGAACGTCAGCCGCCCCACCAGCGCGTCCAGCATCTTCTGCGGCGACTGGAAGCGGGCACCCTCGCGGTTCTGCACCACCAGCTGGCCGCCGCCGGCTGCGGTGAAGGTGCGCCGCACGACGATCTCGCCCAGGTCCACCACCACCTCGGCGCGGTCGGCACCTCGGCGGATCGGCTCGGTCGGGATCTGGTCGCCGCCGCCGAGCGCCATCGCGATCGCGTCGAGGACCGAGGTCTTGCCCTGCCCGTTGGCGCCGGACAGCACGACGAGGTCGCCGTCGGGCGTGATCGTGACGGCGCGCAGCCGCTTCAAGTTCTCGACGCGCAGCTCGACGATGTGCAGCGGCGCCGCACCCGCGGACGAGGGGGCCGTCACTGGCCCACCTCTTCACCGCCGGTCGACTCCTGCTCCACCGGCGTGCCGGCCCGGGCGCGCTCGTCCAGCTTCTCGGCGAGAGCGTCGAGGTGCTCCCGCGACAGCTCGCTGATCCGCCCCGGCTGCGCGCCGATCTCGGCCATCAGGCCGAACACCTCGTCCCGCGTCAGGCCGAGCGCCTTCGCCATGTTGGCGCACTCCGACGCGCGAGCCTCCCGCGCCTTCGTCTCGGCGTCGATGGCCGCGCCGGTGACGGCCGCCACCCGCTCGGCGACGGTGCCCTTCTGCGGCACCCCCTCGACCGACACCACGTCGGCCTCCTTGATGATCTCGTCGGCCTCGTCGTGCTCGTAGCACCCGAACATCACCTCACCGGCGAACGCGCGGCCCAGGCTCGTCACGCAGCGAGCCGACAACATCGTCTGCGGGTACTTCTTCCACGGGTCCTTCCCGTTCCAGAGCCCGGCCGTGATCGCGCGAGCCTTGTCCCAGGTCTCGGTTGCGTGGCTGCCGTCGGGCGCGACCATCTTCAGCGTGACGCGCTCCTGGCTGCGCTCGATCCACTCCAGGCGGTAGCCGGCAGCCTTCAGGCGGGCCACCCAGAACGAGTAGTCGGCGGTCGGCTTGCCCTCGACAACGTGGAAGGCGCGCAGGCTGGCCATCGGGCCGACGCCGAGCTCGTGGCCGGCCATGATGGTCGCCAGGATCTTGCCGGGCTTGCCGAGGCAGTGCTTCGGGATCGCGCCCTCGGCGTGCTGGATCAGGTCGGCGAACTTCATCGCCTCCGCGATGGTGCCGAACTGCAGCAGGTCGCGGGACGAGCTACGGGTGGCGACCTGCTGCGGCTTGGCGGCGGTGGTCGCGGGAACGGATGCGGGGATCGTGTCGGTCATCGGGTCAGGTCCTTCCAGTTCTTGGTCGTTCGGAGAGTTCGGAAGCTCGTCGCCTTCACGTTGGCGACGTAGGCGGCGCGCTCGGTCACGCTCAGGGTGGCGAGCGGCTTGCGGGAGGTCGGGTGCACGACGGTCTCGGCGTCGGCGATGCGCAGGCGCAGCGCGTGCTCGTTGGTGTCGATCTGCTGCTCCAGCTTCTTCGCGGCGGCCTTCAGGTCGTCGCGCTCGGACAGCAGGCGGATCAAGTCCTCGTCGGCCTCGCACACCTTGCCGCGCGTGCACAGCACCAGACGCTTGGCGTCCTCCAGGTCGATCGACGGCGGCGGGACGGCGGGCAGAACGTGGTCGTGCCAGAAGCGTTCGACGACACTCCGCAGCCTGCTGGCCATCGCGGGCGAGTAGGCGAGCCGGAGCGTGCGCAGCTCGCACTGGGCGACGATCTCGGGCGGCGTGAGGCCGAGCAGGTCCCGCATCTCGTACGGCCACATCAGGACCGGGAAGTCCGCCTCCTCGAGCTCGAGCAGGTCGAGATACCACATGGCCTGCACCGCGTAGTGCAGCGGGACGTCCTCGGAGTTGGAGGCGCCCCAGTCCTGCGCGAACACGGTCGTCTTGATCTCGACCAAGCGCGGCCACCCTCGCACGGTCGCGATGCCGTCCGGCGAGGCGCGAAGGTGGTCGCGCACCAGCGGGTCGGGCTTCGCGACGGTCGAGCCGGCCGGCAGCTGTGCCGCGTAGGCGGCCAGCACGTACGGCTCGAAGCGCGTGCCGGCGCGGGTCCCCGGCGTGTCGATGTGGTCGCGCTGGCCTAGGCACTTCTCGCGCCAGACGTCGAGCGGCGTGCGGAACGGGCTGATGCCCAAGATCCCCGCGACGTCGCTGCCGCCCACGGTCAGGGCTCGGTTGAGGGGCTCGGTGGCTGTGGTGGTCACAGGGTCACCTCCGAGCGCGATGCGCGAGCCGCGAGGTCCGCGACCGCTGCCTCGTGCCCCGCATCGGCCTCGCCAGCGGTGGCGTAGTGGCGGCATCGCTCGCCGGACCAGTCCAGGACCGGGCGACATCCGCAACCGCCACTATCCTGGGCGCTCCCGTTGATCGCGGTCGGGAACGCCATCGTCTCGAAGTAGGCGTCGTCGGAGGCGCCCGAGACGGTCGTCAGTTGGTCGCCGACGTAGTAGTTGCCGATCGTGCTGACACGCCACGAACCGCCAGGGCCGTCGATCTGCGTGTGGCGGTGCCAGCGGCAGTAGCGCGCGACGATCAGGTGGCCGGGGCAGCCAAGGTGCTTGATGGCGGTAGAGGTCACAGGGTCACCCAGAAGGCCGAAGCCAGGAACAGAAGGATCAGGACGCACGCGCCGATGTCGTCGGCCGTGATGCGGTCGAAGAAGCGAGGGTCACGACAGCACCTCACGCGCGGCGGCGAACTTGTCGCATGGAGCGTCTTTGCTGCTCGGGCCATGCCATCGACCTGTTTTTTCGTCGCGCCTTTCCATCGGGCACCCCCTCGTCATCCATAGAGAGCAGTCACCGCACTTATTGAACCGCCCATCATCGCGGAAGGGGGGTGGCTTGCCTCCCCATGCCTTGCGCTCACGGAACACCAGCTCGGTGTATTCGCGCAACTCCTGCTCCGCCGCCTCCGCGCGCGTGCGCTGCTCCTCCAGTTGGGTCAGTGCCGCCGCCAGCTGCGCGCGTAGATCGAGGATGATATTGGCCATGGCATCACCAACCTCGTCCGGCTGGTAGTTGATTGTCGGTCGGTCGCTCATCGGTAGTTCCTCCATTCCTCGATCGCGGTCCTGGCCTGCATCGCACGGTTGGCGATCGGCCTGCCACCGTCGCCGTCGTTCGTGTCCTCGTATTCGGCGAGCGCATCGGCGCACTCGTCGATAAGCAACTCGGCGGAGCGAAGGCGCTTTTGCAGGCGCTCAATTTCGGCGGCAAGTGCGTTGGGAACGTCGTTCACGCGCGCCTCCCGGCCTTCTTGGCCTTGCGCTTGGGAGCGACCTCCCAGTCGATAACGGTGTCGCCCTCTCCCAGCGGCTGCACCGACCGCCACGAGTTGTCATTGACGACCACGCGTTCGATGCGGTTGCAACGCATGTTGGAGAGCAGAATGCGCTCATCGGGCATCTCGCGCTCAACGTCGGAAACCGTCATCACCTTGCCGCCAAGGAAGTAGCGACTGCTCCGCGCGACCTCGCGACTGTCCAGCTTGTCAGACTCGCGCCTACGGGTGGTGAACACGAAGCAGTATGGGGTCGCCCCGCATCGCTCCACGACATCGCGGGCCATCTCCTTCGCAGCCTCGACGTTCCACGAGTCGATTGGCTTGGTGGTTTCCTCAGAGAGGAAGGTGCCCGGCGAATAGAAGGTGACAAAGTGCGTGACAAAGTGCTTTTCCATGTTCACGCCCTCCCTGCGGCCTCGTCGGCCACCGGCTGCATCACGTCGCGAATCACCGCGCACACCGCCTCACGGTGCCGAGCCCACCACACATCGGCGTACCAGTGCATCTCGCGCACGTCGGCCGGTTGCCACGCCAACCACTTTTCGTTCGGGTGCGTCTGGCAGCCGATGGTCGTCTTCTCCGGTGTGACTGTGACAGGCCATCCGCCGAAGCACAGCGAGGCGATGCGGATGGGCGGGCTGGCGCCGCTCAGGTTGGCGTCGCTCAGGTCGGCGCCGCTCAGGTTGGCGTCGCTCAGGTTGGCGCCGCTCAGGTTGGCGCCGCTCAGGTTGGCGCCGCTCAGGTCGGCGCCGCTCAGGTTGGCGTCGCTCAGGTTGGCGCCGCTCAGGTTGGCGCCGCTCAGGTCGGCGCCGCTCAGGTTGGCGTCGCTCAGGTTGGCGCCGCTCAGGTTGGCGCC
>JBEILM010000240.1:0-4233 GCA_040379205.1 Gemmatimonas sp.
AGCGAGGCGTACACGGGTGCCCGGCTGGATACGCAGCTCGAAGACCAGACCCGCCGTTTCCTTTCCGACACCGCCCGGACCTGGTACCGCAACGGCGTGCTGGGGGTGAATCGCTTCCTGCTGGCGTACCAGCAGGACTTCGGGAGCAGCCGGCAGGAGTTGGTGGCCTTCGTGGCGCCGTACCTGACCCTCCGCCCCACCGAGCCGCAGCGGGAACGGCTTGCCAAGGGGCAGCCGATCGTACAGGGACGCAGCTACGACTGGGCGCTGAACAGCCGGCGGCGGTGACCTCGGGCGGGCATCGGGCGTCAGTTTCTCACCGACGTGTCCTTCACCAGGAGCTCCCGATGCCTCGTTCCACCCGCCGCGCGGCCGCCCATGCCATCCGCCTGGACACTTCCGCCATCGCCGAGAGCGGCGTGGCGTTCCTGCTGGCCTACCTCATTGCCTGGGTCTTCAACGCCCTCTGATGCGGGCGTCGGTCACCGCCAGGCGGCGGTGGCCAGTCCGGCAGTGTCCTTGGTGTAAGGCACCCACAGCAGCGCGACCAGTTGCACGTGCACGTCGCTGCTCCTGGCCTTCACCACGACGGTCTCCAGCGACTCCTGCTGCGCATCGTACGCGGCACCCAACGTGTCGACTTCGGCCTGCAACTGCGCCTCGAGGTCGGCGAACTGCGTGCGCAGCGCGTCCACGCTCTCCACGGCCCGCGCGACGTCGCTGGCCTGCTGGGAGGCACGCCCCGCCCCGCGGGCGGCGGTGCCCACCTTGCTCAGCGTCCCCACGCCGACCTTGCCGCGCCCGAAGATCGCGCCAAGAATGGCCCCACCCACTGAAATCGCGGTGTCCATCTTGGCCTGGGTGGCCTGCTGCTGCTCACGCTGCACCGCCTGTTCGGCGCGACGGATGCGCTCCTGCAACGACGACAGCCGCGTGGCGTACTTGCCGCGGAGCGTTTCGATCTTCGCGTCGCGCGCTTCGTGCGCCAGCACCTGCAAGCGGATGCGGAAGTCCCGCTCCGACTCGCCCGGGGCCGACGTGGCCTTGAATGCCGCGCTCTTGTACAGCGTGACCTGCTCGTTGGCGATGATCCACTTGGGCAAGGTCTTGGCCCACGCCGCATAACTCTTGGGGTTGGCCGCCGAAGGGGGCAGGGTACCGAAGCTGGCGCCATGGCGTGGCCCGCGCTCGAGCGCCGACGGATCGAGTTCCGCGCGTTCGGCGCTGTCCCACTCCAGGGCGATCGGGCCGTCGTCGATGGAGGCCATGAGGGCAACCCGCCGCTGCTCCGTGACGCCGAGCTTGGCGTTGGCGAAGCTGATGTCGGCGAGGCCGAGCACCATGGGGTGATAGGCGAGGCTCCCGCCATCGCGGGTGGGCGGCAGGTAGTACTGGGCGATGTCGTGGGGCAGCACGGGCGCATGCGACGCCGGCCGTGCATCGAGCGCCCCAACGCTGCCGCCGGTGCTGCCGGTGGCTCCGATGCCGGGCACGGCCGCCGCACCGGTTGGAAGCGCAGACGGTGCGCTGGGCTGCTGGCTGCTGACGCTGCGGATCTGCTCGCGCGTCATCGGACCGGCGAGATACGACATCGTCCAGCGCGTCTCGAAGGTGATGGGCGCCGGCTCGTGTACGCTGTGCAGCAGGAACACGCGCTTGCCGAGGCCGGCGATGGTCTGCTCCATGGCTCCCTTGTCGAAAGGCTGCCCTCCCGACACGCCTTCCAGTCCCTCCATCACGCGCATCTTGTCACGTTCGGTCTGCAGGCGTCCGATGAACCAGGTCCCCGTGTTCGACAGGCCGCGGTAGTCGAGGTCCACCGGATTCTGCGTGGCCAGGACCACGCCGAGTCCGTAGGCGCGCGCCTGCTTGAGCAGCGTGAGCAGCAGCACCTTGCTGGGCGGATTCGCGACCGGCGGCATGTAGCCGAACAGCTCGTCGATGTACAGGATGGCGCGAAGCGACCCCGTGCCCGGCTGCGTGCGTACCCACGCCAGAATGTCCGCCAGCAGCAGCGTCATGAAGAACATGCGCTCGGCGTCGCCGAGGTGCGCAATGGAAATCACCGAGCCGCGCGGCTTGCCGTGGGCATCGTAGAGCAGGCTTGCCGTATCGAGCGGCTCACCCTGCATCCACGTCTGGAAGCCCGGAGCCGCGAGCAGGTTGTTGAGCTGCATCGCGAGCGTCAGGCGGTCCTTGGGCGGAAACACCGTGTCGAGCGGCATGACGCCCACGGTGGTGAACGGCGGATTCTGAATGCCGCCGATGACGCCGGCGAGGTCGAGGCTGCGACCGTCGCGCCACGCGTGATGCAGCAGGTTGGCGAGCAGGATGTGCTCACGGCTCGAAATCGGATCGGCGTCGATGCCGAGCAGCGCGAGCAGGCTGGTGGCGGTGGCGTTGACGCGTTCCTGCAAGGCCTCGGCGTCGTCGCGGATGGCGGCGGGCGGCGCGTCGAACGCCTTGAGCAGCGACAGCGGTCGGCCGGCGGTGCTGCCCGGCGTATAAATGGTCACCTCGGCCGCATCGGAGAGGCGCTGAATGCGCGCCCCATCCTGCCCCCACCCGGCGAGACCGTTCTTCCAGAGCGACGCCTGCTGCTCCGCGAAGGCGTCGGCGGTCATGCCGGCGTTCGTCGCCTGCTGGGGATCGACCCAGGGGCGGAAATCCGAGGGCGCCAGGCCAGGAAAACGCAGCGCGAGATTGCCCAGATCGCCCTTGGGATCCACAGCGATGACCGGCACACGATCGATGAGCGCCTCCTCGAGCAGGCCGACGCCGAGACCGGTCTTGCCACTGCCGGTCATGCCGATGATGACGGCGTGCGTGGTCAGATCCTTGGCATCGTACAGGACGAGATCGTCCTGCCGGGTGCGCGAGGGGATGTCGTAGCGCTTGCCGAGGTAGAAGGCGCCTAGGGTCTCGAAGTCGGTCACGATTCAGTTCCGGGAGGACGACGGCTGGCGAAGATGGGCGTAGATGGCGGCGGCATGCCGCGTGATGGCATCGATTTCGTACGGCTGCAGCGGCGTATCGGCACCATCGACCGTCTTGCTGCTGCTGGTGACCGAATCCCCGGCGAACTCGAGGCGCAACTGCACGGTCATCGGGGCCGGTGTGCGATCGGGGGACTGCGCCGTCTGGGTGCGCGTCTCGGTGTACGCGGTCAGGGCGCCCTCGGGTGTGAAGCGCAGTACGCGCTCGGCACGCCCGTCGGTACCGAACGTGACTTGCTCGGTGATTTCGGTGATGGCGCCGTCGACGATGTCGCTGGACCACGCGATGCGCTCGTCGCCATCGACCCAGTCGCCGGTGTCGGGAGCGAGGGTAGTGGCCACGGCGGCCGCAGAGTCCGCCGCGGGGGGCTGGTCGCCGGTGGCGCAGGCAAGCAGCGAGAGGATCGCTGCCGCGCCAAGGACGGCACGGCGCGAGACAGGCAGGGATACGGGCATGGTACCGAGGGCGGGAGGTGGCAATCGACACCGGGGATCCGCCCAAGTTACACCACGATCAGACTGGTGTTGGCTCCGGACGCCAGGGGCGCAGCAACCGGTGCACATCGTCGGCGGCATCGACACGGCGCTGCAGGTCGCGGACCACGTCTAGCTGCTCGGTGAGGCTGCCGGGGAGGCTCTGCTGGGCCTCCACGCGCAGCAGGTCGAGGCGCACGGACTCGAGGGCCGCAATGGTGGCGCCGAGGCGCCCCTGCACGGCTTCGCGTTCGGCGTCGATGCGCTGCCCGTGCGCGGCATCGGGGCGCGCGGCGCGGAGACGCCGCTGTTCGCCGCTGATGGCGGTGGCCCGCGCGCGGAGTGCCACCGCTTCCTCGGCGAGGGCGAGCGCGGCGGCGGGGAGCGCCTTCAACTCCTGCTGCAGCGAGGCCGGAAGGCGCGCCAGGATGTCGGACGCGGCCTGCCCCAGCAGCACCTCGGTGGGGACATCGGCGGGGATGGGGCGGGCGGCTCGCTGGGTGCGCCCACCCAGCCATCCCACCAGCCGCTGGGCGAGCGGCTTGCGCACGAAGGCGTACAGCCATGCCGACAGGCCATTGCTGCGGCGATAGCCGGTGATGGCGCTGCGCACCAGCATGGGCGGCGCCATCCAGGTCACAAGGTTTCCTGCCAGCTCCGCGTAGACGGGCAGTTCGAGCCTGTCCACCGTGCCCTGGGCGATGGCCAGGGCGAAGCCTCCGACGAGCAGCGTCAGTGCCTTCCCCAGTCCCATCTGTCGCAA